>PLZQ01000089.1 GCA_003152225.1 Limisphaerales bacterium | reverse complement strand
GCTCGGGAGAGTTGGGCCTCACGGAGTTACAGGAAGGCAACTTCAATGCGGTGCTGCTGGATCTTAATCTTGGGCCGGAAAAAGGCCTCGACATTCTTGACCAGATTGTCAAGCGCCAGCCCAACCTGCCGGTGATCATTTTTACCGCGCAGGGCAGTGTGAAAATCGCGGTGGAGGCCATGCGGCGCGGAGCGGTGGACTTTCTGGAAAAACCGTTCACCCGCGAACAGTTTCACCTGGTGCTCGCCCGCGTGCAGCGCGTCCACCAGGACAAGCAGAAGATCGAGCGGTTGGAACGGGAGGTTAGCGACAGCAACGCTCAGAGTCCGGAGATTCTTTTGGATTCCAGCACGCCACTCATGAAAGAGGTGATGGACACCCTGCTGCGAGCGGCGAAAACACCGGCCTCGATTCTCATTCTGGGCGAAAGCGGCACCGGCAAGAGCGTGGTGGCCCGCGCCGTTCACCAGCAAAGCCATCTGGCGGATAGACCGTTCATCACCGTGAGTTGTCCTAGCCTCTCCAAGGAACTGCTGGAAAGCGAACTGTTTGGCCACGTCAAAGGCGCCTTCACCGGTGCCTTGCGCGACCATTGGGGTAAAGTCAAAGCCGCCGCGGGCGGAACCCTTTTCCTCGACGAAATCGGCGACCTGCCGATGGAAATCCAGCCCAAGTTGCTGCGACTGCTTCAGGAACGTGAATACGAACGANNGCGCGTCGCCGAGGGCGCCTTTCGCGAAGACCTGTATTTTCGGCTCAACGTTATCATGGCGGAAATGCCTCCGCTGCGGCAGCGCCCAGGCGACCTCATTCGCTTTGCCGGGCATTACAGCAAGCATTTTGCCGCGCTCTGCGGCCGCCGTCTCGAGGGGTTTTCCGAAGCGGCCTTGGCCGCTATCCGCGCCTACTCCTGGCCGGGCAACCTGCGTGAACTGCGCAACGCCATCGAACGAGCGGTCATCATGGCCAAAGGAAACAAGATTAACCTGGAAGACCTCCCCGCGGAATTGCGCGGCCAGATGGCTCCCGGAACCAAGGCCAACGGCGCTTCGCTGGAGGCGGGTTCGTTGGTTTCCATGAAGCAATTAGAGGAAGCCCATTTGCGTCAAGTACTGGAACGAACCTCCAACCTGGCCGAAGCCGCACAGGTCCTGGGGATTGATCAAGCTACGCTCTACCGGAAACGCAAAAAGATTGGATTGGAATAATGGCTTTGCCGGCATCCGCCAACAAGTAATTCGCTAGCTGATTCGCTCGCTTGCCTCACCCCGTCACCAACCCGGCCGTGATTGGGGCCGCTTGCCTTGATGAAAACAGGTTGCATCGAAACCGGATTCTGGTGCGTCCCGCAGGCCTTGAACGTGCACCCTTCTGGTCCGGCGACAACGCAACCTTTGATGTTCCAATGGAAAACTTGGTCTTACTAGCCATCTTGCACTCAGCGGAGTGCGTCGGCAGAGGTCGGTATGGAATCGCTAGTAACGCAAGACAGGGCACCGGGCGATGCTCGGGATTTGGGCTCCAAAACCAGTCACTGCCTTCATAGAGGATCAGGATTCCGCGTTTTTTGGGAGCGAACCGCCGGATTGGAACGGGAGGTTCGATTCCGCCGCAGCGAACAAATCCAAATCTCAGCCGCTTCGGCGTCTGCCGCAACCAAGCCACAAATACAGTCACAAAAGCCGCCAACCTGTTCTGTTGCATTGGGTGTGGGCTGTCGGTTGTTCTGGCAAGGCTTGGCAAGGAGTTAGAACCTGCGCACATCCCGCCACGAGCGAGGCTTCCACCGTAACGATTCTAAAGAACTCCCGTACCGTCAAAACCGAGCGATTCGTAATCAGTTTCCAAACGAGAAAGGCCGGGAAATAAAGCTGTTTGGATTAGTACAATAGCCTTATTTTGCATTCGTGTCAAGGAAATGCTCTACCACTCAGCGGTTTCGCAAAGGCAATCGGATTTAGGGGTCGGGCAGGCACTCGATATTTTTCCAGACAACCGTCCCGCGTCTTGATCGTCTGGGTCTCCCCGTTAAAGACAAAACCTCCACTTCAAGGCCGCGTCGGTATTCTCCGGCGGCGGCCCCGGCATTCCGGTCTTCGGGTTGGATTGCGTGTCGGTGGCTCGGTCTGGCTTAACCGCTCAAGCACCGAATGGGCCAGCCACAGAGCAACGAGCGGTAAACACGCTTGCGCAGCTCCTGCAGCGTCACCTTGCCCAATCGGAAAAGTTTGCCATGCACAATGGCAAAGGCGTGAAAGAGGGTGAAGGCGATGATCTTTATCCACAACAGAGCTAGCACCGCCACCGGCTTGTGATGAGCGCAATGGGTCAGGTGCCAGTGTTGGGTTAACTCGCCGAAGGCGTTATTCTCAATCTTCCAGCGCAGGTGCCCGAAGTCCCGGATCGCCGCCCCGTTATAGGCGTCCAGTTCGCCGGCCACCACCCAAATCCAGGTCTGTTCTCTTTCCACGGTCTTCCACTTCTTGCCCTGCTGCGTTTGCTCCGTCCAACGTTCCCGCACGCGGACCACCCGAACCGGGTCGGTATAGGTATCGCTCAAGCGCAGCGCCGGCACCTCCCAAATCTCCACTCGACGCCGGTTCGGTTCCTCGCCTCGTTCCACCACGTGGGTGGGCTCGCCCGGGGTCAGCGCCAGCGCCTCCTGATAGATTTCGTAACGTTCCTGTTTGAGCACCGCGACCACCGGCCACCCCAGTTCCTCGACCACCGCTTGGAGAAACGGTCCGTTGGTATACCAGGAGTCCACCACGACCAGATCAAAGAACCTGGGGCCATAGGTCTGGCGCATCCGGCGCAGCAACCGCAAAGCCGCCCCGCATTCCTCCTCGCCCGGGCGCATCGGCTCAACCTCCAGAATCACACTGAGTCGCGGCCCGCTCAACTGCGCATAAACCTGCTTGTGGTAGTATTGGGTCTTCTTGAACTCGTTGCCCTGGGCATCTTTGCAGGTTACCTCTCGAGTCAGACAGTCCGCACAAGAGCGGTGGTCACTGCAAAATTGTTCGTTGGCGTCCAGACTGACTGCCAGCAGCCCGTGCATCTTGCTCGCTTCAAAGGCTTTACCGCGTTTGAGCTTGCGGCTGATGAACCGGCCCGCCCGGCGCAACTGCTCCGGGCTCATCCGGTTGGCGGCATAGCCCAAGGTATCGTGGCTGATGCGGTCGTGGTAGCCGACCCACCGTTGCCATTGGGGTAACTTGGTTTCTTCTTCTAACTGCGACAAGCCGGGGCTCTGAATGACTTCGCCTAAGAGCAAGCTCAGCCCCACCGCCCGGGAGGGAACCTTTGGATCGGCGCGGCCATCGGCGAAACAGCCTGCCAGTAACGGCAAATCGAACTGCTTCTCCGCGTAGGAGACAAAACGGTCCAAGTCCTTGAACTGGGTGTCAGTCATCGCGCAAGGGTTCCTCCCGTCGCAGCAACTGGGCATTGATCTGGGACAGTTCCTCCAGGTGCTCCTGCAGTTGGCGGTAATGCTCGATGGCGCTGCGGGCGGCTTGCTGCTGGGCGGGGGTCTTGAGCAAGAACTTGTTGATCTTGCCCACGGCCAGACACTGGGTCAGGTAGTAGAAGGGGCCGTGTTTATCACCGCCGTGGTGGCACTGGCAGTTAGCTTTGCCACACTGGGAGAAACGCTCCACCAGCGAGGCCCGCAAGCAGTCGGGGCGGATTTTGAGCCGATCAAGGAGGAATCGCTTGCGGTGGCGCAAGGCGAGGGTGGATTTGGCGGTTCGGTAAATCCTAGCCATATATAGGGTGAGGATAGACCAAACGCCGCCGAGGTCAACAAAAAAGAAAATGGGGTCAAAATGCGAAAGTACTCCTACCCCTGAAAACACAGGCCGGAGTGAGGCTTTTCAAAAACTTATGCGAAACCGCTGTCTACCACTGAGCTAACCGCACAACCCTCGCTGGAAGACCGATGAAGATGTACGTCTTCCATAGTCCTTCGCGAGTTTAACGAGTGCCCAAAGGTATCTCTTTCGACTATTGGGGCAAGCGCAAAAATATCCAAAGTCAAAACAAGAAGCAGAATTGCAGGTGCGCCAGGCCGGTCAGGCGAGCGCCGCAGCCGCCGCGGTCTGCCGGACGCGGGGTGTTAGTGGCTTGGAATACGGCGCTCCAGCTTCGCCACTTGGCTGGAATACACCGTATCCCAGTGACCCGCTCGACTGAGGGGGTTTAGCGGCGGGGGTTACGCTGGAACAATGCCGGGTCGTCGGCCTGGACTCAATTCCGCCAGAGCTTATTGGCGATCAAAGCCGTCACCGCTTGCACGCAGACCATGATTCCCGCACAGCCCCACCATCCCGTTTGTTTCCAGAGACAGCCGGGCAGGACGGAGCCGAAGCAGCCGCCGAGGTAGTACATCGCCACGTAGAGCCCGGCGGCCGAGGAGCGCGCCTCGCCGGCGGCTTTGCCCACGTGGCTGGACGCTGCCGACTGGCAGGTAAAGGCCGCGGAGGCCGCGATGGCCAGGCCCGCCAGCACCACCGGAAGCGAGTGCGCGAGCGTCAACAACATCCCCAGCGCGGCCATTCCCGCCGCCCCGACCAACGCCGCCCGACAGCCGACCCGGTCGAGGATTCGCCCGGCGACGGGCGTCACCACCGCGCCCACCAGGTACACGCCGAAGATCGAAGCCAGCGCGGCCGGCCCCAGGCAAAACGGCTCATCTGCCAGATAGAAGTTGACGTAGGTAAACGCCCCGACGAGGCAAAACAGGACGTTGAATCCGACCGCGTAAGTGGCCAGCAGTTGCGGATTCCGCAGGTGCGCCCGCAGGGATTGAAGCGACGCGGCCGTGTTGGCGTGGGGCATGAACCGGGTGGAGCGAGGCAGGAGCCGCCACGTGGCCAGCGCTCCGGCGAACGTGGCGAGGCCCAGCACCAACATAGCCGCCCGCCAGTCCCATCGGGCGGCGATAAGCCCCGCCGCGAAACGTCCCGCGAATCCGCCGACCACCGTTCCCGTCACGTAAGTCGCCATCGTTGAACCGACCGACGGGCGCGGTGTTTCTTCGCTGATATAGGCCATAGCCACCGCGATGATGCCCGGGATGAACAGGCCCTGAAGAAACCGCCAGACAATAAGCTGGCCTAGGTTCCCCGCCGTTGCCGCCAGAGCCGTCGGAATCGCGACGCCCAGCATGGACGCGACGATCACCCGTTTGCGCCCCAGCCTGTCCGCCAGCAGGCCCACCACCGGGGCGGCCAGCGCCACGGCCAGCACCGGCGCGCTGACAGTCAGGCTCACCATGAGTTCGGATGCGTGGAATAACTGCCGGAAGCGCGGCAGCAGCGGCTGCGTCGCGTACAGGTTGACAAAGGTGGCGAAGCCCATCGTGAACAACGCCAGCAAGACTCCCGGGCGGGCGTGAACCGCGTCCGTCCTGCGGAGGTTCAGGGCGCCGAGGGGCCAGCGAGCCTTGAGTGTTCCAATCGACTTTGTGGCATTCACCAGGTCCCCCTACGCTAGCCTCGTTGACGGTCGGCGAGCCAATATATTAAAGTCGCATTATAAAGACTTTAAACATATTATAGCCTGATGGAACTCCGGCATCTGAAATACTTCGTGGCTGTGGCGGAGGAACTGCACTTCAGCCGCGCGGCCGAGCGGGTTGGCATTGCCCAGCCGCCTTTCAGCCAGCAGATCAAGGGCCTGGAGGAAGAGGTCGGCGCGCCGTTGCTGCTAAGAACCAAGCGCCGGGTGGAACTGACCGCCGCCGGCCGGGCCTTCCTACCCGAAGCGCGGAAAGTCCTGGCGCAAGCCGAACACGCTCTCAACATGGCCCGGCGCGCCGCCCGCGGCGAGGTCGGCCAACTGGTTGTGGGATTCGTCAGCTCCGCGGTCTATGGCAAATTCGCCTCCGTCTTCGGCCTGATGCGCGCCCGCTACCCGGACGTGGCTTTGGTCCTGCAAGACCTGACCAGCGAGGAACAGGTCGAGGCGATGGAAGCGCACCAACTCGACGTCGGCCTGGTGCGTCCGCCCGTTCTGATGGCTGAGGGTCTCACCTCGCGGGTGATCGGACGGGAACCCCTGGTGGTGGCTCTGCCGGAGGCGCACCCGTTGGCCAAACAGAAGCGGCTTAAGCTGGCGGCCCTGGCGGAGGAACCATTTCTCCTGGTTCCGCGCCACCTGGGCCCCGGATTCTACGACCAGATCATTGGCCTTTGTGCCAGGGCCGGTTTCACGCCGAGAGTCGTCCAGGAGGCGCGTACCACCCCAACCATTGTGAGCCTGATCGCCGGCAGCATGGGGGTGTCCATCGTGCCGGCCTCCATGCAGAGTCTGCGCCGCGATGGCATCCTTTATCGCCCGATCGAACCTCCAGTGGCGACCAACCTGGCCGTCATGTGGCGTCCGCACGATGCCTCACCAGTGCTGCGCTCCTTCCTGGAGTTGGTTTGGGAAGTGGCGGAAATTGAAAAGGGACACTACCGTTCAGTTTAAAGAAGAACCAACCACATTCGAGACGTTGAACAGCCTTCCGAAGCCCCCAAGGCCCGAGCTTGCATCAGGTGTGGTAAATCCGTTGCCTCTTACGAGGAGTCAGAATCCAAGTTCCCGGACTTTCTGACGGCGCGAAAGAGGCGCTACCCCAGGAACAGCGCCAGCCCATAACCCGCCGCGCCAAAGACGGAGACACCGAAAAGCAATGGAGGCACTTCCATGCTCCACAGCAGCGAGGAGCCCAAAAACAGGGAGGCGTTCAAAGCCAGTCGAAACCGCTCAGCCGCATTCAGGCTGCTAATCGCTTGGCCGTCTGCCGTCCGCAGCCGCAGGCATAGTGGAGGCCTTTGAGTCAGTCGGCCAGGCCGTATTTGGCGGCCACCCCGCATACCTCCGCCACCCGCCGGGCATTCCACTCCAGTCTTACCAGAGCCGGCCCGCAATGCCGATTACAAATCGGCGCTCCGGTGGCGGTGTGGCGGTGTCAGCATACGCCCACGAGTATTTTGATCGAACACGATTCCTTGTGAAATCCGGACTCGGTTCTGTATTGGTGTTCCTGGCAACTGCCGAATTGCGGGGCTGGAAAATGCTAATCCCGGGAACCATGTGCGCGATGGTGTTGGAGGGACCGCGTCAGAGCGTGCGTCTCAAGCAAGTGTCCGTGCCCCAGCCGACCCCGAGACAGGTCCTGATCCGAGTCCATGCCTGTGGAGTGTGCCGTACGGATTTGCACGTTGTGGATGGTGAACTTGCGGGAGCAAAAGTGCCGTTGATTCCAGGCCACGAAATTGTTGGCCGCGTCGTCCAGACCGGCGCGCAAGTGGCGAACTTCCGCGTCGGTGAGCGGATTGGAGTGCCCTGGCTTGGTTCGGCCTGTGGCCGCTGTCCTTACTGCAAGAAAGGCGCCGAGAATCTTTGTGATCACCCGCTGTTTACCGGATACACGATCGACGGCGGGTATGCTGAATATACCGTGGCTGATGCAGCCTATTGTCTTCATTTGCCTGAAGGGACTGGAGATGAAGAAGCGGCCCCGTTGTTGTGCGCCGGCTTGATTGGGTATCGCTCCTACCGAATGGCAGGGAAGGGCGTGCAAAAACTGGGTTTCTACGGATTTGGTGCCGCGGCCCACATTCTCGCGCAGGTGGCGAAGCACGAGAGAAAGAGCGTTTATTCATTTACAAAGCCAGGCGATGGCAAAGGTCAGGAATTTGCCCGAAAGCTCGGTGCTGTATGGGCGGGCGGTTCGGACGAACAACCGCCGGAGAAACTGGACGCGGCGATAATCTTCGCGCCAGTTGGCGCATTGGTCCCAGCAGCGCTTCGAGCGCTCGTCAAAGGCGGCACCGTTGTCTGCAGTGGAATTCATATGAGCGATATCCCTCCTTTCCCTATGAGCTTCTCTGGGGAGAACGAGTGGTGCGGTCGGTAGCCAACCTGACACGCCGGGACGGCGAGGAGTTTCTGGCCCTTGCTCCCAAGGTGCCGGTGCAGACCAGCGTGCAGATGTTTCCACTGGATCAGGCCAATTTGGCTCTAAGCCAGTTGCGAAGCGGGAAGATCGAAGGCGCCGCCGTCCTGTCAGTGATCCATTCATAAGAGCGTATGAGAATTAAACGTAAGCTTGGGAGAAGAACCTGTGTTTCTTCATAAGTGTCTTCGGGTTAAGCACTTAACTGCTGCTGATTGGTTCTTCGCTATTTTTGGTGGAATGGGGGGAAGAGCGTCCCCTACCGCCCGCGGGAGAGGCGGGTGCAGGGTTGGAGGAACGGGGTGCCAAGCTGGGCTCGGATGAGTCGCCGAGACGCGGGAGACGGGTAATGGGCCAGAGTCGGGGCACCGCTTGGCGCGTGATCGTTTAGGCCGGTCCAGTAACCCTTCCATCCGAAAGAGCGATGAACCGGGTTTTGAGTCGCCGGCACTGCGCCCGGTTTATCCAGCGACGGGAAGGCAGAGGCTGGAGGCGCCGGCGGGAGCGCCAAAGTTATCCATGCGGAGGGTATGGCGAGTCTCCCATGACTCGCCGGTCGGCGGATTTGGGCAGCGGCTCTTTTAATATTGAGGCTGGAAGGGATCGCCGATATTAATCTACGTGGCGACGTTGGTTAAGATTGGCTGGGCACCTTGTCTGGTGATTTTCTTCCCTGGTCGGTCCGGCCACGAAGCCACTATAAAGATATGATCACTCGCCGACTTCTCGCCACGGTCATAGCGCCGTGCCTGCTGACCACCCTCACCTGGGCCGCACCCCATCCGGTAAATGAAGCCCTGCCGATGGTGGGCACGGGCGGCCATGGGCATGCCTTTCCGGGCGCGATCGTGCCATTTGGCATGGTGCAACTGAGCCCAGACACGCCACTGCAAGGGTGGGATGGCAGTTCCGGTTACCATTACTCGGATACAGCGATCCGGGGCTTCAGCCACACGCACCTGGCGGGCACAGGTGTCGGCTGCCTGGGAGACATATTGCTGATGCCGACGGTGGGCGAAGTGAAGCTCGATCCGGGCACTCCCGGGGATGGCTACGTATCGCGGTTCTCGCATACCAACGAAACCGCGACTCCCGGCTATTACCGCGTGTTTCTGGACGACCCTAAAGTGACCGCCGAACTGACGGCCACCGAACGGTGCGGTTTTCACCGCTACACATTTCCCGCGGCTGAGGATGCGCACTTCATCCTGGACCTGGTGCACGGCGTTGGGAACAACCCGGTGGAGGCAACGCTCAAGGTGGAGAACAACACGACCATCAGCGGTTCGCGAATCTCGAACGGCTGGGGCGGGCGTCGAGCGGCCTACTTCGTGATGGTGTTCTCCAAGCCGTTCGAGTCCTTCGGCATTGAGCAGGATAAGCAACGCCTCGACCCGGGCATGAAGGAAGGCCGGGGACGCAACCTGAAAGCGTTCTTCAATTACAGGACGAAAGCCAATGAGAAGGTGCTGGTGAAAGTCGGGATCTCGGGCACTGGCATCGAAGGGGCGCGCGGGAACCTGCAAGCGGAAATCGCGGGTTGGGACTTTGACCGGGTCCACGGCGCTGCGGTTGGCCAATGGAAGGACCTGCTGGATGCGGTGAAGATTGACACGTTTGATCCCCGGATTCGCAAGACGTTCTATGCCAACCTCTACTTGTGTTGCCAGGCGCCGATCCTGTTCAACGACGCGGACCGAACCTACCGCGGCATGGACAGGAAGAACCACGCCGGGGCGGACTTTCAGAACTACACGATCTTCTCGCTGTGGGACACCTATCGCGCGGAGAACCCGCTGCTGACGTTGCTGCAGCCCAGGCGCGTGGACGACATGATTCAATCATTGCTGGCCGAGTACAAGGAATCAGGCCTGCACACCACGCCGATCTGGCCGCTCTGGGGCAATGAGACCTGGTGCATGATTGGNNGAGGCGGCCTACCAGGCCATGCGCGACACCGCCATGCAAGACCGCAACGGGCTTAAGACCTACAAGGAACTCGGGTATGTCGCCTCGCGGCAGGGCCAGCAGGCCACATCCAAGACAATCGAATATGCATTTGATGACTGGTGTCTGGCGAAAATGGCCGAGGCGCTGGGGCACCAGGAGGATGCGCAGCTCTTCTACCGCCGCTCCACCAACTACCGCAATCATTTCGACCGGGCCGTCGGCTTTTTCCGCGGCCGAAAAGCCGATGGATCATGGCGCAGTCCGTTTGTGGTGAACGCGCTGGTAGGCGATGAATATACCGAGGCTGATCCGTGGCAATATGCGTTCGCCGTCCAGCAAGACGTGCCCGAGGTGATTGACCTCTACGGGGGCGAGGAGGGTTTCGTGAAGAAACTGGATGCGCTGTTCAATGCAGACTCGACGATCCAAACGGATATACCAGATATCACTGGCCTGATCGGCCAGTATGCGCATGGCAACGAGCCGTGCCACCACCTGATCTACCTCTACGACTACGCCGGGGCGCCCTACAAAGCGCAGCAGCGCGTGCGGCAGGTGATGTCAACGCTCTACGATGATACCCCCGCGGGACAATGCGGGAATGTGGATTGCGGACAGATGGCAGCCTGGTATGTCTTCAGCGCGCTGGGCTTTTACCCGGTGAATCCTGATAGCGGCATCTACGCCATCGGTAGCCCCGTGGTCAGCAAGGCGGCGATCAAGCTGGACCGAAAGCGTTATGGAGGCCGCACCTTCACGGTGGTGGCCAAACACAACGGGCCGGAGAATATCTACATCCAATCGGCGACCCTGAACGGGAAGCCACTGCTCCGCCCCTGGATCACGCACGAGGAAATCACGGGCGGCGGGACCTTGCGGTTTGTCATGGGCCCGAAACCGAACATGGAATGGGGTCGCGCGAAGGATACGCGTCCGCCAGGGACGATGCCCACCGGGTTTAAGTACTCGCCACTCCCGGAACCTTCGTCTGAAAAGCCTGTGGTGTTTATGGTTCCGATTCGCGTCGTGTGCGGCAGCGATGATGCGGTAGAAGGCTTCGTCCCCGATCCGAACATGCTGTATGGAAACGCGAACCGGGCACAGCCGCGGATCGAGACGAGCGCTGCGCACGCCGCGCCCGCGGGGGTTTACCAGAGCGAGCGATATGGCCGGGACTTCACCTACACCTTTTCGGTTCCGAACACCGGGCATTACCTGGTGCGGCTTCATTTCGCAGAGATATTCGATGACGGTGCCGGGAGCAGGGTGGAGAACATCCACATCAATGGCCAGCCGGTGCTGACGAACCTCGATATCTTCGTCGCCGCAGGCGGGATGAATAAAGCTCTGGTCAAGGAGTTCTCCGGCATTGTCCCGGATAGTCACGGCAACATTACGATCCGCACCAGCGCCGCACCCGCCAGCCCGGATCAGAACGCCAAGATCTGCGGCATTGAAATCCTGGCGGAGTGACCACGGCTAGATTGTCGGGCTTTCACTGTGCACGGCCCATATCGGCATCGGAGCAGATTATGAAGATCACATCGAAAGAAGTGAACGCAGTCAGGAGGCTGGTTTTGACGGGCTTATGCCTGGGATTTCTGGCGACCGGCTTGAACGGTCTGGCCGCCGAGCCGGGAGAGGAATTGGCGCGCAACTTTGCCAGCCCGCCCGATTCGGCCAGGCCACAGACCTGGTGGCATTGGATGAATGGGAATATCTCCAAGGAGGGAATAACGGCTGACCTTGAGGCGATGAGGCACGTCGGCATCAATGGAGTCGAGATTTTCAACGTGTCTGAGAGCATCCCTGACGGACCGGCGCCGTTTATGAGTCCGCAGTGGCTGGAGCTGTTCCGTTTTGCGGCAGCGGAGGCGGATCGCCTGGGCATGCAGGTGTGCTTTCACAACTGTGCCGGGTGGTCTTCCAGCGGCGGCCCGTGGGTGAAGCCTGAACACGCCATGCAAACCGTTGTGAGCAGCGAAGTGGCGGTGTCGGGCGGCAAACAATTCAAGGGTGTGCTGCCGAAGCCCGCGGTCAAGGCTGGCTACTATCGCGACATCGCGGTGCTCGCATTCCCGACCCCGAAAGCCAAGGCACGGATTGATAAGCTTGAGCCCAAGGGCCTGTTTGGCGGCGCCTACGAGTATGGCATGCAGCCGGATTCCAAAGTGGTTCCGGCCGACACGGTCGTGCCGCGTGATCGCATTATTGACCTGACCCCGCGACTTGGCGCAGGTGGTGAGTTGACTTGGGACGCGCCCGCGGGTGACTGGACGATCCTGCGCGTCGGGCACACGCCCACAGGCAGCCAAAACGCTCCCGCACCGAAAGCGGGACGGGGCCTGGAGATTGACAAGCTCAGCCGCGAGGCTCTGGACGCGCATTGGGCCGGCGGAATCGCTCCCATCTTGGAAAAGCTTGGCCCCCTGGCAGGCAAATCCGTCAACGGTTCCCTGATTGACAGCTATGAGGTGGGTTGCAACAACTGGACACCCAAGTTCCGCGAGGAATTCATCAAGCGCTGCGGCTACGACCCGATCCCCTTCCTGCCGGTGCTCAGTGGCCGGTATGTGGATGGCGGGGAAGTCACAGAGCGTTTCCTGTGGGATTTTCGGCGCACGATTGGTGATCTATTTGCGGAGAACTACTATTTCTACTTCAGCGAACTATGCCGCAAGAATGGGCTGATGGCCTCGATGGAACCCTATGACGGGCCGTTCGAGTGCCTCCAGGTGGCCGCCAAGACGGATATTGTGATGGGCGAATTCTGGGCGGGCGGCGGCGAATCCAGCTCAGTCAAACTGGCAGCGGAAGTAGCCAATACTCACGGCATCAAGATTGTCGGCGCGGAATCGTTCACCGCAGACCCGAGCAACGGCAAGTGGCTGAATCATCCGGGCTCGCTCAAGGCGTTGGGTGACCTGACCTGGAGCCAGGGGCTCAATCGGTTTATTTTCCATTGCTACGCGCACCAGCCTTGGATGGACAAGGTCCCGGGGATGACCATGGGGCAGTGGGGCACGCATTTTGGCCGATTCAACACGTGGTGGGAACAGTCGCGCGCCTGGATTGCCTACGTCACCCGCGGGCAATACCTCTTACAGCAAGGACCGGCCAAGGCGGACGTGTTGTTCTTTGGCGGCGAGTCCGCGCCCAATGGCGGCACGCACCGACCCGAGCTCAAGGCTAAAGGCTATGACTACGATGCGATTGGCACAGACCTGATTGGTTCGCTTACGGTGAAGGATGGAACGATTATGACACCCGTCGGCGGCTCTTACCGGGTGCTGGCGCTTCCGAATACCAAATGGATGACGCCGCGCCTGGCGCATATCGTGCGTGATCTGGTGGGTGACGGGGCGACGGTCATTGCGCCCAAGCCCGCGAAATCACCGAGCCTTTCGGATTACCCGGCGGCGGACGCCGAGGTGGGGAGAATAGCCGCTGAAGTCTGGGGAGGCGGGGTAGGGGAGCACGTTTTTGGGAAAGGAAAAGTGATTCCGAACCGCCCGGTGGAGGAGGTTCTTGCGGCGCTGGGAGTGAAGCCGGACTGTGCGGCGATTGCCAGCGGGGCGCGGCTGGCTTTTATTCACCGCGTTGTGGACAACGTGGACGTGTATTTTGTTTCCAATCAGAAGCCCCGGCCGGACACCGTGGAATGCGCGTTCCGGGTGGCCGGGAAGCTTCCCGAGTTATGGGATGCCGAAACTGGGCAAATGCAGCCCGCGCCTCTGTGGCGGGTGGAGAGCGGTCGGACGTTAGTGACGCTGAGCCTGGAACAGGCGGGCTCGGTGTTTGTGGTATTCCGAAAAGAGGCGGTCCCCCAAAAGGATGCGCTGGTCAAACTTACTTACAAGACGACTGAATCCTCAACCCGCCACCTGCCCAAGTTGGAAATTCGCAGTGCGCGCTACGGCGCGTTCTCGCTGGGCAAGAGTGGAGTGGTAGATGTCACGGACAAAGTCGCTCCACAGGTCAGGGACGGACGGCTGCGAGTCGAGGCATCGAATGACCTGGATGGCGATCCCGCCCCCAACGTCGTGAAGGAAATGCGCGTGGAGTATGTGTGCGGTGGAAAGACGAACCGAGTCACCGTGCCGGAGAATAACACTTTGGAGCTGCCGGCAAAAGGCGAGACCGGTGCGGTGCGGGTTGTCCGCGCGGTTTACGGGCATTTCAACGACGACCTGAAAGGTTTGCCGTCCATCAAATCGGTGGATGTCACCGCACGACTGGCGAGCCGCATTCAGGATCAAAAACTGACCGCGCGCGCGGATAATGATTTGGCCGGAGGCGATCCGGTATCCATGGTGCCGAAAGAACTGCGAGTTGATTACACCTTGGATGGCGTGGCGCATCAGGTGACCGTGGAGGAGAACCAGGAACTTCGGCTGCCGGAAGACGCCTGGGACCTGCTGCCGCCCGGGCCGCGTGTTTCACTGGCGCAAGGCAACCTTGTTCTGACGGTTGCTGAGCCGGGGACCTACACTTTCAGCACCGCAACGGGTCAGGAGAAGGCCGTGGAAATCTCCTCGGTGCCCAAACCGGTCGAGATCGCCGGGCCGTGGGCGGTCGTGTTCCCCACGGGACGAGGCGCGCCCGCGCAAGCCACGTTTGAACGGCTGATTTCCTGGCCGGAACATGCGGATGCGGGAATCAAGTATTTTTCCGGAACGGCGGTCTATCGGAAGATGGTGACCATTCCTGCGGAAAACCTGGGAGCCAACCGGATACTCGAACTCGACCTCGGCCGCGTGGAGGTGATCGCGGAAGTGCGGCTCAACGGGAAGGATCTTGGGATTCTTTGGAAAGCGCCATTCCGGGTGGACGTGACGGGTGCGGCCAAAGCGGGCGATAACGAACTGGAGGTGCGCGTGACCAATCTCTGGCCAAACCGGCTGATTGGTGACGAGCAGTACCCCGATGATTGCGAATGGAGCGGTATTTCGCTCAAGCGCTGGCCCGATTGGATGGTCAAAGGCGAACCCCGGCCCGTGCCGCAGCGAGTGACTTTCACCACCTGGAAACACTGGCACAAAGACTCACCGCTACAGCCCTCGGGCCTGATTGGGCCGGTGATGTTGAGGACGCTGACGGAGACACCTGTAGAGTAGCCAATTGCGTCGCCTTGCCGGCGTTGCCGGGGATAACATGGGAAGGGATCTTCAGGCCGTCCAGGAGGTCCTTGGCTAGCCGGAGCTGTTCGCGCGAGCCGTATTCGGTCACGTCGCCCGACAGCACGACGAAGCTCAGGCCGGTCAGTGAATTGATGTCTCGGACCGCGGCCCGCAAATCCTGCTCGCCTGACCCGGAGCCGACATGGGTGTCGCTCAGCCAAGCGAACCGGAAGGAGGCAGGGTCTGCAAAAAGAAGGAGCGGAACCAACCACAGCAGCATGCCGAAGAGGGCGGCGCGCGGCGCTGCGCGCAACGTGCGGGTGGATGAGCGACGTTGTGACATGCGCCCAGTTTCACCTGAGGCGAACATCATTTCAAGCCCAGACAAGAGGGGTCCGAGGGGCCGCACATTAATGTATAATGAAGTTAGGAAGCATACTGGCGCGGCCAAGCTTGTCGGCCTGACTCGGTTCACATGACAAGACTGTCACGCGCGCTTCATCTTGTCGTCACGCGGGTTTGGTGATCTGCGCGCCACTTGAAACGGTTCCGGCAGAAGAACGCAGGCATGTAGTTCTTGATTTGTTCAGCAGATTCCATTTGAGTTCACGCCACTTGAAGCATTGGCCAATCATCATCGCTTTGGCTTTGGTGGCCGGGTGCGCCCGGTTCCACTCGCAACCGTTGTCTCCGGCGGAGACGGCCACACGCCTGGAAAGCCGCTCGCTGGACAATCCCGACCTCAAGGCGTTCCTGGAGAAGAATCTCCATCGCGAGCTGACCGCCTGGCCAGCGGCGAAGTGGGATTTCGAGATGCTCACGCTGGCCGCGTTCTACTATCACCCGAGCCTCGAAGTGGCCCGAGCCGATTGGCGCGTGGCCGCCGGCGGCATCGAGACCGCTGCCGAGCGGCCCAATCCCACGGTCACCGGGTCGGTAGCCTATGAGCCGGTCCCGGATGCGTTCAGCCCCTGGATTCCGGGAGTGGTCTTCGACCTGCCACTCGAGACTGCCGGCAAGCGCCGCTTCCGCACCGAGCAAGCGCGGCATCTCTCGGAATCGGCCCGGCTCAACATCGCCACCGCCGCCTGGCAGGTGCGCAGCCAATTGCGCGCCGCCCTGCTTGATTTTGCCGCCGCCCGGCAGCGGGTGGCTCTGCTGCAGCGCCAGGCCGCATCGCGAGAAGATCTGCTTAGCCGCATGCAGGGCCAGTTGGAGGCAGGCGCCATCTCCAAGGTCGAACTCAACGCGGCGCGGCTGGCGCTCATTCGCGCACGCGCTGACCTCGCCGACGCTCAACGCCTCCAGGCCGAGGCTCGGTCCCACCTGGCTGGCACGCTGGGGCTTTCCGCGGTCGCGCTGGACGGGCTGGAATTCGAATTCGCTCTGGCGCCGCCGGCTACGGCAGAGGACCTCACCGCCAGCAAGGTCCGCAGGCTCGCACTTCTGGGGCGGGCGGACATTCTGACCGCGCTGTCCGATTACGCCGCCAGCCAATCCGCTCTGCAATCGGAAGTGGCCAAACAGTATCCCGACATCCATCTGGCGCCCGGCTATTACTGGAATGCCGGCAGCGCCGGCGAGCATGACTGGCAAATAGGCGCCACTGTGGAACTGCCCCTGTTGAACCGCCACCATGGCCCAATCGCCGAGGCGGCCGCCCGCCGCGAAGCTAGCGCCGCGCGGTTCCTGGCTTTGCAGGCCAAGGTCATCACCGAGATTGATGGCGCCGTAGCTTCGTTCCGCGCCTCTCAGACCAATTTCGCTGTCGTCGAGGCACTGGCTGCTGCACAGAAGACGCAGCAACAATCCATCGAGGCGCAATTCCAGGCCGGGGCGGTGGACCGCCTGGACGTGCTCACCGCCGAGCTGGAGCTCAACGCCGCCAGCATCGCCCGCCTCGACGCGCAGGTGAAGCTGCAGCAGGCCGTAGGCGCGCTGGAAGACGCGCTGCAGCGGCCGCTGGGTTTGCCGGAGTCCGTTTGGCAGAACGGGCCGCGAGCCTTGCCGGCGAATCAAGTCAACGCTCCCCCATGAAAAGGATTGTCGTCACCGTTATCGGCCTGGCCGCCGTGGCCGGCCTCGCCTGGCTCGTCTGGTTCAGGCCGGCCAAACCCGAGGAACCAGAGAAGCCGCCCAGCACGGATGTGCCGGTCCACGTCGCCAAGATCACCCGCGCCACGCTGCGCGGCTACGTAACGGCCTATGGCACCGTCGAACCCGAACCGGCAGGCGAGCGGCCGGCAGCCAGTGCGCGGGTGGCGCCGTCCGTTCCCGGAGTGGTGACGGAAATCAAGTGCGTGGAAGGCCAGGGCGTGGAGAAAGGAGCGGTGTTGTTCCAACTCGACACCCGGGCGGTGGATGTGGCGGTGGATTTCGCGGAAAAGGCGCTCGAACGGCAGCGGAAACTGGTTCAGATTGAAAGCACCTCGCAAAAGACCTTGCAGGAGGCCGAGCAACAACTGGCGGCCGCCCGTGCGCAGCAGGCGCTGCTGCGAGTTCAGGCGCCCCTGGCCGGCACGGTGGTGCGCGTTAACGTGAAGCCGGGGGAAGCGGTGGACCTGACGAGCGTCGTGGCCGAGGTCATAGACCTGGATCGCCTGGTGGTCAGCGCCAATGTTCCCAGCCCCGAACTGGCCGCGCTCAAAGTGGGGCAATCCGTCGAGGTGTTGGTGGACAAATCGGCCTCCCCGGTGACGGGGACGCTGACTTTCATTGGCTCGGAGGTGGACCCCAAGACCGGCACGGCGCTAGTGCGCGCCGGCCTCCCGGCGCATTCCGGTTTGCGACCCGGCCAGTTCGTGACCGCCCGCATTGTCAGCGAGGAGCACAAAGACCGACTGGCGGTGCCGGTGGAGAGCATCGTGAAAGATGCGGAGGGCAGCACGGTCATCGCGGTGGTTCAGGGTGATAAGGCGACGCAGAAACCCGTCCAGGCCGGCTTGCGGGACGGCGGATTGGTCGAAGTCGAAGCGGACGGTCTGGAACCCGGGATGGCGGTTGTGACGCAGGGGGCTTATGCGTTACCCAAGGAAACGAAAGTGCGCGTGCTGCAGCAGTAAGGTATGAGCAAGGATTCATGGATTGGCTGTTTTGCCGTCCACCACTCACAAGCCATCGCCTTCATCAGTGCGGCGTTATGCCTCGCGGGCATTTACGCGGCGTTCAAGCTGCCCTCTTCGGTATTTCCGCAGACGAATTTCCCGCGGGTGGTCATCCTGGTGGACAACGGGGTCATGCCGGCGGACGAGATGATGGCCACCATCACCCGGCCCATCGAGGAAGCGATGAAGGACATCCCCGGCGCCGTCGCAGTGCGTTCCGCCACCGGCCGCGGCTCGGCGGAGATCAACGTCTTCTTCAACTGGCAGGTGAATATGATTCAGTCGGAGCTGTACGTGGACAGCCGTCTGTCCCAAATCCGCTCGACGCTCCCCACCACCGCCAGCACGACGGTTTGGCGCCTGACCTTCTCCGCCTTCCCCATCATCGGCGTGAGCCTCATCAGCCCGCAGCGCAGCATCACCGAGTTGTGGGAGACGGCCCGCTACGAGCTCAAGCCCCGCTTCCTGCGCATTCCCGGCGTTGCCCGCGTTGATCTGGTGGGGGGCCGCAGGCCCGAATACCACGTCGTCGTTGATCCGGCGCGTTTGGAGGCGGCGAACCTGAGTCTGGCGCAAGTCACGGACGCACTAGCGAAGAACAATCTGATCACGCCGACGGGCATGCACGAGGAGAACCACACGCTTTACCTGGCCGTGGTGGATGGCCGGGTTCACAGCCTCGCGGACGTCGAGAACCTCACGGTAACCGTGGTGAACGGGCATCCGATTCGCATCAAGGACTTCGCCCGCGTCGAGCGCGGGCCGGAGCCAGTCTTCAATGTCGTCACCGCCGAGGGCAGGAATGCGGTGCTGCTCAATATCCGCAGCCAGCCCGACGGCAGCACGCTCGACATTGCCAAGGCGCTCCAGCAGGTCCTTCAGGATGTAAAGAAGGACCTGCCGCCGGACTTGAAGATGGCCTACTACTACGACCAGTCGCTGTTTGTCCGGGCGTCGGTCGGCAGTGTACGGGATGCCATCGGTTTCGGTCTTATCCTGTCGGTGCTCATCCTTTACTTCTTCCTGAAGAACTGGGGCATTACCTTCACGGCCATCCTGGTCATCCCGGTGACCGTGCTGATCACGCTGGTGGCAATGCGGGTGGTGGGGCTGAGCTTCAACCTCATGACCCTGGGCGGCATTGCGGCGGCCATCGGGCTCGTGATTGACGATGCCATCGTCGTGGTGGAAGCCATTTACGCCAAGATCGCTCACGGCCTGCCGCGGCTCGAGGCCATCCAGATGGCGATGGGCGAGCTGTTCCGGCCGCTCGTCGGCTCCACGCTCACGCCCGTGGTGGTGTTCCTGCCGCTGGCGTTCCTGGAAGGCATCACCGGCGTCTTCTTTCGCGCGTTGGCGCTGACGATGGTGGTGGCCTTGCTCACCTCGCTGGTGCTCGCCGTCACGCTGACTCCGTCGCTCGCCGCCTGGTTAACCCGCGACAGCGGGCGGCTGGAGCATGGCCATGCGCCCCGGAGCGAGGAAGGCGGGTTCCTCCTGCGGAGAGTCCTGCGCGTTTACGAAGCCGCCGTGCGCGCGGCGCTGCGCCACAGTTGGCTGACGCTCGGCGCGTGCGGCGTGGTGCTGGCGCTCGGCATTGGAATATACCAACACCTGGGCAGTGAATTCCTGCCGCCGATGGACGAAGGCGCATTTGTCATTGACTATGTGGCCCCGCCGGGCACCAGCCTGACCGAAACCGATCGCCAGCTCCTGCTCGCCGAGCAGATCCTGCTGGCCACGCCCGACATCGAAAGCTTCTCCCGCCGCACCGGCGCCCGCCTCGCGCTGGCCATTGCCGAGCCGAACACCGGCGATTTCCTGGTGAAACTGAAGCCCGACCGCAAACGGCACACCGATGAAGTCATCAGCGAGTTGCGCGCGAAGCTGAATTCCACCCTGCCGGGCATCGAATGGGAGTTCCCCGGGGTGCTCAGCGACCTGGTCGGCGACCTGACCTGGTCGCCCGACCCGATAGAGGTTAAGCTTTACTCCACCGACCTTGAATTCCTGAAGAAGAAAGCGCCCGAGGTCGAGGAGCAATTGAAGAAGGTCAGAGGCGTCGTGGACAGCAAGGATGGGCTGATCTACGCCGGCCCGACAATCAGCCTGCGCGTGCGCTACGCCGAGGCGGAACGGTTTGGCCTGAATGCCGCCGACGTGGCGGCGGCGGTCAACACCGCCATGCTCGGCCAGGAAGCCTCGACCGTGCTGGAGGGGGACCGCGTCGTGAGCGTGCGCGTCCTGGTTGACCGCTCGAGCATTGACCGTATCGCGCGGCTGCGCGAGCTGCCCCTCCGCGCTGCCGACGGAACGCTGGTAAAGCTCTCCCAAGTGACCGACCTGGTGGAAGAGCCAGGCCAGCTTGAACTGCGCCGCGAGGACCTGCGGCAGGACGTGGCGGTGACCGCGCGTCTTGAAGGGCGTGACCTGGGCAGCGCGATGGCAGAAATCCAACAGAAGCTGAGCCAGGACAAGACGATCCCGCCCGGCACCATCGAGTTTGGCGGCCTCTATCAACAGCAACAGGAGTCATTTCGGAACCTCATGCTCGTGCTGGCGATGGCGCTCTTCCTGGTCTTCACCGTGCTGCTGATTGAGTTCCGGTCCTTTTATGAGCCGGTGGCCATCGTCTTCGGCGCGGTGCTGGCCTTGTTCGGGACCGTCCTGGCGCTATGGCTCACCGGCACTTCCCTGAACGTCGTCTCGTTCCTGGGGGCGATTATTGGAGTGGGCATCGTGGCCAAGAACGGCATCCTGATGCTCGACTTCGTCGAACACTTGCGCGCCGAGGGCGCGAGCCTCGAGGATGCCTTGGTCCGCTCCGGCCATCGCCGCTTGCGGCCGGTGCTGATGACCTCGCTGGCGGCTGCGTTCGGCATGTTGCCGCTGGCGTATGGGATTGGCCGCGGGGCGGACATGCTCAAGCCGCTCGCGATCGCGGTCATTGGGGCGTTGTGCATTTCCGTGCTCCTGTCGCTCGTCGCCACGCCTACGGTGTATTATTTGATGTTGCGACTGCGCCAAAAGCCGGCGCCGCAGGGCTGACGTATGGCCCGCGGGTGCGGCAAGGCTGCTCGAAAGTGCGACCGGTCGAGGCCGATGCTCGCAGCCCTGAAATCCGAAGGCCGAAACCCGAAGGCCGAAACCCGAAGCCCGAAAGAAGGGCGAAGCCCGAAGTCCGAACATGGCTTGGTCCGATGGGCCGATACTGCGCACGGATGGCTCAGAATTCGATCTTCGGAATTCGGATTTCTTTCGGCCTTCGGGCTTCGGATTTCGGATTTCGGATTCGGGATGGCCCCGCGGATGCGTGCCCCCTTCCAAGCCGAGCTAGCGGAAACCAGTCCGTTGGGGTAAGACTCTTAAGATGATTCCGGCCAAGCGTACCACCCTATTCCTGGCACTCGTCGCCTTTGCCGCCCTGCTCGCCGCGCTGGTGTATGGCTACCTGCGGATGAGCAAGCAACGAACCGCCGAGGCGAAAGGCGATAAACCCGTGGTGGCCGAATCGAGGGTAGAAGCCCGCACCAACGGCGAGGTGGTCGTGAACCTTGACTTGAGCACGCAGAGACTTATCGGACTGCAAACCGCGACGCTGGAACCCGCCACGCAGGCCCTGGCGGTCAAAGCTTACGGCCGGGTGCTCGAGCCGGCGCCGCTGCTTTCGCTGGTGAGTGATACGGCTTCGGCCCGCGCCGCCCTGGAGGCCTCGAGCAAGGAGTATCAACGGCTCAAGGCGCTCTTTTCCCAGGGCCAGAACGCCTCCGCCAAGGCGCTGGAGAGCGCCCAGGCCGCGATGCAGCACGACCAGATTGGGCTGCAAGTCGCAGAGACGCAACTCGTGGCCGCCTGGGGCAAGTCTGTCGCCGACGAGTCAGACTTGGCTGCTCTCCTCAAGTCACTGGCAAAACTGGAGCGCGTCCTGGTGCGGCTCGATCTTCCGGCCGGCGACTCGCCGCCCGAAACGCCGGTGGGCGCGCAGTTGGTGCTGCCGGGGACAAACGCGCCGCTTGACGCGCGCTTTCTGGGCCGGGCCACCACCACCGATCCCCAGGTGCAGGGGGCGGGCTACCTGTTTGTGGCCGCCAACGACGCGGCCCGGCTGGCGCCGGGGCTGGCACTTATCGGTTTTCTGCAATTGCCCGGCGCGCCCCTGCACGGGGTGGTCGTCCCCAACGCCGCCATTGTGCGCGCCACAGAGCGCGCCTGGGTCTATGTGCAGACGGGCGACACCACGTTTCAGCGACGCGAGGTGGCGCCGGACCGACCAGTGGCCGGAGGTTGGTTTGTGACCCGAGGCCTTGCGCCCGCCGACCGGCTCGTCGTGACCGGGGCGCAGCCATTACTCTCGGAAGAGCGCAAGACCCAAATCAAGGTGGGGGATTGAAGGCCCGGACTCATGCTGAACCGCATTGTCCAGTTTTCCCTGCGTCATCGCGGTGTGGTCATCGCGCTCGGGGCAATCGCCATCGCCTACGGCCTCTATGTCACGACGCGGACGCGGCTGGACGTCTTCCCGGAGTTTGCACCGCCGCAGGTGGTCGTTCAGACCGAGGCGCCGGGGCTCTCGTCGGAGGAAGTCGAGCAACTGGTCACACTGCCCGTAGAGACCGAGCTGAACGGAACGCCCGGACTGGAAGCCATCCGCTCGCAATCAATCCAGGGGCTTTCCGTAGTCACGCTGGTCTTCCATGCGAATACCGATGTCTTTCGGGACCGGCAAATGGTGGCGGAGCGGTTGAGCGAGGTAGTGAGCCGACTGCCGCAAGGCGCAGGCCCGCCGCGCATGGGCCCCTTGACCTCGTCCACCAGCCTGACCCTTGTCATGGGGCTCACTTCGACCAACCGCACTCCCATGGAGTTGCGCACGTTTGCCGACTGGACCTTCCGGCCCTACCTGCTCAGCGTGCCGGGCGTGGCCAAGGTGGACGTCTTCGGCGGGGACATCCGCCAGCTCCAGGTGCAGGTCAAGCCGGACCGCTTGCAGGCCTATGGCCTGTCGCTGGACCAAGTGCTGGCCGCCGCCCGCCAGGCCACCGGGGTGCGCGGCGCCGGTTACCTTGACACGCCCAACCAGCGCGTCGTCATCAATACCACCGGCCAGGCGCTGACCCCGCAACGGCTCGGCGAGGTGGTCCTGGTGGCCCGCGCGGGGCTGAGCGTCCGGCTCAAGGACGTCACCGAGGTGCAGGAAGCGCCGGCACCCAAGTTCGGCGATGCGCAGATCAATGGCCGCTCAGGCGTGGTGCTGCTGGCCTACGCCCAGTATCAGGCCAACACGATGGTCGTCACCCGCGCGGTGGAGGGCGCGTTGGACCAGATGAAACCGGCGCTGGCCGCCGAGGGCATTGCCCTGGACGCGCGCCTGTTCCGCCCCGCCAATTTCATCGAGACGTCGCTGGCCAACGTGGACCATTCGCTGTTGCTCGGCGGCCTGCTGGTAGGCGTGGTCCTCTTTCTCTTTCTGCTCGACCTGCGCACGGCGTTCATTTCGTTTGTCTCCATTCCGCTCTCGCTCCTGGCGGCGGTGATCGTGCTGGACTGGCGGGGCGTATCCATCAACACCATCACACTCGGCGGGTTCGCGATTGCGATTGGCGTGGTGGTGGATGACGCCATCATTGACGTGGAAAACATCCTGCGCCGGCTGCGCGAGAACTCCCTCCTGGAGACGCCGCGCTCGGTGTTTCGCGTTGTGCTCGAGGGTTCGCTGGAGGTCCGCAGTGCGGTGGTATATGCGACGTTCATCGTGGCGCTGGTGTTCGGGCCGGTTCTGACGATGGGTGGCGTGGAGGGCCGGCTGTTCGCGCCCCTGGGAGTCGCCTTCATTCTGGCAACTCTCGCCTCGTTGGGGGCGGCGCTCACCGTCACCCCGGCGCTCTGCTACGTGCTCCTGTCGAAGGTCAAGCCGCATGACGAACCGAAGCATGTGCGCTGGCTGAAAGAGCAACACCGCGACTGGCTGGCCGGGGTGAGCCGCTGGCCCCGGACGGTGCTCGGGCTGGCCCTGCTGCTTTGCCTGGGCGCGGTGGCGGTGCTGCCGTTCTTCGGCGGGGAGTTCCTGCCCGAGTTTCGCGAAGGGCACTACATCCTGCACATGGCCGCGGTGCCCGGGACCTCGCTGGCCGAGTCCGTGCGCCTGGGCAAGCTCGTTACCGCCGAACTCCTGAAGAACCCGCACGTCCGTTCGGTCTCCCAGGAAGCCGGGCGCGCCGAGAACGGCGAGGACCCCTTTGGTCCGCACTACAGCGAGCTGCACGTGGATCTTCAGCCGCTCACCGGCGAAGCGGCGGACAAGGCGGAAACCGAAATCCGGGCCGCGCTGGCGAAGTTCCCGGGCTTGTCCTTCATGGTCATGTCATTCCTGGCTGAGCGCATGGAGGAAACGATTTCCGGCACGACTGCCGAGTTCGTGCTCGACATCTTCGGCCATGACCTGGACTTGCTGGACCAGAAAGCTCAGGAGGCGCGCCAGGTGCTGGCAAGCACGCCCGGAGCCGAGGACGTCACCATCGAAGCGCAGCCGGGTTTGCCGGAGATGACCGTTCGCCTGCGGCCCGAGCGCCTGCTCCAATACGGCTTTGCGCCGGTTACGGTGCTCGACGCCATCCAAACCGCCTACGAGGGGAGCATTGTGTCCCAGATTTACGAGGGCAACCGGGTGTTCGACGTCGCGGTGCTGTTGGCGGCGAAGGAGCGCGAGGACCCGGAAGCCATCGGGTCATTGCAACTCCGCAACGCCCAGGGCACCTTGGTGCCGCTGCGCGAGCTGGCCGAAGTCCGCCCGAGTAACGGCCGCTACAGCGTGATGCACGAAGGCGCCCAACGCTTGCAGCAAGTGACCTGCAACGTGCATGGGCGCGACGTGACTTCCTTTGCCGCCGACGTCAAACGGCGGTTCGAGACGCGTGTTTCTCTTCCGGCGGGAGTGTTTGTGGTCTATACCGGCTCGGCCCTGGCTGCGGCGCAAGCCCGGCATCAACTATGGGTGCATTCCCTGCTGGCGGGCGCGGGCATCGTGCTCCTGCTGGCACTCTTGTTTGGGTCCGGCCGCAACTTGCTGCTCATCCTCGCGAACCTGCCCTTTGCGCTGGTCGGCGGGGTGCTGGCGGTGTTCGCCACCGGCGGTTTGTTGTCCATCGGCTCACTGGTGGGTTTCGTGACGCTGTTCGGCATCACCACGCGCAACTCCATTATGATGATCTCGCACTTCGAGCACCTGGTAACCGAGGAAGGCATGACCTGGGGACCGGAGGCGGTCATGCGCGGTGCCTCGGAACGGCTGATGCCGATCCTGATGACGGCAACCGTCACGGGGCTGGGCCTGCTGCCGTTGGCGCTGGGCAGCGGCGACGCCGGCCGCGAGATCGAAGGCCCGATGGCCATCGTCATTCTCGGCGGGCTGGTGACGTCCACCGCGCTGAACCTGCTCGTGTTGCCAACGCTCGCCCTGAGGTACGGAAGGTTCTCCAGGCGCAAAGCTGAAGAGGTCTGAGATCCGAAGGCCGAAATCCGAGGGCCGAAAGAAGGCCGAAGTCCGAAGTCCGAACGGCACGCAGGTATTGACTGGAGCGCCGGGCCTTGGGTGGGCGATCGGAGCCGGCAAGCGGTGGCGGTGGCCTTCCAGAGGATTCTGCACGTGAAGCTGTCTCGTCGGCCAACATGAGGCCGCTCCCTTCGGGCTTCGGCTTTCGGCCTTCTTTCGGCCCTCGGCTTTCGGCCTTCGGATTTTCCGTGTCAATCCGGGTAGCCGTCGGGATGGGCCTTGTGCCAGGCCCAGGCGGTGGCGACGATGGCTTCGAGCTTGGGGTATTTGGGCTTCCACCCCAGTTCATTCACCGCCCGTTCCGCGGCGGCCACGAGCCGGGGCGGATCCCCGGGCCGACGGGGCTTCTCGATGGCCGGGATCGCCTTGCCCGCTACTTTCTCGCACATCCGGATGACCTCGCGGACCGAGTAGCCGTCGCCGTTGCCCAGGTTGTAGAAGCCTTGCCGGCCCGGGGCCAGGCCGAGCATGTGCGCCTGGGCCAGGTCCAGAATGTGGATGTAATCGCGGATACAGGTGCCGTCGGGTGTGGGATAATCCGTGCCGTAAATCTCGCAGTGCGGCTTCCGGCCCAGGGCAACCTGTAGCACGTTCGGGATGAGATGCGATTCGATCCGGTGGTGCTCGCCAAACCTGGCGCTCGCGCCCGCGGCGTTAAAGTAGCGGAACGCGATAAACTCCAGCCCGTAAGCCCGTTGATACCACTGGAGCATCTTCTCGAACATCAGCTTTGATTCGCCGTACGGGTTAATCGGGCGCTGGGGCAAATCCTCGGTCATTGGCACGCGGTCCGGCGGACCGTAGGTGGCGCAGGTTGAGCTGAACACGAATTTCTTGATCCCGCATTCGACCGCGGCATCGAGCAGCTTCAGCCCGTTGGCGACGTTGTTGTGGAAATACTTTCGCGGGTTGGTCATGGATTCGCCGACCAGCGCGTTGGCGGCGAAGTGCATAATGGCGTCGGGTGCGGCCTCTTTAACGGCGTTCAGGATGTGGTTCTTCTCCTCCGGCCGGCCCAGAACGAACCGCGCCCGCTGGTCCACGGCCGAGCGATGGCCCTCGGTAAGGTTGTCATAAACCGTGACTTGATGCCCGGCATCGAGCAAGGCCTCAGCGCAAACCGAACCGATATACCCGGCACCACCGGTGACAAAGACTTTCATGGGCGCCAAGCTAGTAGCGGGGGGAAGTTGACTCAACGGAAAAAGCGCCGGGAATCGAGCGCCTGCCCCCGGCGGGGTCCTGGAGTTGGCCAGGCGTAAATTCATTTCTACCAGACGCAGTTCGCGGCTAATCTTATTCAATGAGTGCTGTTGGTGTGGGTGCTTTGGTCACGTTGCTGATTCTTACGAAGTGGGCGGCCCAGCTTTGGCTGGAACGGCTCAACTCCCGTCATGTGCTGGCCCGTGCGGGCGCGGTGCCGGAGGCTTTCAAAGGCGTCGTGGACGAGGCGACCTACGCCAAGTCGGTGCAGTACACGCTCGCCAAAGGCCGGCTGGACCAAGTCCAGGTGACCTACAATTCCGCGGTGCTGCTGGTGGTGCTTTTCTGCGGGGTGCTGCCGTGGGGATTCCATGCTTTCGCGCAAGGGCTGGGTGGGTCGGCCTGGGCCATGGCCGCCTTCCTCTTTGCCACGGGCATCATCTTGTCGCTACCGGGTCTGCCGTTGGAATGGTATGACCAGTTCCGCCTGGAGGACCGGTTCGGCTTCAACACTACAACGCAGAAGCTCTGGTGGATGGACCGCCTCAAAGGACTGCTGCTGGCGATCGTGCTGGGCTACCCGCTGCTGGTGCTGGTGTTGAAGCTGGTCGAGTGGACTGGGGCAGGGTGGTGGCTGTGGGCGTGGGGCACGTTGCTCGGCTTCCAACTGCTGATGTTCGTGCTCGCGCCGGTCCTGATCCTGCCGCTGTTCAACAAGTTCACGCCGCTGCCCGAGGGGAGCTTGCGCGAGCGACTGTTGAAGCTGGCCGATCAGACCCGCTTCCGCGCCGGGAGCATCCAGGTGATGGACGGCAGCAAACGTTCCAGGCACTCGAATGCGTTTTTCACCGGCTTCGGCGGCTTCCGGAAGATCGTGCTGTTCGACACGCTGATCCAACAACTGGCCGAGACGGAGCTGGCGGCCGTGCTGGCGCACGAAATCGGCCACTTCAAGAAGAAGCACATTCCGAAGACCTTGGCTGTCTCGGCACTGGGGTCGCTGGCCGGGCTTTACCTGGTCTCGCTGCTCGCGAAGCAGCAATGGTTCTATCACAGCTTCGGCTTTGAGCCGGGGAGCATCGTGCCGGCGCTGCTGCTGTTTGGGCTGCTGTCGGGCGTGGTGACGTTCTGGTTCTCGCCGGTGGCGCACTGGTGGTCGCGCCGCTACGAATACCAGGCGGACGCCTTCGCCGCCGAAGCCCTGACCGAGCCGGCCTCGCTGATTGGCGCCCTCCGCAAGCTGAACGAGAAGAACCTGAGCAACCTCACCCCGCATCCGCTCTACAGCGGATTCTACTACTCCCACCCGACGCTGCTGGAACGCGAGCAGGCGCTGGCGGGCGGCCCCAGGGGCTAGCCCCGACTGTTGGCGATATTGCAGAGCTTTAGGGTGGCTTTGAGGTCGCTTTGGGCGGCTTTGCCCGGCTTTTGCTCGCTGGATGTTGGTTGTTCGATGTTGGATGTTCGGTGTTCACCATAAGCGTTCTGAATACAACCCCACTCTCCCGCCTCCCTCGGGGTGGTCTGGGGGCGCCCTGGTACCACCCTGGACATACCCTGG
>PLZQ01000511.1 GCA_003152225.1 Limisphaerales bacterium | reverse complement strand
GGGACAACGTCGCCCTGCTCGATGAGGAACTGCTCCAACAGATCAACGCCCGCATCGCTGCCGCAGGACGCGAGGTGTTCGCAAAAAAAGACGGCGCGCCCCTCGCGGCGCTTGAAGTGAAAGTAGACACCTACGTGCTGGAGACCGATGTGCATTTCCCCACCGACCTGAACCTGCTCTGGGACGCCGGCCGCAAGTGCGTGGACTTGATTGAGAAATATCGCCGCCAGTTCGGCTACGCGCTGCCGGGCTGGCGCAAGGCCAAGGCCTGGCGGCGGCAACTCAAGAGTTGCGAACGCATCGCCAGCCAGATCGTCTATCGCGGCGGTCCCAACAACAGGGCTCCGGCGCTGCCCGTGCCTCAAAAAAGCGGACAGGTTTGGGTCCGCACCCTCCCGCACATCAGAATGTGCAAATCGCCCGCAAATCACGGAGAAATCCACAGGTCTATGTCAGGAGTTCTGGACTCCCTGCCTGGCTTCGGGGCGTTCTTCTTGTCGTTGAACACCCCTACCCGCTTGGCCCTCGCAATTAGTGCGGCGGGACCCTCCAGGGTCTCCCTGGTTCCAGGCTGCTTCTGCGGCGCGTGCCACGCTCTTAGACCCCGGCAGACCTTCCAGAGCCTCACCGGCTAGTCAACCCTGATTACTCTTTTCCGGGATTGACCCTTTCACCTGACTCATCCTCGACCAGGAGAATCGTTTCCTTGCCGCCGCACACCCGTCAACTCATCGTCGCTTCCCTCAAAGGCCAGGAGCTTTCGGGCTCCTCTTTCCGTAAACGACTGTAAACCAAACCGACACGCCTCGAAACCGACGTTAAGTCCCTAGTTAACAGCCACTTGGCAATAATCACCGCAGCGCCAGCCGCGCTATTGTCGCCAATCCTTACACAATGCCAGCTTCTCTGCATCGGCTCGAATGACGTAACTCATTGATCTTAAATGACTTATCTGGTGTACTTGCCCTATGGCTCAACTTATGCTGACAATCGAGGTTGTTAAGTAAATCGCGTAGATGAAAATCACTTATATGAAAATCATTTTTTCTCCCAGGATAGCCCTTGTCGTCGCGGCTGCCATCTTTCTGCACCAGAATGCCACGGCAACTACAATAGACTATGGAGCTGCCTCCGGTTTTGCCATTCTGGCGGGCTCCGGAATCACCGACGCCGGTGGTTCCTCAATCACCGGGACCGCGACCACCGGGAATGTCGGGTTGTCTCCAACCACCGGGGCTGCTATTACTGGATTAACGGCAGCACAAGTGGGCGGGACGATCTATGCGGTAGATTCCACTGGTCCAGCAGGTTCCGCAGGAAATAACCCCGGCTTACTCACTACGGCTAAAAACAATTTTAATGCCGCATATACCCTTGCCGCTAATCAAACACCGTTTACTACTCTCGGCCAGCAACTCGGTGGCCTAAATCTGGTCCCTGGCGTCTATAGGTTGTCAACTCTTGCTTTACTAGGTGGGGTTCTGACGCTCAACGGCAACGGCCAGGCGAATCCCTCATGGATTTTCCAGGGCACAGACAGCCTCGTCACGGGAAGCGGTAGCAGCATTATCTTCGAGAATGGCGGCACTCCTTGTGATGTCCTCTGGGAGATACCCGCTCAAACGACTCTAGGAACAAGATCAACCTTCGTGGGAACTTTAATGGATCATACAGAAATCAGGATGGGTACCTACGCAACACTGGACGGCAGAGCGTGGGCAGATACCGCAGTTGTCTTGGACGGGTACGATACCATAACCGGCTTGCCTTGTACGAGTCTTGGCGGTACTAGCGATACTGGCGGTAATGGAGGCACAACGGTGCCTGATTATGGTAGCACAATGCTTCTGCTTGGCTTTGGACTAATAACTCTGCTTGCCTTCAAGCCACGATTCTCTTCCCTAGCAGCCTGTCGAACTTGACAAATGGTTTTCATGGCGAGCCGGGATGGGATGCGGAATACGACGCTATCGGTCGCCCCAGCCAAAGCACAATTTGCGGGTTTTAATCACCCGCCACACTGGCCACCCTGCGCGCTAATGGAAAAGGAGCTCTGTTTTTACCAGCCTGCAGGCTCCTTTGGCCGGTTTTTAGCTCCCAGCGCCGATTTTCAAGCCCGCACCCAGAATATGCAGCCGCTTGAGGTTGTACGCCAAGCACACCCACCGCCATTCCAATCCCACCTTGGCCAGACCCCGCAGCAGAAATTGGCGAAAGCCCAAGACACTCTTAATGATCCCAAACACCGGCTCTACCGTTTGCTGCCGTAATTTATATTTGGCTCGGCCCTCTGGAGTCCACAGTCGATATTTCATCCGTTGGCTGGGAGTGGCCTCCGGCCCGGGCACCTCCGGCTCTGGCTTCTGCTCCAGATCGCTGACCGTGCGATAATGTTCCTTTTTCTCCATCGCCGCATAGACGATGGTCCCGGTGGGCTGGCCCAGGCCAGTCTGTTCCACCGCCTGGACCGCCGCTTCGCTGTAGAACCCGCTGTCGATCAATACTGCGGCGACTGACGCCACCGGTCGGGCAATCGCCGCCAGGTTGGGAACCAGTTCTTGTTCGTCGTTAGGCGCTGGGCTCACCCGCTCTCCCACAATCAAGCGGCTGTCCACCTCCACCGCCGCCTGCGCATTGTAACACTGTTCAAAATGTTGGCCGTTGCCCGCCTTCATGATCCGACTCTCCGGGTCGGTGAAGTTATATTGATCGGAGGGCTTGGGCTGTTGACTCGGGATCTTGGGGTCCGGGCCGCGTGGCTTCCGCCCCGATTCCTTTTGGGCGGCTCGCTCCGCCAACTTAGCCTGATACTCGGCCATTTCCGCCGCCGCCCGGGCTTGGGCCCGCGCCTCAATCTCTGCCCGCGCCGCTGCCAGCGGTTCCGCAACAGAAATAGGTGGGATGCAAAATATTGCCTCCTCCGGCAACTTTCGCCCCCTTTGCTTCCATCCTCGCTCCTCTATACTAACCGCACACCCCAACACAACCGAATGCACTTCAGTGCCTGACCGGCATCTCGAACTCCTTTCTAAAGTGGTAGTATATCAGTGCGGCCGCGCGTTCCATTTTCCGCATCGAGGTTCGAACGTCGTCTAAGCCTCCCAGCCTCCTCAATTCCACCAATGAAATGAGGGCCTTCTGCCTACCGCCTCCGGCTAGTCCTGAGAAGTCACCAAATCAGTCACAAACGGCGGGAGGCGATGCTGCCAATGACATGGAACCTTGTTGTCTTCTGATGCTCCGGCACGGGCGGACCTTTTGCTTCGACTACGGGGGGCTCGATATCGGCAAGCCAGCCCATAGCGAAAGGGCCGCCGCGGAGGACGTCCGACAACCACAGAAGGCGGCCCGGTGCCCGCATCGGCGCCTCGCCGGCGGGCACGAGCGACAGCATCCGCGCGCGGCGACCAGCGTTCGATGATGTATTGCGTACGCCGGTTGCGCGCTTCAATTCGTGGTTGTGAGCGCGGAACGAGGTGGGGCGCGAGGGGCGAGTGGAGCGCGAACTGACTTTGCTTCGAGCGCAGCGAGCTGACTGCGCCTAGGTGCTCCTTTCTGATTGAATCACCATGTTTCCGTTCCTATATTTCGTGGCGTGAACGCAGCGATATCCGGATGAGGAACCCCTCAATGAACGCAGAAAAGCGAATATTTCGAGTGATTGGAGTCCTGATCGCACTTGCAGCGCTAACGCTGATCACGGCGGCTGCAAAGAACGTGTCCGGCTTCAACGCGATTACCGTGGCTCTCCTCTATCTGCTGGTGGTGCTCGCGAGTTCAGCTCTTTTGGATGTTGCCTGTGGAATTGCGATTGCCGTGTTGTCAGGGCTTCTGGTCAATTACTATTTCCTTCCCCCTTTCGGAACCTTCTATATCGCGGCGCGGGAAGACTGGGTCTCGTTTGGCGCCTATATCGTCACGGCGGTTGTGGTCAGCCAGTTCGCCGCCACCGTCCGTCGGCGCGCAGTGGAAGCAGACCACCTTGAGGCGCAATTGTTGAGACTCACACAGTTCACCGATGCGCTTATGTCGGTCCGGAAGGAGGACATGACTTTGAAGCTCATCACCGAGGAACTCAGACGGGCTTATGAGCTGAGTTATTGTGCCATCCACCTCTTTGCCAAAACGAACAACACGGGGCCTGTGTCCGCAGGCACAAGACCGTCAGAACTGTCACAGAAAGCGGGCATGCCCGCCGCTTTGCCAAGGACGCTTGTGGATGTGGTTACGGAAGAGGGTCCTGACGTCCAATGTCTGAGCTTGAAGGAACAGGGGAAGGCGATCGGGGCGCTGGTCATCAGCCAAGCCTCGCTGTCACGCGAGGTGGCGGAAGAAATCGCAGCCATTGTTTCTATTTTCAGCCCGCGAAACCCATAAGGACCGCGGCGCAGGCAGGTTGTGGTTGGCGGCAGCGAGCCTTAGCGAGCGTCAACGTGGCGATGGGTAAGGGCTAACGCTGCCAACCGGAGAGAACGATCCAACGCCAGACGAGCGGCTGCCACCACGGGAGACGGGGACGGAACTGGGACGGACAACCGCACGCCCGCCAGAACTGCACGGGCAACGAAACGCGCTGGAAATAGAACGCTGCAACCCGGCACTGCAACCACTGCCAACGAACGCCGACCAGAACCTGCCAACGCCTAGCGGCCCTACCGACCTGAAAATGCTCTCTCACACTTTTTATTGAGAGAGCATTTTCAGGGCGGTAGGGACGCGGGCAGCGCTGGACGCGTCGAGTTACCCACGACGCCCGACAGCCCGAAGGAGTCGTGTTAACTTTGTCTTTGTCCGGAGCGAAGTGGCAGGGCGGCGGACGATAAGCAGGGCACGTGACAGCTGCCTTGGGGAAAAGGGGAAGCCGCTGGCGCGTGCCCTGCCGGCCGCCGCCCGAACGAAGCGAGAAGGCGTTCGTGGTTCTGTGGGCCTTGGCGGTCGCGAAGCGATGGGGCGTTCGATGTGGCACGAGCGGAAGCAGCCAGCGTGACAGGCTGGGGGTGGAGGGGCGTGCGGCGGTCGTGTGCTGGTGCGCGTTCGGCGGCTTTTATGTCCGCGTTAGCGGGGGGGGCGGTGCGAGCGAAACGAGAGGACTTCGGGTTGGAGAGGGCGCAGGATAGCGGAGGGGTTCCAGAATGCGGCTCAGCCTTCCGCCTAGTCGATATACGTCATTGTTATCATCGTGGCCTGCTGCTTGTTTGACCCGTGTTGATTCATGTTTGATCCGGTTGTTCCGGCGCCGGGTGCTGGCCAAAATGGACCAACTTTTCTCGCATCGTAGTGCGCGTGACGCCCAGCCAGCGAGCGGCCTTCGCCTGATTGCCTCTGGCCAACTGAATGGCTCGAGTGAATAGTTCCCGTTCCATCTCTTCAATCATTTGGCTTCGAGCTCCGACCAACCCCCCATCTTGGGCGCGGGCGAGCAGGTCGTTAAGATAGGCGGCGATGGTCTGATCGGGGGTGGTCACCGGTTTCCGCGTCCGGGCATAGGCTTGCTGCACATGGTCGATGCTCACCGGGTAACCTCGGGCGAGCAAAAGCGATTGACGCACTACATTTTCCAACTCGCGCACGTTGCCTGGCCAAGTTTGGTTCTGAAGAAACGCAATCGCCTCGGGTTGAATAGACGGAGACTGGATGTCCATTTCTGCCGCCGCCCGGAGCAAGGCGTACTTCACCAACTGAGGTATGTCCTCCGTCCGCTCGCTCAAAGGCGGGAGCGTGATGGTGACTGCGCTTAGGCGGTATAGCAGATCCTCCCGGAACTGCCGATCCCGGATGGCTGTTTCGAGGTCGCGATGCGTTGCCGCCAATACCCGCACGTCCACCGGGACCTTCTCGTTCCCGCCAACACGCTGAATGTATTTCTCCTGAAGCACGCGCAAGAGCTTAACCTGGGTACTCAGGCTTAGGTCGCCAATTTCATCGAGAAGGATTGTGCCGCGGTTGGCTTGCTCGAACCGCCCGATCCGGCGGGCATGGGCGCCCGTAAATGAACCTCGCTCGTGGCCGAACAGCTCGCTTTCCAGGAGGGATTCAGGGATAGCGGCGCAGTTGACGGCGATGAAGGGCTGGGCCGCACGACCACTATGCTGATAGATGGCACGCGCCACCAATTCTTTGCCGGTTCCGGTTTCGCCGCGAATCAGCACTGTGACGGTTGTGGCGGCGACCCGGCCGATTTCCTTGTAGATAGCCTGCATGGCACGGCCGTTGCCGATGATAGCGGATTGGGCGGTACGAACTTCGCCCATGTCCAGGGGTTCGGACATGAGCCGGCCGCTGGCGACCGCTTTGGCCACCGCGTCGAGCATCTCCGCCATGTCGAACGGTTTGAGGAGGTAATCGTAAGCCCCCAGCTTGGTGGCTTCGATGGCCGTCTCGGTGGTGCCAAAAGCGGTCATCATGATAATTGGCAACTTCGGTTTGGCGGCATGCAGTTGTGCGACCAGGTCGAGACCGGACAGGCCGGGCATCTTCAGATCAGTGATGACAACGTCCCAGGGTTCGTTCTGAGCCCGGGCGTTTCCTTCGTCACCGCGGGTGGCTACCGCCACCTCGTAGCCTTCGGTCTGCAGGTCCTTCTTCAGGGCCGCAGCGATCCCGGCATCATCTTCAATGAGGAGAATCTTGGGTCGTGGGTTCATCTGGATGGTGTTCTGCCAGGGGCAGCACGATGGCAAAAGTCGTGCCGCGGTTGAGTTCGGTCTTGAACTGCAGCGTGCCGCCCTGTTGTTCGACAATTCGGGCGGCGATCGACAACCCCAAGCCGGTGCCTTCCTCCTTGGTGGTGAAGAATGGATCGAACAAGCGCTTCTGGACTTCCGGAGGAATTCCCTTGCCTGTATCGCGCACTTCCAGCGCCACCACGGGACGGGCACGTCCCGCCAACCGGGCCTTATCGGCTCGGGCGCAAAGGCGAATCTTGCCGTCGCGTCCAATGCTTTCGGCGGCGTTCTGCACCAGATTGATCAGCGCCTGTTCAACCTGTTGGGGGTCTACCCGGATCCATACATCCGGCGGCGATTCCAGGGTGAGCTGGATGGCGCTCTTCTCCAACTGGCCCGCCAACAGCCTTTGCACTCTCGCCAACAAGCTGTCGGCCGAGACGGTGACGAACTTGGGCTCGGCGGGCCGGGCAAACTGGAGAAACTCCTGCACGATGCCCGCGAGGCGGCGGATTTCGCTGTCAATGACGGTCGCATCTTCGTGCTCCGAAGAGCCCTGTGTCAGGCTCCGCTTGAGGCTATGGATGCGCACGTTGATAGCCGTAAGCGGGTTGCGGATTTCATGGGCCAGGCCGGCGGCGAGCGTGCCAAGGGATGCCAATTTCTCATGGCGTTGGATAATGGCACGGCTTTGGCGCAACTGGCTGCGCAGGGGCGCTAACAGCTCTCGATAAACGGAAAGTCCCACGAATCCGACCAAAGTCAGCAGCAGGACAAACAGGGCAAGCAAGAGTCGTTGCAGCCAGCCCAAAGATTGGTGCGAGTCCTTTAGGAATTGCGCCAACGAGTCCCGCTCAGCCGAGGACAACTTCTGGCAAAGTTCAAGAATCGGGGCGGCGTTGTTCTCCGCGGTTTCCAACACAGTGTTGTCTGGCGGGGTCGTTCCGGCCTTTGCTCTTTCGGCCATCAGGGAGATGCTCCGCGACAGGTAAGTCTCAAATGCCGCCTGGATCTGCTCCATCAACTCACCTTCCGACGGGGTGGTGAGAGGGGCTTTGTGCTTACTGATCCATTTCTTCAATTCCTGACCCTTGCGGAGGAACCTGGCCCGATCCGAAGGGTCCTTGCGCGAATCGAAGCGGAGTATGGTTTCTTGCAGATCCCGGAGGGACGCCTCGATGTATTCTGAGAAGTGGAAGGCATCGTTCTCGACTGCTGCGTAACTTCGGCGCAACTGTTGCATGTCGTGCCACGTGGTGCGAGCGGCCCAACTTACCAGACCGGTCAGAAGCAGCACCATCAGCGCAAAGCCAATCCATCGGGTGCGCGCATTCATAGGGTGAGCAGCCACTGACCACTGGTGGACGCCCACTCGCCACCCATGCGGAACTTTGACTGGTGCCCAACACTCATAAACACCTGCCCCTAAGCCAATAGGGCCTCACGCACGCATTGGCACAGGACCAGCTAAATAGAAAACCGTTCGAATCCATTATGGGGATATGGTGCAACATAAGCGGTGTCAAAGCGATGAAAATGCCGATGATTTTAGAATTGAGCCAGCGCCTCGTCAAGCGACGTGATCAGCCTGAGGGGCGACCCCAAACCGGGAAGAAGCAACGCACGAGACGGTGTGCGGGAGGCTATGAGGAAAACATACGAGTTTGCGATTGCCAGTTTCCGGAACGAGATCCGGTGTGCGGCTGACAAGGCGCTGGCGGCCCAACTATCAAAACCTATGTCAAAGAAGATTCTCTTGGTGGATGATGAATGCTCCATCCTCGAAGCCTTGAGCAAGGTGTTGGGAGCAGAAGACTACGAAGTCGTGCTCGCCGAAGACGGTAAGGACGCCGTTGAGAAGATCGCTGCCGCGCCTATCGATCTGGTACTCCTGGACCTCGGTTTGCCGGTCAAAGATGGGTGGGCAACTCTCGAGTGGCTGGCAGAGATCAATCCTCTGTTGCCAGTTATCGTAATCACCGGTCGCTCGGAGCAACAGGCCTTGGCAGAGAAGGCGGGGGCGGACGCATTGATGGAGAAACCGCTGGATGTGCCTTTGCTGCTGCAGACAATTCGGGAGCTGCTGGACGAACCGTTGGAAAGCCGCGTCCGGCGCGCGAGCGACCCCGCGCGCGGTTTTCGATACGCACCCTGCGACAGCCTGGTGCTTCGCGAGATGTTGCTCAAGCGGTTAACGACTTCCTACCCATGCCGTGGGCCAGAAAACAACTGATCCCCGAAGCGGGATGGCCGCCACTCTTGAGCCTGTTGCGCAACCGCTGGAAGAGGACGTGTGTGCTTCCGGCCTCTCTGGTCCTGACCCTTAAAGCATATGAAAAAAACCGTTTTAATTGTGGACGACGACGCTCCGATCCGCCAAGCCCTGCGCAAGGTGTTGCAGGCCGAGGGCTACGAGGTGATTTTAGCGGCTGACGGCCTGGAAGGCCTAGAGCAATTTGACTCGAAGCACATTGACCTCTTGTTGCTGGATCTCAACCTGCCGGCGAAAAGTGGCTGGGATCTCTTCGAGCGATTCAGCTCCACCAACCCGCTTCTGCCGATTGTCATCATCACCGGGCGGCACAATCAGTACAGGCTAGCGGCTGCGGCTGGAGTCGGTGCGCTGATGGAGAAACCGCTCGATGTGTCCTTGCTGCTCCAGACTATCGCCGCGTTGCTGATCGAACCGGCGGAGGCTCGGCTGAAGCGACTGCTCGGGCTGAACAGCGATGTGCGTTACGCACCTCCTCGCCGAACATCTGCCCGGCAGCTTACAGCGGTTGGGGGATCGATGAATAGTTTCCGAAAAGGATGAATTGTATGAAAATCGTGATGTGTTTCCGTGGGTTCAACGCTCGAGCCTCGTGGCGAGGGTTGGTCGAGGCCCAATTGAAAAGGCTCCAGAGCCTGGCGGCGATTGCCTCAGCTCAAGTAACCTTGGAATGGCAAAACCAAGTCAAGCCAGTGTTCCGCGTGCTCACACTCCTGGAGGTTCCGGGGCCAGACTTTCATGCCGAAGCGCGCGACTATACACTTCAGGCCGCCTTGTTGAAGGTGGTGAAGAACCTGGAGCGGCAGATCCATGTGCGGAAGAGTCGTCAGGCGGACAGGCGGAAAACCAACGGGCAACTCGGGCTACTGCCAGGGCGTTCGTCGCTGAGTTTGGCAGGATGCAGGGGTTGAGCGGAAGACACGGAAACAACTGAACAATAACAAGGTTATGAGACCACAAAGTATTCCGAGACCCTTGACGACCTGGGTCGTTAACCGAGCAAAGGGCTCTGTCCGTGGCTGCTGCGGGACTCTGTCGCCCAAGGCGGAGAAGAGAGGAATTCTCCTGATTAGCGATGATGCGAGCCTGGGCCAGAAGCTGAAGAGTGCGGCAGTGCGGACCGGACGAGGCGTTGTGCAGGTGGACGGGGTGGCTGATGCGCTGCGGGAGGTGCTAGCTGGTCAGGCCGGGGTGGTGCTGCTTGACCTGGATCTGCCTTCGCAGGCTGCCTGGGAGGCGGCCGATTGTCTCTTGCAGGAGGAGAGCTGCCCGCCGCTTATCTTGCTGACGGCGAGCAGTGATCAATTCGACCTGAACACGGCGATTCGCGCCGGGTCTCTGGTTGACAAGAACACTGATCCCAGTCGGCTGCTGGAGGCTGTGGACCGGACCCTGGTAGTGCATTATTCCGCCCAAGCGGAACGGAACGCTATCCAGCGGGTTATGATTGGGTGGCTGAAACCGTGCGGTTGGTCGGTTCCGGTCGAGCCGGCGCACCGCTTCTTGGGAATCAATGAGTAGAGACAAAAGCGAAGAAAGGAAGTTTATGTTTCTGATCATATTCCTTTGCGCGATGGCGGTGGGCTTGCTCGCCCATTGGCACGTCCGTCGGACATACGCACGGGACAACCGCGTTCCCACGTTATCGTGTTACACTGGCGCAGAAACAGCCAGTGACATCCTCGCGCAGGCTGAGGGAATGCGAGTCGTCGTACGGGAGGTGTGACATGAACGCTCAACCGCGATTTTTTCGACGGAAACTGAAATGCAGCATCAAACAGGATCTGACTCCTAAACAAACATGAAAACCTCACTTCGATGCCTCGGTGTCCACGCTCAGGCCGCTTGGAACCGCCTTGTGCAGGAACAGCTCAGCTTCCTCCAAAAGCTGACAAATATTGAGTCCGCCCAGGTGGTCCTGGAACGACAACGGGAAGACACGCCTGCCTTCCGGGCGCACGTGGTCTTGGTGGTGCCTGGGCCGGACTTTCACGCGGATGCGGTGGATCACACCCTTGCCGCCGCATTGCACAAAGCCGTGGAAAATCTGAAGGGGCAAATCCGGGTGCGCCAGAGCAATCGCCGGGTGAGAGGCAAAAGCAACCTGCAACTCGGCACCATTTCACGCCGTTGGTCCAGTGCCTTCGCTGGCCATCGCGCGTGACCAAAGAAAACCGTGGGGCAGAGCTTTCTTCACCAGAGAGGTTCCCGCCCCGAAGCCTAGACCGAATCCAATAACAGATGAGTTTATGAAAAAGAACAAAACGAACAACCAACCCGTCGGTGACCCCGGCACCAAAACGGTTCGCATCGAATTCACCCATGCGACCGCCACGAGGATCGGTATCGCGGGGACTTTTAACGATTGGCGCCCCGGAGCTACCGAGATGGTTCCGGTGGGTGATGGTCGCTGGCTCAAGGAACTGATTCTGGCCCCCGGCGTTTACGAATACCGGTTGGTGGTCGATGGAGAATGGATGCCGGATCCACGCGCCAGCGAAACCGCGCCCAACCCGTTTGGGGAAATGAATTCGGTTTTGAAAGTGAACCGATGCGCCAGTTGACAATGTGGTCAACGGCGTTGCGCGAAAGAAAGCATGCCTATGAAACCAAACAAACACGAAGACGAATACATCTGGGTGCAGGAATTGCAGGGGCGAATCGCCAAGCTGGCAAAGGAACAGGAGGCGGAATCGGAAGCCGAAAACTCCGCCTGAAGGAGGCTCACTGGATGCACTGCCCGAAGTGCGGCCAGAAGTTGTCTCCGGAGAAATGCGGATCGGTGGAGATTGATGTCTGTCCGAGCTGCAAGGGCGTCTGGTTGGACGCGGGCGAATTGGGGACCATCGTGGAGAACGCGGGCCAAGGCAGTTTCTTCCACACGTGCCTGCTAATTCTGCGTGGGCGTCAACCACAGATCTTACCGCCTGGTGTCGGTCCGAGTGATGCCGACCAGGTGGACGAAGGAGTCCGGTTGGCGGAAAGACCCCGCGCTACTTGAATAACACAAATATGGATTCAGGCGCAGCAGACCCTATGGCGACCACCCATGCTCCACCTTCACCGGCGGCATTGGCGCTCGTGATGCTTGAGCCCATACGGGCCACGCTGCCACCGCGGCCGAGTTTCTCCCAGGAACTGCACGATTTGGCGCAGCAGTTCGCCGGACGCCCGGCCTGCCTCTCCGGGATCCTGGCGGCTACGGAGGGCCGGGGATTTAACCTTTTGCTGCTGCTTATCGGACTGCTGCTTCTCACGGCTCTCCCGCTGCCGGGCTTTTCGACGGTGTTCGGGTTTGTGGTCCTGCTCATTGGCGCGCGCCAAGCGCTTGGCCGCAAGCCCTGGCTGCCCAAGAGAATCCTGCAACGCGAACTGCCTGCACGGCTCATCGCCAGGGTGCTGGGGGCGGCCAGCCGTATAGTGCGCTGGCTGGAAGTACTGCTTCGCCCGCGTCTGGATTTCCTGCACGAGCAGTTGATTTGCCGGCGCATCGCCGGCACGCTCATCACGCTGTCAGGGGTGCTGCTGCTGTTGCCGCTGCCCATCCCCCTGACGAACACTTTGCCGGCGCTTACGGTGGTTCTGCTCGCCGCCGGTGCGATGGAGCGGGACGGCCTCTTTTTTCTGGCCGGCTGCGCCACGTTCGTATTGACGCTCGCCTTCTTCGGTCTGCTGGCCTTTGGTGGTGCCCACCTGCTCGACGACCTGGGGCACACGGTATTCGGATCATGAAATCAGAATCTCGAACTCAACGCGACGCGGTGATGAAAGATCCAAGTCTCGTCCATGCCGGGGCAACTGAACTGGTAAGGAATCTCTCGGTGGAGCATTTGAAATGGAAACCACACCAGACGCAAGACAACCACGTGAAACAATTACTATGAAAATGAAGCCTTCGAACAAATCCGGCATTGCCCGGCGCCAAGTCGCGACGATAACAATGCCACCGAGCATCCTAAAGATTCTGGCTCCGACGGATTTCTCGGGCGAGTCCCGGTCCGGGGTGCGGTACGGTGTGGCGCTGGCCGAAACACTCGGGGCAGCAGTCACCCTGGTACACGTCATCGAGCCGCCCTCATGGCTGTCAGGGGTCGCATTGGTCATGTTGGTCCGCGGAGACTCAGAGGTGATGGCGCTAGCCCGCAAGAACCTAGAAACACTGGCTAAGCGCAAGGTCAAAGGCGATGTGGCTGTGACCTCATACGTGCGCACTGGCAAACCGTTCCACGAAATCACCACTGCGGCCCGTGTGCACGGGGCTGACTTGATTGTCATCGCCACCCACGGATACACCGGGGCCAAGCGCGTCCTCCTGGGCAGCACCGCTGAACAAGTAGTGCGCCACGCCGCGTGTCCGGTACTCACCGTCCCTGCCGGTGCCACGCGCAGGGGGACGGGCAAGCCGCCTCCCTTCAAGATCAAAAAGATTCTTGTCCCGATCGATTTCTCGAATCTCTCGACGGATGCGTTGCCTTGGGCCACATTCCTGGCTGCGAAATTCAGTGCCGAAATCATCCTGCTTCATGCGGTAGAAAAGTTTCCAGTCGATTATCTCCTGGGGCGTGAACTGATGAACCACACGATCGTGCCCTTAATGAAACAGGCCGAGGCAGACTTGGAACGCATGGCCGTGAGCTTGAGCAAATCAACAAAGGTGAGCGTGTCTGCGGTCGTTCGTGACGGCACACCGTTTGAAGAAATTTGCCACGCGGCCAAGCTGCTGGGCGCGGACTTGATTGCCCTGACCACGCACGGCTACACGGGGCTGAAGCACGTCTGGCTAGGCAGTACCGCCGAGCGCGTCGTCCGCCACGCACATTGTCCGGTTCTGGTCGTGCGGAAACTGCCCCGGCACACAGAGGTTCGCTCCAATGCCAATACACCTGCCGGCACCGGTGACATAGCCGATGAATAGGGGAATACCATGGAAAACCCGACCTTGGAACATCCGCCCGTCAACCGCCCGGCGAGGGTGACGGAGCCAAAGCTCAGTGCAGATCCGCCGCCGAGGCGGTCCTGGTATTCGCCCTCCAGTCTTTGGCGCCGAAAGACGACCGTAATCGCGGCGCTTTCCATCTTGGCCATCTTGGTGCATCTGGTGCTCCGCTTTGGGTTCCGCACCGCCCCGGGCACTTACCAGATTCCTTTGCTGGCCATTCTTGCTATCGGCGGCCTGCCGCTCCTCTATGAGTTGCTGCGGAGGCTTCTGAAGCTGGAATTCGGCTCTGATCTGCTGGGTGGCATTTCCATTGTTACCTCGGTCCTCCTGGGCGAATACCTGGCGGGTTCCATCATCGTATTGATGCTCGCGGGAGGTGAAGCATTGGAAAGTTACGCCTTGCGCAGCGCCTCCTCGGTGCTGGCCGCACTGGCCAAACGCATGCCGTCCATCGCCCACCGGAAACGCGAATCGGAGATCGTGGATGTGGCACTGCATGAGGTTGCCGTGGGGGACACCCTCGCAATCTATCCGCATGACCTCTGCCCGGTGGACGGGGTAGTGATCGAGGGACACGGCGTGATGGATGAATCCTATCTGACGGGCGAGCCCTTCCAGATTACCAAGACCTCCGGCTCAACGGTGCTCTCAGGCGCGATCAACGGAGAATCGGCTCTGACCATCCGCACGACCAAACGCGCCGCCGATTCGCGCTATGCAAAGATCATGGAAGTCATGCGCGAGTCCGAAGCCAAGCGGCCGCAGTTGCGTCGTCTTGGGGATCGCCTGGGCGCGATTTATACCCCCGTGGCACTGACGGTAGCCATCCTCGCCTGGGCCATCAGTGGAGAGGCTGTTCGCTTCCTGGCGGTGCTGGTGATCGCCACGCCTTGCCCGCTACTTCTCGCGATACCAATCGCCATTATCGGCTCAATTTCCCTCTGCGCCCGCCGGGCGATCATCGTCAAGAGCCCCGTCGTGCTCGAGCAGATCGCCGAGTGCCGGACCGCGATTTTCGACAAGACCGGGACGCTGACTTATGGGGAGCCAAAGCTGACCGAACAACTCATTGCCCCAGGCTTCGCCCAGAAGGAAGTGCTGACCCTCGTGGCGGGTCTGGAGCGCTACTCGAAACATCCGCTGGCGCGCGCGATTCTGGTGGCGGCGAAGTCGGACGGGATTACGCTCCCGGAGGCCACGGAGGTGAACGAACAACCCGGCCAGGGGCTTCGCGGAACCGTTTCCAGCCATCAGGTGGAGATCACCAGCCGTAACAAACTGAACGCGCAAAAAGTAGCTGGCGCCGATCAACTCCCGCCGGTCGCCGGTGGCGTTGAGTGCGTGGTGGTGATTGACCGGCGCTACGCGGCGGCCTTGCGCTTTCGTGATGCGCCGCGCGCGGAGAGCCACTCCTTCGTGAGCCACCTGGGACCGGAGCATGACTTCGTGCGCCTGATGATCGTTTCGGGGGATCGGGAGTCGGAGGTGCGCTACCTTGCCGAGCAGGTGGGCATAACCGAAATCCACGCACAGCAAAGTCCGGAACAAAAGCTCGCTATCGTCCGAAAGGAGACAGCAGCAGCGAAAACGCTTTATGTGGGGGATGGCATCAACGACGCCCCGGCCATGATGGCNNGGCATGGCGATCGGACAGAACAGCGACGTAACCGCGGAAGCAGCGGGTGTAGTGGTGATGGATAACTCCCTCAAGAAGGTGGACGAGTTCATGCATATCAGCCGTCGTATGAGGATCATCGCGCTCCAAAGCGCGGTGGGGGGCATGGCGCTGAGTGTCATCGGCATGGTCTTCGCTGCCACGGGGCATTTGACTCCGGTAGCCGGTGCGATCAGCCAGGAAGTCATCGATGTTCTGGCAGTTCTGAATGCTCTGCGGGCAGCTTTTCCTCCAAGAATCATACATGATCTATGAAACACATCAAACAACGTTTCCCCGGTAGGGATGCCACTCGCGGAACGTGGTGATTGGCATGGCGGATGGGTTGACGGTGCGATTTGGCTTCCATTGAAGCGAAGGCGTGACGGCAGTTCGCCTTGAACGTGCTCGAAGCCGAACGGGTCGACCACAGGTGTTCATTGCCGAGCCGGTGGGGAGTTGCACAGACCTGGTGGCGACGGTGACGTATCCGCTGCGGCGGCTTTACGGGGGCGATTTTACGGTGGCGCCGGTGAGCGTGTTGGTGGACCCGATTCGGGCCTTGCGGGTGTTTGGCGTCGAGAAAGGCGGCAGCTTCTCAGAGAAGGTGCTCTATATCTACAACAAGCAGCTCGAGGAGGCGGACCTGATCGTCATCAGCAAGTGCGACTTGCTGGACGAGGCGCGGCTGGCGTCACTGCGGTCCGCCATCGCGACGAGGTTTCCGGGCAAGGAGATCCTGGCGGTGTCGCCCCGGGACGGCATCAACCTGGACGCGTGGTTCGGAAGGATTGCCAGCGAGGAGCAGGCCGCGGGGAAGGCAGTGGCGGTGGACTACGCGGTTTACGCCGACGGCGAGGCGCTGCTGGGCTGGCTGAATTGCACGGTGCTGCTCTCGGCGAAGAAGGCGTTCGATGCGGACCGGTTCCTGAAGGATCTCGCGGGCGAGGTGCAGACGCGGCTGCGGGCCGAAGGGGCGGAGGTGGCGCATTTGAAAATGACGCTGAGCCCCGAGGGCGGGCTCGGCGAGATCGGCGTCGTCAACCTGGTGCGAAATGATTTTGTGCCGGAGCTTTCGATGTCATTGGAGGGGCCGGTTGAGAGGGGGCAACTCATAATCAACCTGCGGGCAGAGGCTGCGCCGGCCTTGCTGGGACGGGTGGTTCGGCAGTCGGTGGAAGCGGCTGCGAGCGCCGTGGCGACGCTGGCGGCCCAACTGGACCATCTGGAACACTTCCGGCCCGGGAAGCCGACACCGACACACCGGTTTGAAGGGGTTACGGTGTGAAGTGGACGAGGTGGTTCACGGGAGAGTTCTTCGGCACGTTCCTGCTGGTGTTCTTCGGCTGCGGGAGCGTGTGCGCGGCGGTGACGACCGGCGCGCAGGTAGGGGTGTTTCAGGTGGCGATTGTATGGGGGCTGGGGATTGCCACGGCGATATACCTGACGGGAGCGCTGAGCGGGGCGCATCTGAATCCGGCGGTAACTGTGAGCATGGCCGTCTGGTCGAGTTTTCCGAAAGGCCGGGTGCTGCCGTACGTGGTCGCGCAGGTTTGCGGGGCTTTTGTAGCGTCCGCCGTGCTGTATTTCGNNCACGGCGGTTCTGCTGCTGGTGATTTTCTGCGCGACCGACGAGCGAAACAAGGCGCGCCCGCAGGTGCTGACGGCGGCGACGATCGGTCTGACGGTAACGCTTTTGATTTCGCTGGTGGGGCCGCTGACGATGGCGAGTTTTAATCCGGCGCGGGACCTGGGGCCGCGTGTGTTTTCCGCGATGGCGGGCTGGGGCGGCGTGCCGTTCCATGTGAACGGCGCTGGGTGGTGGGCGGTGTACATCGTTGCGCCGGTGTTGGGCGGGCTGCTTGGCGGCGGAATCTACGCCGCGTGTTTCAGGCGGGCATACGCGGCGGCTGACTAGGGGGTTCAAGTTCGCGAGCAGAAAAATCCCCGGCCGGCGCCAGGGATGTTGGCTTACGCCGCCACCGGTTCGGCAGCGGGAGCCGGGGTGGTTTCAGCCTGGGCGGCGAGGCGGGCGGGTTTGGTGACGCCGGCAATGAAGCGCTCGACCAGCTTGATCGCGCTTTCCATGGAGCGGCAGGGGTAGGAGCGGACGTCTTTGTGGGTCGTGAGGGTGACCACGAAGCTAAGGACGCCTCGGGCGGGATTGCGGGGAGCGATGGTTACGGATGGGGCTGCGGTATTGTTGTTTTGATTTGTCGTGTTCATGTTTTTTATTTGTTTCGGGCTCTTCGCCCTCTCACCAAAAAGCGCGGCGACTGCGGGCGGCTAGTGGGAGTGGTCTTCAGAGGGCACCACTTGTCCCGGCCCCCGCACCAAAGCCGCGCGGTGAACCCTCTTTAGGCCGCTTGCGAACACCTGCTCAACAGCGGTGTAATCGTCCGTCCTCATGAGGCATCTCGGAAAGCGCAATGGCTTTTGGGGATCAAGGCTGGCCGGGGACTATAATAAAAAGGCAACGAATGTTGGTTCGTTGCCCGTGAGGTTTTCTGGGACTACCTAACTTTGCCATGTTCAGTCACGGCGAGAATGGACATAATCACGGGCGGAATCTGGCGGCAAATTCCCGACACACTACCCTCAAAAGCCGCCTGTTGGGTTTTTCGATCCCGGATTGAAACCAAGGAATTCAACGATGAGTTTCCGGTGTTCCTCGGTCGGGCGGTTCTGGTTCTTTTCCCATTTCTCGATTGCGGAGTCAGTGATTCCAAACTCCAGTAATTTGGCCAGTTGCGTCATGGACAGTTGCATGTCGACCCTCTTTTTACGAAGATGATCGCCCAAGGTTTTGGGTGCGGCCGGGTAGCGGCGTACTTGGCGAAAATGCAATGAAATCGAGGACCGGTGGACTCGCATGGTGCGGTGGCAAGAAGCCAACTGGCGGAGTGCG
>PLZQ01000104.1 GCA_003152225.1 Limisphaerales bacterium | reverse complement strand
TTTTCCTTGCTGAAGTAGTGGCGGATGGCGCCGTTCCAACAATCCCCCAGGCGCGGTTCCTTCACCTCAGCCAAGGCGTTCACAAATCCCTCGACGAGCGTCAGGCCGCACGGCTGGCTGCCGGTGTTGCAGCCGATGTAGGCCACGCTGCCATTCGTGCTGCGTTTCAGGAGTTGCTCGCCCAGGCCGGTCGGGTTGAAACGGCCTCGCTGGTATGGTGAGGGCGGCGGGGGAGGCGACGTGAACACCTCCTGGTGGTCCGAACCCGCGTGCTCCTTCCCGTCCACATCCACGTACGGCTCATAGGGCGGCAGCGGCGCGAAGTAAGCCGTGCTGCAACCGGCCGAGATGATCACCGGCAACCGCATGGCGTTGGTGAGGTGGTCCAGGTCGCTGACCGAGAAGCAATGGTCCCAGCCATCCGGCTGGCCGTGACCCGTGTGGACCAGTAGGCCTACTCCCCCGTTCAACAGTTGGCAGACCTGCTGATGGTCCGGGGGCGGTCCGGCCGGCGGTCGGTGTGCATCCGAGTAGTAGCGCTTTTCCAACTGCCACGCGCCGGCCAGCTTCGCCGCCAGTTCATCCATGAGTTGGCGACTGTCCACCCAGCCTCCGGTTGCGACAAAGCCGGCCCGTTGCGGCTGCGGGCTGGGGTAGGCAAGCACCATCCGTTCGTAGGCCACCGTCTTATCCGCCACCCGGCGGACCTCGGCGAGCGTGCTAACCGGCCAGCGTCCCACGGCGACTTCCGGCAGGTAGTCTATCTCATCGTAATTGATCGGGTCCGCTTTGTTCTTCTCGCCCCGCACCTCGCCGAAGTAGCCGGCATGGAAGCCTTCCTTGCGGGCATTCCAGTCCTCGAATGACCCATCCGGCTTGGCGAGATCGCCGTAGTAGAGGTCGCTCGGGTAAAAAGCATAGTCGAAGGCCGCTGGCGTGACCCGGTCCAACACCATGAAGCGCACAGGCAATACATCCACATCACCCACCAGCAACACGTAGCCCAGTCCGCGCTCACGCCATTGGGCGTAGAGGAAGCGCTTGAGTTTCTCGGGATCATCCGCGCCGCTCGCCTTTTGGAGGATGTCCTCCAACGACCACAACTCGGTCGGCAGCAGCTCTTGCTTGTGCGCGACGAATTCCTGGAGAGCGGGATGGAAGACGCTGGGCGCGATTACCAGCAACCGATTGGTCACGCCGGCGGACTGGCCGGACGCGGGAGCCGACCAGCCCACGAGTTGGGAGGAGAGCGTCGCCAGGAACAGCGTGAGGAGCAGACGATGATTCGGCTTATTCATAAACGGAACGGTCATGTTCAGGTTCAAGGACCTCACCGTGCGGGTAGCGCCGAGCAGGAGGTCGCCGGCCGGTGGGTGGCGTCAATCCAGCCAGCGGGGCCGCCGGCGGCCGCTAACCCGCGAAGATACTCCTGGTTGCTCTTCTGCCAATCGCGGTTGATCTTCCACGCGTAGAACGACAGGCCCGCCGCCACCAGCCGGCCGGTGGCCAGCTTCTTTAGGTTCTCCGGCAGGGTATAGAGCCGCGTATGCCCGTACCCCTGGGCGCACTGGAGCTCGAATGGCGTGAAACCGGCCGGGCGATAGACCACGTGATGCGTATCGTAGAGGTCCCAGTTGAAGGAGGTGATCCGCTTTTCGGCCCCCAGGCGTTGGTAGAGTTCCGACCCGGGCAGCGGGGTCAGGATGAGCAACTGCACGCTCGTGAGCTTCATCTCGCGGGCGAAGCTAACCGTAGCCTCGACGGTGTTCCAGTCGTCCTCCTCGAAGCCGAATACGAACATGCCATGGATATGAATCCTGGCATCCTGCACAACGCGGATGGCCTGGCGGATGTCCTCCAGGCTTTGGCTCTTCTTCATCTCCGTGAGGCTCTTGGGATTCACCGATTCGAAGCCGATGAACACCGTATGGCACCCCGCGCGCTTCATCAGTCGCACGAGTTCGGGGTCGCGGGCCAGGTCGGTGCGCACCTGCGTGGACCATTGGAAGCGGAAGCCTTCGGCAACCATCGCCTCGAGCAGTTCCCGGGCGCGGCGCTTGTTCGCCGTGAAGTTGTCGTCGCAGAAGAACACGAAGTGCTGCCGAGTGTTGTACTGCCGGAGTTCTGCCAGGATGGAGGCGACCGAGCGATACCGGAACTTCTTCCCGAACATGCCTGTCACCGAACAGAAGGAGCAATCAAACGGGCACCCGCGCGAGGTCTGCACCATCACAGTCTTCTTGCCGCCGATCACGCAGTCAGCCGTTCCCCCCGCCAGCGAGAAATCCGGCACGGGCAGCGCATCCAGGTCGGTGATCCAGGGCGCCTTGTCATTATGGTGAANNCCAAAGGTCCAGCAGCGCGTTCATCGCCCCTTCACCTTCGCCGCGCACGACGAGGTCCCCATGTGCCAGCGCTTCGTCCGGAAGGAATGTGACATGCGGTCCGCCCAGGATGACCGGGATGCCCAACGCGCGGCATTCATCCGCCAGCGCGTATCCGCGTTGCACTGTGGCAGTGATGGTCGAGATGCCCACCACTTCCGGCCGGCCATGCTGAGCCATCCAGGCCTGCAGCTCGAAGTGCCGTCGGCCTTCGACGAACACCCGCGCGTTCCAGCC
>PLZQ01000213.1 GCA_003152225.1 Limisphaerales bacterium | reverse complement strand
ATGTCTGCGACACTCACCATTGGTTTTCTCGGCGCCGGTAAAATGGCCACCGCTTTGGCCCGGGGCTTTATTCGGGCCGGACTGCTCGCCGCCGGAGACGTTATCGCCAGTGACCCCAGCGAGGCTGCCCGTGTTGCGTTCGCCAAAGAAGTGGGCGCGAAGACGACGGCGTCCAATCCGGAGGTGGCGAAGTTCGCCGATGTGCTGGTGCTGGCCGTCAAGCCGGACCAGGTCGGCGGCGTGCTGGCGGATGTTCGCAACCACTTCACGGGAAAGCACTGTCTCATTTCGATCGCAGCCGGCGTGCCGCTGGCCAAGCTGGAGGCCGGGCTGGGGGCGGGCGCGCGGTTGATTCGCGTGATGCCGAACACGCCGGCGCTGGTTGGCGCATCGGCGACCGCCTTTGCGCTGGGGAAATCGGCTTTACTGGAGGACGGCGAACTGGCCCAGAAGCTGTTCTCCGCCGTCGGCTTGGCGTTTAAGGTTAAGGAATCATTGCTCGACGCCGTTACCGGCTTGAGCGGCAGCGGGCCGGCCTATGTTTATCTGTTCATCGAAGGGCTCAGCGATGGCGGCGTCGCCGCGGGTCTGCCGCGGGACATCGCCACGCGGCTGGCGGCCCAAACTGTCCTGGGCAGCGCGAAGATGGTCCTGGAGACCGGCCTGCATCCCGGCGTGCTCAAGGATATGGTCACCAGCCCGGGCGGCACGACGATCGAGGGCGTGCATGAACTGGAACAGGGCGGGGTGCGCGGCACCCTCATCAGCGCCGTGCGCGCGGCGGCCGACAAATCGAAGAAGCTGGGGCAGGGTTAATCTGGCGTGAACTTTCCTCCCCCCAGTGAGCGGCAGGCACGCCTCATCTGGCTGGCCTTGACGGGGTTGTCGGTGGCGCTGCTGGTGGGTCTGGTGGTGGCGCTCATTTGGGGGCTGGGCCAGGTGCTGAGCATGCTCTCGCCGGTGCTGTGGCCAATCGCGGTCGCAGGCGTGATTGCCTACCTGCTTGACCCGGTCGTCGATTTCATCGAACGCAAAGGCGCGTCGCGGCCCCGAGCCATCCTCTGTGTCTTTGCGCTCGCTCTGGTGATGGTGGTCGCCCTCTTCGGCAGCGTGGTGCCGCAGTTGATCAATGAAACCCGCGAGCTTGCCGCGCGCGTCCCGGCCTACGCGGCTCGCGTCGAAAAGCGCTCGGAATACTGGTTGAACCATCCCCCGGCCCTGGTGAAGAAGTTGATGGAGCGGGAATCGGACGGGAAGGACAGCCGCGGCCCCATGACGGCGACCGATGAAGACGCGCCCGCAGCTTCTAGGAACATCCCTGCCGCTGCCGCCGTGGAAAGCACTAATGCGCCCGCGCTCTTCGGGGGCAGGCTGGACAGTGAGAGCTTGCAGACGGCCACCAAGTGGTTGGCAGGAGTCTTGCCCAAAGCTGGCTATTGGCTGTTTGGCCAGTTCGGGCGAGTTGCTTCGTGGTTTGGGTTCTTGGCCGGGCTGGCCCTGGTCCCGGTTTACACGTTCTATTTCCTGCTGGAGAAGCAGGGCATTTCCTCGCGCTGGACGGATTATTTGCCCGTGACCGACTCCCATTTTAAGAAGGAGTTGGTGTTCATTCTTAACTCCGTGAACAATTATCTCATCAGCTTCTTCCGGGGCCAAGTGCTGGTGGCAATGTGCGACGGCATTCTTTATGGAACCGGCTTCCTGATCATCGGCCTGCCCTACGCCGTGCTGATTGGCGCCATGGCCGTGGTCCTGACGATGATTCCGTATTTGGGCGCCATTGTGACTTGCTGCACCGCGCTAATAATTGCGTTCGTCCAATTCGGCGACTGGCAGCATCCGCTGCTGGTCCTGGCGGTATTTGGAGTGGTCCAGGCGCTGGAAGGGGTGGTCATCTCTCCCCGGATCATGGGTGGACGCGTCGGGCTGCATCCCGTCACCATCATCATTGCGGTGATGGCCGGCACGACTTTGCTCGGCGGCTTGCTGGGCGGCATTCTCGCCATTCCTCTGACAGCCGCGCTCCGGGTCCTCATGTTCCGCTACGTTTGGAAGCGGGCGGGGAATGAAGCGTGATGCGTGATGCGTGATACGTGAAACGTGAAACGTGAATGCAGGAGCGCACTCCTTCACGTTTCACGCCCCCCGCTTCACCAAGAGCTTCCTCACATCCACCGCCTCCATGCCTGCCGCCTGAATGGCCTTCATCCCTAAATCCGTGTCCTCGTAGGCGCGACAGAACTGCGGCGGCACGCCGAGTCGGCGGGCAGCCTCCAGGAAGATGTCCGGCGCCGGCTTCTGGTTCACGATGTCCTCGCTGGTGACGATTGCCTGGAACAACTCTCGAATGCCCAGGTGTTCAAGCACTTGCTCGATGATGCTCTTTGTCCCACCGGAAGCCACGGCCAGGGGAATCTTGCCATAGTTCTCGCGGGCGACCCCGACCACGGTATTGATCGGCTCCACCTGGGCAATGAGCGGCAAGTAAACCGCTTCCTTCTCCCGGGCCACCGCCAGCGGATCGAGCGGAACGCCCTGCTCCGTGCTCAACACCCGCAGAATATCCCGCGACGGCACCCCGCCCAGGGAATAGAAGCGCTCTTCCGGCAAGGAAAACCCGTGCCGCTTCGCGATCACCTGCCACGCGCGCCAATGCAGCGGCATGGTGTCAGCGAGCGTGCCGTCACAGTCGAAAATAATGCCTCGGGGGAACGGTGGATGTTGATTGTACTTTTGCAGGACCATGGTTCAGGAAGTTCAGTAACGCATCACGCTTCACGCAGCACGCAGCACGCGAGGCGTGTCACAGCTTCAGCGCCGCCAGCTTCTCCTCCAAATCGTTCGCCATCAGCGGCTCGATCACCGGGTCAATGTCCCCCTCCATGATAAACGGCAGGTTGTGCAGCGTCAGACCGATGCGATGATCCGTCAGCCGGTTCTGGGGGAAATTGTAAGTGCGGATGCGCTCGTTGCGTTCGCCGGTGCCCACCTGCTCTTTCCGCTGGTCAGCGTATTTCTTGTTCTCCTCTGCCACCTTGCGTTCGAGCAGGCGTGACCGCAGCACCGTCAGCGCCCGCGCCTTGTTTTTCTGCTGCGACCGCTGGTCCGCGCAACGCACGATCAGATGCGTCGGCTTATGGATGATTTGCACGGCGGAATCGGTGGTGTTAACCCCCTGTCCGCCGGGGCCGGAGGCGCGGCAGACCGTGATCTCCAGGTCCTCCGGCTTGATCACCACATCCACTTCCTCCGCTTCCGGCAGCACCGCGACCGTGCAAGTGCTGGTGTGAATGCGCCCCTGCGCTTCCGTCGCCGGCACGCGTTGGACCCGGTGCACGCCGCTCTCATACTTGAGCCGCTTATAGACATCCGTGCCGTTGATCTGGAAAACAATTTCCTTGTAGCCGCCCAGGTCGGACGGACTGGAATCCAGATTCTCGCACTTCCACCCGCGCCCTTCCGCATACCGCGTGTACATGCGGTAGAGATCCGCCGAGAACAGCGCCGACTCCTGGCCCCCGGCGCCGGCGCGGATTTCGATGATGGTGTTGCGCGAGTCCGCCGGGTCGGGCGGCAGAATACCGCGCTGAATCTCCTTTTGGAGGCGCTGGTCCTGCTTTTCGAGCCGGGCGATTTCCTCTTTCGCCATTTGGGCCAGCTCGGACTCCGCCGGCTCGCTTTCCAGCAGGGCGCGGTTTTCCGCCAGGTCGGCCACCGTCTTGAGGTAAGCCTGCCCGACGGTCACGAGTTCTTTCAGCCGGGCGTATTCCTTCCCCAACTCCTGCGCGCGCTGCGGGTTGTCGAACGCCTTGGGGTCACTCAAGGCGGCTTCGACCTCCGCAAAGCGGCGGCAGAACCTCTCGATCTGGGGACGAAAGTCCATGGCGAAAAGCAAATCCGCCCGCAAAGACACAAACCCTGCGGGCGGACAAAGCCGTAAACCGTTAGTGCTTCTTCTTCCGCGTGGCCGCCTCGGCCTGCGCCGCCTTGGTCTTAACCATGCGCTGCTGGAACTTATCGACGCGCCCAGCCGTATCCACGAACTTCTGCTGGCCGGTGTAGAAGGGATGGCACGCGTTGCAAATACCCACGATAATCACCGGCTTTGTGGAACGGGTCTTGATCACGTTGCCGCACGCGCAACGAATCTCCGCATCCACATACTTCGGATGTGTTTTTTCTTTCATAAAAGGTTGGGCAGAATACCACTCGCCTGCCCATTGACAAGCCGGAAGTGGCGGATTTTCCGGGTCAAAGCCTGGCGTTGCCAAGCCGCGCGCCCATGCCTAAGATTGACTGTCCCGGCGCCAGGCCGGGACAGTAGTCACAATGGCTGAATATAAGGTCAAATTCGAGGTCTTTGAAGGCCCGCTCGATCTGCTTCTTTATTTGATAAAGAAGGAGGAGGTGGACATTTACGAGGTGAATCTCACCCGGCTGGCGACCCAGTTCATCGAGTACATCGACACCCTGCGGATGCTGGACCTCGAGGTCGCCGGTGAGTTTCTGGTGATGGCGGCGACCCTGATGTACATCAAGAGCCGCGAGTTGCTGCCGGTGGACCAACAGGCCCAAGTCGAAAACGAAGAGGAGGGTGAAGACCCGCGCTGGGAGTTGATCCGCCAACTGGTCGAATACAAGAAGTTCAAGGACGCCGCGGCCCAGCTCCAGGCCCTCGAAGCCCGGCAGGAGGACGTGTTCCCGCGCGTCCCCGGCAAACTGGAATTCGCGTCAGAGGCGCCCACGGGCCCCGAAGCGTCAATCTTCGACCTGGTCAACGCGGTCAATGTTGTCCTGAAGCGGTTCACCAAGCCGTCGGACTTGCGGGAGATCTTTGAGGATAAATGGTCGGTCAGCGAGAAGATTGAACTGCTGATGCGGGTGGTCAATGAGCGCTCGGCGGTGCGGTTTTCGGAGCTGTTCGAGGGCGTTACCAGCCGCGCCGAAGTCGTGGTGACCTTTCTGGCTGTGCTCGAACTGATCCGCCTCAAGCAGATTACCGCGATGCAGCGCGAGGCGTTTGGCGAAATCGAAATCTGCCGGCTCACGCAGGCCTCGGCGCCACCCGCGCCAGCCGCCAGTGCCGGCCCGAATCCGCAATCGGCGGAAACCCCTTCACTTTAGATTAGCATGGAACTCAAACTGATTTTGGAAGCTATCCTGTTCTCCGCGCAGAAGCCGCTGAGCCTCAAAGAGCTGCGCGACGTCTTTGCCGCTGCTGTTGAACACGCCGAGGGCGATGAAACAGCCCGGGGGCTCAAGAAGGTTAAAGAGAGCGAACTGACCGCCGCGCTCGAGGAGTTGGCTAAGGAGCACGAGCAGGCCCAGCGCAGCTACCGGCTCGCCTGTGTGGCGGGCTCGTGGCAATTCGTGACCCAGCCGGAATACGCTCCGTGGCTCAAGGCGCTGGTCGGCCACAAGCTCCGCCCGCCGCGTCTTTCGCAGCCGGGCTTGGAGACGCTCGCCATTATCGCCTATCGTCAGCCGCTCACGCGCGCGGAGGTGGAACAGGTGCGGGGTGTGAGCGTGGACGGTGTAATGCAGACGCTG
>PLZQ01000098.1 GCA_003152225.1 Limisphaerales bacterium | reverse complement strand
TATCCCCGGCGTACAACTGGCGAGCCGCTATCCGGTACCTATACAGTACCTAGTGGTTCCCTATACAACTCCTAGTGAACACCTATACAACACCTAGTGAACACGTCGTAAATGCCTGCAATTCAAGTATATCCGGTTGGTGGCGGAGACGAAGGCCAACTGCGAACTTCAAACGGGACCGGAACATCCAACACCCAACATCCAACATCCAACATCGAACGAACCTTGAACCTTGAACCTTGAACTTCGAACCTTGAACGTAAGTCTCGTGCGACGGCGCAGTTAGCTGGAGAATACTCGCCCAATTGGCCATTTGCCATCGGCCATTTGCGATCCCCGGTCACGGCCACCCTGAGGCCACACGGCGGCGAAGGCAGAAGGAAGAATGCAGAATGCAGAAACGCAGGACAAGGCCATCCCAAGCCACCCGCAGGCCACCCTTAGGCTTACTGGTAGCCAACCGGTAGGCACCCCGAGGCTACCCTGAAGCCACCCGGAGGCTACCCTGAGGCTACCCCGAGGTTACCCTGAGGCTACCCCGAGGCTACCCTGAGGCTACCCCGAGGCTACCCTGAGGCTACCCCGAGGCTACCCCGAGGCTCCCAACAGGCTCCATTCTGGCAAAAGCTGAAATGCTGAAAGCTGAAATGCTGAAACCCGGCCAAGGCCACCCAAAGCCACATCAATGCGACATCAAAGCCACCTCAAAGCGTGTTGCTAGGCAACCGATTGCGCCGCCCCTGCCACGGCGAGGATCGGCGTTATGCGGAAGACCCGAACTGGCGCGACCTTGTGCTGTTCCACGAGTATTTCCACCGGGAAACGGGGCGCGGTTTGGGTGCCAGTCACCAGACGGGTTGGACCGCGCTCGCCGTTCAACTGCTGGAGCGGCCCGCCCCGGCTTGACCAATCGAGGAGTGCCGCAGATCCGAACGCGCGAAGCGGCCAGCGCGCGCTCAGGCCGGCGCGCCCACGGTCTTTTTTGCCGGATAGCCCAACCGGAACTTCCCCGAGCTCTCCGGCACCAGCAGGTCCGTCTGCTGAACCGCCAGCTTGCCGTTGACCCCGAGCAGACGTGCCAGGCGCTGGCGCAACTCCTCGATTGCCTTGGCACTGGGCGCCGTGAGGTCGGGCACAAAGCGCAGCAGCCATTCGCCACCGGCTCGCTCGCACAACTGGTAATGGGCGACGCCCGAGAAGTCGGCTAAGCACTGGTCGATCTGCCAGGTCGTGACGCGCCTTCCGTCCGCCGCGATAAAGGCATCCGCGGCGCGACCGTGCAGGAGGTAGCTCGTGTAATAGGGCCGCTCGTGCCGCTCCACCAGGTCGCCGATGCGGTAGCGGATGAGCGGCATGAAATCATTCGTAAGGGTCGTGACGGCCAGCTCGCTGATGCCCTGGCTGTCAGTGTTCAGCACTTCCAGCAGCGCCGTTTCGAGGCTGAGCCGCATTTCGCCGCGCGTGGTTTCCATCAGCAGATGGCCGGTCTCGGTCGAGCCGTAGAGGTTGAAGACCGGCACCCCGAACACGCGCTCCAAGATCCGCCGGTGCATGACACTCACAAACTCGTAGCTGCCCAGGATGAACCTCAGCGACGGCAGCCTGATGCCGCGCCGCTCGCAGTAAAGCGCGAACAGCACGCCATAGACCGGGTCCACGTCGAGGAACTGCGGCTGCCATTCGAGCGTCTCCGCCGCCATGCGCGCCAGCTCGGCTTCACCCCAGAGAAACGGATAGCGCGAGAGGCTGACGAACAGCGCATTACCGACCACGCGGTCAGCGCGTGACGGCACGCCCGAGTAACAGATGTCCCCGCTGCAAACCGGTGAGTTGATCGTAACGCGGCGCGCGCCGGGGAACTCATCCAGCACGGCGGCCACGAATGGATTGATCCGCAGCGTGCGCTCCTCCTGCTCCGCCCACCAGCCGCGCCCCAACAGCAGCGGCGTGCGCTCTTCCGAAGTGCCGGAGGTGTGCTCCAGCTCGACCAGATCCTGGTCCAGGAGCGTATCGAGCTCCACGCCGGCGCGCAGGAAATTACGCGGGAAATTATGACGGATGTCCTGCTTGGTAATCAGCGGCAGGCGATGCAACTCCGCCAGCGAGACCGCCTCGCCGCTCAACTGGACGAGACCGCCTGGCCGCTGGTAAAGCGGCACCTCGCGCAACCAGCGCGGCAGCAGGCGGCCCAGCCGATACGGCAGGGCCGCTTCCTGAATCAGTTCCGGTGTGGCCAACATGCAATAATGCTTTCTGTCATAGTCCGAATGACGCGCAAATCTAGCACAAAATCAAGGCGGTTGCCGATACGACAGGTGAAAAGGCCAGGCGGGCGGACAGAATCGAGCGGCCCCGATTACCTAACTTCCTCGAACACAAACGCTCCGTAACCGACGACTCTGTCCCGGGGCCCGGCTGTGTCACCGGAATTGCGCAAATCGAGGGTGCGCGCGCGCAGCCCATGGCTGCGTGCGGCTTGCAGGAGCCCGCAAATGGGCATCCGACCGCAGGCGCGCTCCTCGCCAATGTCGCCAGGCTTCAGGGTCTCGATGGCTTTGGCGGTCGCGCGGTCGAGGCGGCGGGCGGTTTGGAAATCCTGGTAGTGGCTGAGGTCGGAGCTGATGACGATGCGTGTTTCGGGGCCGCCCCAGAGCAAGTCGAGCACCTGCGTGATGTCATCGGCGCTCGCGTCGCCGACGGCCAGCGGGACCAGGGTGAAGTCGCCAAGAACGGTTTGCAGGAAGGGCAACTGCACTTCAAGGGAATGTTCCTGCGCATGGGCTTCGTCCAGCTCTCTAACTTGCGGCAGCAACCGAACTTGGCGAACCGCCTCGACATCCACCGGCACCACCCCAAGCGGCGTGGCGAAGGCTTCGGCGGAACTCGTGGCCAGACCCTGCACGGCAACGAAATGCGACGGCCCCAGCAGAATGATGCGCTTGATCTGGTCGCGCGCCGGGATGAGCTGGGCATAGGCGGAAGCAGCGATAGGTCCGGAATAGGGATAGCCGGCGTGCGGCGCGATGAGGGCTTTGGGCGCCAGCCCGGTTGCCGGAGGCACCTCGGCGAACAGGCCGGTGATGAGCTGGCGCAGCTCGATCGGATCGCTGGGATAAAAGCGGCCGGCAACGGCGGGTGGCCGGACTTTGCGGGGTGCGGCTGTTTCGGAGGTTGCCACTCAGTTCACCTTCACGCCGCGCGGCAGGCGGCTGTAATAGTCGGACATGCTCTCACCAATCGTTACCCCCAACGCGCCCGTTGGGGGCCAGATGCCTGGGATGGGGGTACGGCAGCTCGGGCATTTGCCATCCGGCGTCAGCTTGTATTCGCGCACCAGGTAGCCGAAGCGGTCGATGAGCTTCTCACGGCAGTTCGGGCAATACGTGTTCTCCCAGGGGCCGACCTGGCCCGGGGCGTTGCCGGCATACACGAAACGCAGGCCCTCGGCGGCGCCGATCTCGGCCGTGCGGATGAGTTGCACCGCGGTCGTGTTCGGCGCATCGGTCATCTTGTGCTCTTTGTGAAAGGCCGTGACGTGCCAGGGAATGTCGCGGCTGATGGAAACGAGGAACTGCGCAATCTGGCGCAGCTCGGCTTCGCTGTCGTTGAAGCCCGGCACCACCAGGGTGACCACCTCGAGCCAAAGCCCGCGCTCGTGGACCAAACGGATGCTTTCGGTGACGTGCGCCAGCGTGCCGCCGAGTGTCCGGTAGCGTTTGTCGTCGAAACCCTTCAGGTCAATCTTGTAAGCGACAATCCACGGGCGCAGGAAATCCAGCACCTCGGGTGTGGCGTTGCCGTTCGAGACGAAAGCGCAGTCCAGACCCGCTTTCTTGGCTTCCCCGAAGACGGCCACCGCCCATTCGGCGGTGATGAGCGGCTCGTTGTAGCTCGACACCACCAGCCGCGCGTGCAATCGCCGGCCCGTGCCGACCAGTTGCTGCGGGGTGATGGTTTGGATGGGCGCCAGCGCAGCGTCGTCCCGAAGCGCCTGGCTGGTAACCCAGTTCTGGCAGTAGGAACAATGGAAATCGCACCCCATCATCCCGAATGTCAGCGCGTCACTGCCCGGATGCACGTGGTAAAACGGCTTCTTCTCGACCGGATCGCACTGCAAGCCCGCGACGTAGCCGAACGGGACGCGCAGTTGGCCGTCCAGGTTGAAACGCACGCGGCAAATCCCGCTGCGTCCGGCGCCAATGAGACAGCGGTGGCCGCAGGCGACACAACGAATCCGCTCTCCTTCGGCTCGCCACAGCGAACCGACGGCCGTGTGACGGCGCAGCACTTCGGCCAGCGCTTCACCGGCCGTGCTGGGCTTCACGAACGCGGCGGAATCGGCACCCAACTTGGGGTTCGGGGTTGCATCTCGCATACGGCACAACAAAGACTCAACGCAATGTTGCGCCGTGCGGGCGGGTTGTCAAAGGCGGAGTAGGTCTCCCGCGTAATAGGTGACCCATTACTCCTCCGCCGGGATAGGCCGGCTGAGGTTCTCCTCTGAGGATGAAAACCCGTTGGGCAGGCGCCTAGTCATCTTTCGTCCCTATATCCTCCATGGTGCATATTGGTACGAATCGGGCTATTTTCGGTGTACTGGGGGGGAACAGCGTCTCCTCCCGCCCGCTCACCCCACCGTAGCCTCCCCGGGAGGGTCGGGTGCAGGGTGGGAGGAACCAGGGGCCTGAGGCTCGACGGCTTGGGGTGCCAAGCTGTGGTTCGGATGGGTAGCCGAGACGTGGGAGACGGGTAAAGGGCCAGAGCCGGGGCACGACTTGGCGCACGATTCTTCCGGCGAGCCCAGCAACCCTTCCACCGGAGAGAACGATAAACCGGGTTCCGGGCGGGTCTTCTACAGCTTTGGCGCTTCCTGCCGCCTCTTGTTGTTTCTTCGTTGACCTCACCGCCGCCGCCGCTAACATACGGGCTCCGATTTTACATTAAATCTGAAATTGAATTATGGCAGTAAAAGTTGCAATTAACGGGTTCGGCCGCATTGGTCGCCTGGTATTCCGGGCGATGGTCGAACAAGGTCTGGTCGGGAAAGATGTCCAGGTGGTCGCCGTCGGTGATATTGTGCCGGCCAACAACCTGGCGTATCTCCTGAAATATGATTCCACCCAGGGCCGCTTTGCCGGCACCGTCGGCTCGGAGAAATCCGCCGCCGACAAGCCGGAGCCCGATGTGCTTATCGTCAACGGTCAGAAGATGCTGGTGGTCAGCGCCAAAGATCCGTCGCAGTTGCCCTGGAAGCAATTGGGCGTGGACGTGGTGATCGAGTCCACCGGCCTGTTCACGGACGTCGAGAAAGCCAAAGGCCACCTTGCGGCCGGCGCGAAGAAGGTCATTATCAGCGCGCCCGCCAAGGGCGATTGCCCGACCATCGTCATGGGCGTGAACGAAGGCAAATACGATGCGAAGCTGCACCACGTTGTCTCCAACGCTTCCTGCACGACGAATTGCCTGGCGCCCATCGTCTATGTGCTCCTCAAGGAAGGCTTCGGCGTGGAAGAGGGTCTGATGACCACGATCCACTCCTATACCGCAACGCAAAAGACCGTTGATGGCCCGAGCAAGAAGGATTGGAAAGGCGGCCGGAGCGCGGCGCTGAACCTGATCCCCTCGACCACCGGCGCGGCCAAGGCTGTGGGCCTGGTGCTGCCCGAAGTCAAAGGCAAGCTCACCGGCATGTCCGTCCGCGTCCCGACGCCCACCGTCTCCGTCGTGGACCTCACGGTTCGGACGGTCAAAGAGACCAGCTACGCTGAGATCAGCGCCGCGATGAAGAAGGCCAGCGAGACCTACCTCAAAGGCATTCTCGAATACACCGAAGATGAAGTGGTCAGCTCGGATTTCATCCACTGCAAGTCCTCCTCCATTTACGATAAGGGCTCCGGCATCGAGCTGAACAAGCGGTTCTTCAAGCTGATAAGCTGGTACGACAACGAGTGGGGCTATAGCTGCCGCGTGGCGGACCTCTTGAAATTCATGATCAAGAAGGGAATTTGATTGGTGGTTTGGGTTCGTTGGGAACGGCGGCTCGGCAACGGGCCGTCGTTTTCGTTTAACACCACCACAGATGAACACAGACGGACACAGATAAGGATTGCCCTTAACGCGCGTGTCGATGCTGCGAACCCGTTGACTGGCCAAGAGCCTCACAAGACGTAGTGGAACCTGAGTCCACTCTGCAGTATCTGTGTCCATCTGTGTTCATCTGTGGTTCTCCCCCGCCTTCAGCTTCTTCTCAAACTTCTCCACCTTCGGGCGAATGACCACCCGGCAGTAAGGCTGGTTCGGGTTGGCGCGGTAGTAATCCTGGTGATAATCCTCGCCCTTGTAAAACTTCGTCAGCGGCACAATCTCGGTGACGATGGGCTTGCTGAATTGCTTCTGCGCCTCGGCTTTTGACTTCTCCGCCGCCGCCTTCTGGGCTTCGCTGCCATAGAGGATGATCGAACGGTATTGCGTGCCGCTGTCGGCGCCCTGGCGGTTCAGGGTGGTCGGGTCGTGCGCCTCCCAAAAGGTCTCCAGCAGCTTTTCGTAGGAAACCACCTTGGAATCGTATTCGATCTGGATTACCTCGGCGTGGCCAGTGTCGCCGCGGCACACTTCCTTGTAGGTCGGATTCTCCTTGGTGCCGCCGGCGTAGCCGCTGGTCACCGATTTGACGCCGGGGAGCATTTGGAAGATCGCTTCCGTGCACCAGAAACAGCCGCCGCCTAGGGTGGCAAGTTCAGTGTGATTGGTTGAGCTGTTCATATTCGTGGTCTGCGCAGTCCCCGTGCTTGTGTTAAGCAACAGCAAGACCGAGGACAATAAGATTGCGAATTGGATGGAAGGCCGCAACGCGAAACCCCACACCGCAGAGCAATGCCGGCTGCCGGTTGGATGCGAGATTCTTTGATTCATCGGTTTGCGGAAACCTCGCATATAACCCTGGCGCTCGCGAATCAGGCAGTCCGGGAACGTGGGTGGCCGCTGCGAGCCGGGACGGCTCGCGGTCCGCCGGTTTGCTCAGCCGCCGGACTTTCGGGTCTCGGCGCCGACGGCTTTGACCTGATCCACAATCTTCACGGCGTCTTTGCGCGTCAGGCCGTTGGCCTGGAAGATCGCCTGGACGTCGGCGTAAATGGCATCCATTTGGGCGGACTGAATATTCGCCGGGTTGAGCACGGCCGCAAGACGCGAGACCAGCCGATCGCGATCTTTATCCGGAAACGCCGACTGGGTGAAGGCGGCTGAGAGGCTATCGGCCAGGACTGAAATGGTTGCCGACGAGGGCTTGCCCGCCCCCTGTGCGCTGGCCAGGAGGTCATTCTTAAGCTGCAGCTTCTGCTGAGGCGTAACCGGGGAATTGGGTTTGAAGGCGGCCAGATCAGCCCGCACTTTGGCGAGGCTCTGTTGCAGGACTGGCGAAGGAGCGGACGAGGCCGACGGCGCCGACGGCTGGCTTGGCGAGGCTGCCTGGCCGGGCGACGTCACGCCCTGCCGGACGTTGTTCTGGTCGCGTATCTCTTTGGCGCGTTGCTTGATGATGACGTCGGGACCCGCGAAGACGCTGCCAGCCACCAGGGTGGCTGCGCCGACCAGAGAAAGGACTGTTTTCATAAGCTTGTCCGCTATGCTCGCCAAACTGTAACGCCCCGGGCGCCGGCTAGTCAATGGACAGCCGTCACCAGGTTGCCTTTGGGCAGCACGGAAAGATAATCGACCAGGATATGTTCCGCCTCCGTCAACGGCGCATCTGTCGCAGCAGGCTTCTCGGCCTCCGCCTCGTCTGAACCGTCTGCGCCGGATGTGGCACCAGCGGCAGCAACGGTCGCGTTGGTCCCGCTTCCGGAAAGCCCGCTTCCCGACGGAGCGGAAAGTTTTAGGAGCGCGGTGTTGGTCTTGGTGACTGGCGGTGGGAGGCCCCGCAGAGCCGCCTCTTTCAACGTCAGCACATAGACCCTCTCCGGCGGGTCATTGCGCGCCAGCCGTTCCTTATCCCGGGCCTTCTGGCGGGCCTCGGCCTCTTCCTGTTCCTTCAGCCGCTTCCGCTCGTTCAGCGAATACGTCTTGTCGGCCTGCAGCTTCTTGAACTGCTCGATATCCTCCCGCACGTAAACGAATTCTTTATCGGCGGCAACCCGCTCCGCCGAGCGCTTGCGCAGCTCCGGCAAATACGGTTCGACCAGGTTGAAGTGGTCGTATTTCGCGCTCCGGATGGTGTCGCACGGCAGCGGATTCTCGAGCGCGATTTCGCCGATGTCCTTCGATTCGTTGGCCACCGAGGGCAGCACGATGTCCGGAATGACGCCCTTCAACTGCGTGGACGTGCCGCTCGGGCGGAAGAACTCCTTGATGGTCAGCTTCAGCGCGCCGGGGTCATTCGTCACCGATTTGTCCATCGCGGAAAGGTATGGCCGCAACGGGTTTACGCTTTGCACCGTGCCTTTGCCGTGGGTCGAGGAATCGCCGACGATCAGGGCGCGGCCATAATCCTGTAACGCGCCGGCCACAATCTCCGACGCCGAAGCGCTGTGACGGCTGGTCAACACCATCAGCGGACCGTCGTAGAGCATTGACGGGTCAGTGTCATCGGCCTCCTGCACGTTGCCGGCCTCGTCGCGCACCTGCACGACCGGGTTGGTCCTGACGAACAGCCCGGTCAATTTAATCGCCTCGTCGAGCGAGCCGCCGCCGTTGTAGCGCAGATCCAGAATCACCCCCGCGACCTTTTCCTGCTTGAGTTTCGTGAGCAGGAGCGCCACATCCGCTGTGGTGCTTTTCGGTTCCGGCTTGTCCTTGGAGCTCGAGGTGTCAAACGTGGCGTAGAAGGAGGGCAAATCTATCACCCCAAGCCGCAGCTTCTCGTCGCGGGTATCGGTCAACTCAATGATCTTGGCCTTGGCGGCGGATTCCTCCAACGGGATCTCATCCCGGACAATGCTTACGATTTTGCGCGTGGAAGCGCCCGCGCCGGCGGGTATAATGGTGAGCCGCACCTCCGTGCCCTTCGGCCCGCGAATGAGCTGCACGGCCTTGGGGAGGCTCATCTCCACCACGTCCACGGGCGGCTGATTGCTCTGCGCCACCGCTACGATGCGGTCATTCTCTTTGATCAGCTTGCTCTTGATCGCCGGCCCGCCGGGCAGCAGCCGGCGAATCTTGCAATACCCATCCTCGGGAACCAGTTCCGCGCCGATGCCGAACAGGCTGAGGTTCATGCTGATCGAAAACTGCTCTAGCTGCGCGTGGCCGAGATAATCCGAATGGGGATCATATACGTGCGCCAGGGCCGTGAGATACACCTGGAGAACATCATCGCTGTCCCAGTCCGTGAAGAAGCGCAGGTTCCGCTGATAGCGGTGAGTGAGCGTGTCGATGATCTCCTCGTCGTCCGTCTTCTTGGGCGCTGCGGCAGCCGTCTGGTTGGTCAGCGACGCGGCGGGCGCCGCAGCCTCGGCCAAGGCCTGGATGTTTTGGGCGGCGGCCGGTTGCGCTTGGGCCGTCAGGTCGGTTTCCACTATTGCGCGCGTCTTCGCGGCCGCGGGCTGCATGGCAGCGGCCCGCTCAGAATCCTTTGGCGATGGCAACACCGCCGGACGCCGATTCTCCGTAATTGGCGGCAGCGGGGGGAAGGCGGGCGGAATGCGCGAGGCGGTGGCGACGTCCGGTTTCGCCTCCTTCGGCGACTCGGCAGCCTTAACCACGGCGTTCGTTTCGGAGGACTGCGGCGGGAGCTTCAGTGCGGCGAGGTTCGTCTTCCGAGCGCCAATCTTGCCGAGCAATTCTTGCAGATACTCGAACCGCAACCGCTCCCGCCAGAGCTTCTTCGCCTCGTCCAGGTCCGCCGGGTAAGGCATTTCCTTGCGGTTAATCAGCACCCGCTCATCGCCGTCAAAGGTGAACCTCTCATGCTTCAGCAGATCCTCCGCATACTCCACGCGCTGCGAGATCCGTTCGAGAAACCGGTTGAAGACGACGCAACCCGGGCTCGCATCACCTACGCCGAGGCGTTTCACACGAATCGTCAAGTACGCCAGGTTCGTGCGGTAGCACCCAAACTCCGCCAGGTCGCCCTGCGTAAAATGCAGGTGCATCGGGTCCAACGTTTCCATATAGCGGTCCAGGAATTGGCTCGACATCGACTCATCGAACGGCTTCCTCAAATAGTGGTTGCGCTCCAGCATCCGGGCCGTCAGGGAAGCGATCTCCCCATCCACCGGGCCGGGCTTGATGATGCGCAGCGCGTTAGTGGTGGCAGCCGTACTGGCGACTGCTGCGGCCTGGTCGCTGGTGGCGGGGCTAACCCCGGGCTCAGCCGAACGCAACGGCAGGGCCAGCCCAAGGCCCAGAATCAGCAGCAGGAATCTCGTGGCAAGACGTTCAATCATGATTTCTTAAATGCTTAACGATAGCACAGCTTAGACGCAACGGAGAAAGAACTGTTCACGCCAATAGTGAAGCAGCGAACTACTGTCCGGAGCCCTACCCCCCATTAGGCGCCGGGTTTCTTCGCCCGGGTAAGCCACCGTTTGGCCCACTTCCGCGCCTCGGTCCGGGTCGTGAGCTCATCCTGCAACTGCTTCTCGCGAATCTCGGCGAGCAGCGCCCCCAGCGCCGGGCCGGGCTCCATGCCGAGCGCGATCAGGTCGTCCCCCTTCAATAGCGGAGGGCGGATTTGAGGCTGGGCCTCCAGCAGCCGGGCTTGCGCCACCAGGAAATCATGGACATCCAGCCGCCCGTGCGACCCCAGGCAGTCGAGCCGGTGCAGTTCGAGTACCAGCGCGAAGGTGGGACGCATGAGCAAACGGCGCAGCGTGGACTTCCGCATCTCCAACGTGTCCTTGAACTGCATGTGGCAGCGCACCGCCTGGACGATCTCATCGATCTGTTTGCGCGGGAATCGCAGCCGCTCCAATATCTCAGCGGCCATGTCCGCGCCAATCTTCTCGTGACCGTAGAAATGCCGGCTGCCCGTCTCCGGGTCGGTGGAGGCCGTGACCGGCTTGGCCACATCATGCAGCAGAACCGCCCACGGCAACGACGGGTCGGCCTCGGGCGGCAGATTTTGCAGCATAAGCTGGAGATGGTTGAAGACCGTGCCCTCGGGATGGAAATCAGGCGATTGCTCGCACGCGACCGTGGCCGCGATCTCCGGCAGCACCTGTTCGAGCAAGCCGCTCTCGCGCAGCAAATCCAGCCCCCGCGCCGCATGCGGCGGACGGAACAGCTTCACCAATTCCTCGCGCACCCGCTCGGCGCTGATGGCTTTGATCTTCGCCGCGTTGGCTTTCAGGGCGGCGAACGTGCCCGCTTCGATGCTGAAATCCAGTTGCGCGGCAAACCGCACCGCGCGCAGCAGCCGCAGGTGGTCCTCGGCAAACCGTTCCACCGGGGCGCCGATAGTGCGGATGATCCGGGCGCGCAAGTCGGCTTCGCCCCCAACCCAATCGTGCGACTCCTGCCGCACCGGGTCGTAAAACAAGCCGTTGACCGTGAAATCGCGGCGCCGCGCGTCGGCCTGCGCATCGCCGAACGCGACCAGCTCCGGGTGGCGGCCATCCTGGTAATCGGCCTCCGCGCGAAAGGTGGCCACCTGGAACTCCCGGCTGCCTTCGAGCACTACCATCACCCCGAACTTGCGTCCCACAGCGATGGTGCGCTTGAACAGCCGCTCCACCTGTTCGGGCAGTGCGGCGGTGACGATGTCATAATCCACCGGCTCGCGCCCCAGCAGGAAATCGCGCACGCAGCCTCCCACCCAAAAGGCCGGGAAGCCGGCCTGCTGCAGCCGCCGGACAATGTCCAGCGCGGTGCTTCGCGCGGATTTGGCCGCTTGCGCGCTCATGTCCAGTCGCTCCCTCGATTCGCCTTGGGGTTCCCGCCTACTCCGTTCCCCAAAGCTGTTGGAGGTGCTCGATCCCGCCCTTCACCTCCTCCACGGTCAGGCTGGGGCTAAGCTCGAACACCTTGATGTGCTCGGAGCTGATGAACGGTTTGAGGGCGGTGAAGTCGATCATGCCCGAGCCGGGCGCGCAGTGGTCGCGGCCGGGGAATTGCACGTCGTGGACGTGCAGGCCGTAGAGTTTGTCGCGCAGGGACTCCAGGTGCATCGCGTGGTGGATGAACTTCAGGTTCTCCTTGATCTGGCCATGCCCCGTGTCGTGCCAATAGACCAGGCTCGGGCTGTTCAGTTCGCGGAACATGAACTGGAAATCGGTCTCTACCGGCAATTCCTCCAGCGCCTGGCGGTTCTCCACCCCCAGCTTGATGCCCTGCCCTTCGGCGGCCGGCAGGAGCTTCTTCAGGACTTCGTACACCCGCTCGACGAACGGCCCCTTCTTGGCCTCGCGCTTCTCATCCGCCTCGGAGCAAAGCTTGGCAAACTTGGCGGCGGCCTTCTCACCCTTCGCAGCCAAGTCGAGCAGCTTGTCCGTGTAATTCTTCATGTCGATGCTGCCGCTGTGCAGCACGACCACCGGCGCCTTCACGCGCACCGCAAACTCAATCGTCTTCAGCGTGTAGCGCTCCGCCAACTCGCGCTCCCGGACCCGTTCCGCAGAAAACTGGTAGAGGTTGGGCGCAGCGTAGTTGACCCCCATGGGCAGCGGGCAGAAATTATGCAGGCTGGAAATCTTGATCTCCCCGGCGTCCACCGCTTCGAGGATGCCCGGCAGCAGGCTGATCCGCGTGCCGTGGCTCAGCTCGGCGTATTGGAACCCCAGGTCGCGGATCTCGCGCAGCATCGCCCGCCCGTCGCTGTGCCGATGGGAGTTCCAACAGGTGGATAAGGAATACATAGAACCGAAGGGAGTGTCGCCGTAGTAGTGGAGTGAGGCAGGATGGGAGTCTAGTATCTTGACAGGTCAAATAAGTTACATGGGTCACATCGTTACAAAGCACCGTTGGCGCGAGTCGCTCATGTATCTCATGTAACGATGTAACTTTGTAACCTTACTAAGAGCTTGGCATCGCTCCGTCACTTCGGCACCCCGGCACTCCGTTGTCGAATGGACCGGGCGCGGCAACCCGCCGCGCCCGGCCGTGCAATCCGATGATTACAGGTCGGCGTAGCGCGCCGTCAGCATCGCGGAAAACCGCGCCGCCTTTTGTTTGCGCCGCCGCTTCTCGCTCGGCTTCTCGAAATGACGGTGACTGCGCACCGTTTTCAATGTGCCTTCGCGGTCGATCTTCTTCTTCAATCGCCGCAGCGCTTTCTCGACTGGCTCGCCTTTTTTAAGCTTAATTTCGGTCAAAACTCTCTCACTTCCTCTCCAGAGACCTCGGGACACTCCGGGCCTTCATGGCCGGTTTTCCCATTTGGTCAGGCGGCAAAGCTTAGAGAGCCGCCGCGACTTGTCAACCCGCAACTGCCTTGGAATCTCGCTTGCTTCCCCCCCGTCCTTAGCGCATTATAGGTAATGCCCGTGCCCAGTCAGCCAGTTACCTTGACCGCCGCCCAAATCGCCGCGTTGAACGACAAGCTCTCCGCCATGCGCCATGACATCAATAATCAGCTCTCCCTCATTGTCGCCGCCGTCGAGCTGATCCGGCACAAACCCAGCACCACCGAGCGCATGATGGCCACTCTCGTCGAGCAACCCCCGCGGATCTCCGAGGGCCTCAGCAAATTCTCCGCTGAATTCGAGCGCAACCTCGGCATCACCCGGCCCTAGCCCCGCCCCGCCCCGGACCCCGGCCCCTGCCCCGCTTTCATCTGGCGGTGCACAAAAAAGTAATACATCCCGCCCAGCACCATCGTCGCCCCGCCCAGCCAAAGCGTGATGGCGTGCATCTCCCCTTTCATCAGCTTCTCGTCGTTCCCCGCCTTGATGCCCACCCAACAAAGCACGCCGCACCAGATCCCTGAACCCAGCACGGTGTAAAGCGAAAAGACCTTGTAATTCATCCGCACGATGCCGGCGGGTATCCCGATCAGATGGCGCACGACGGGCAGCAGCCGCGAAATGAAGATGCCCATCGACCCGTAGTGCGCCGCCCAGCGCTCGGCCCCTTCCACCTTCGCCGGCGAGATCATGACATAACGGCCATACCGCAGCACCAGCGGCCGGCCGGCGAGCCGCGACGCCCAATACATCGCCGTCGCCCCGAGCCAGGAACCGAACGTGCCCGCAATAATGATCCCGGTCAGGCTCAGGGGAATCTGGTGCGTGTGCGCCCAATACGCCGCCGGCGGGATAACGATTTCGCTGGGCAGCGGGAAGATCGAGCTTTCAACGGCCATCATCAGGCCCACCACCCAGTAGCCACCCGTCTTGAGCGCCCCGACATACCAGGTCTTGAGTGACGCGATAACAGCTTTCAACATGCGGCCCGGGTTATAGCCGAATCCCGTCGCCGGGCAAAACACATTTCCACCAATCGAGCACCAATCGAGCANNAATCGAGGAACAATCGAGGAACAATCGAGAGTGCCGCCGAGGCATGTGGCTTGTATCTGGCTTGCCACTGGCTCGAAGGTGGCTTTGCGAACGCGCTCGAGGCCCGGCCGCCACGATGCTGCCGCAGCCTCGAGAATCGAGACTCATCCCCGAGCCGCCGGAGGAGGCGGCAGACCTCCTCATCGCCGTTCGCATATTCCAGCGGCCACGCACGCAAACAATTGTTGAGATTACTTCTTGCTAATCCGCCAGCATGGTCCATTGTGTAGGCGTCTGATAGATAGCTTGTAGTTCCAGCACATGGTAAATCCTCAAGTGAACTTCGTTCAGTGATGATTTGAAACCCGATGATCGGGAACAGTTTGGAGATAGCAGGATAGAACTAAGGACGTAGAAACATCATTATGAACGCAAAATTATTCGTGGGAAACCTTTCCTTCAATACGACTGAAAACGACCTGCAGGACGCCTTCGCGGCGCACGGCACGGTCGTCGAGGCCAACCTCATGATGGACCGCGCCACCGGCCGTCCGCGTGGGTTCGGTTTCATCACCATGTCATCGCCCGAAGAGGCCCAGAAGGCCATCGACGCACTCAACGGCAAGGACATGGACGGGCGCGCCTTGACGGTCAATGAAGCCAAACCGCGGCAAGAAGGCGGCTCGGGCGGGCGCAGCTCCGGCGGGCGCCGTGAGTACAGCAACCGCTACTAAGCGCGCGATCTTAAACCAGGCGTGGGGCCAGTGCCTCACGCCCTTTTTTTTGGCTATTCCATCGCGGACAGCACCTCGTCCAGGGAGAGCGTGGCAAAGGTGGTGGCGTAGTCGGACATGGCGTAGGGGATGACGAGTTGCCGGCCATGCAGGAGGCTACCGCAGGAATAGACCACATTAGGCACGTAACCCTCGCGCTCATTCTCATTCGGCTTGAGCAGCGGCCCGCGCAGGCGGCCAATCACCTTGGTCGGATCGTCGCGGTCCAGCAGAAACGCGCCGATGCAATACTTGCGCATTGGCCCCACGCCGTGACTGAGCACGAGCCAACCGGCGTCGGTCTCAATCGGCGAACCGCAGTTGCCTAACTGAATAAACTCCCAGGGAAACACCGGCTTCAGAATCAGTTGCGTCTCATGCCAGAAGTGCAGGTGGTCGGAGAACATGACATAGATGTTCTCGTAGTCCTGCCGGCCGAGCATGGCGTAATGGCCATTGACCTTCCTCGGGAAAAGCGCCATGCCTTTGTTCTGCACGGCGGGCCCGTTCAGGGTGATGAATTTGAAGTGCAGGAAGTCCTGCGTCTCGATGAACTGGGGCAGGATCATCTTGCCGTCGTAGGCGGTGTAAGTGGCGTAATACGTCTGCGTGCCGTCCTCGTGCTGGAAGCGAACGAAGCGGGCGTCCTCGATGCCATTGCTCTGGGAGGGCGTGACCGGAAAGAGCACGCGTTCGGACAAACGCGAGTCGGGTGAGAATTGCACCTCGTAGTTGGACTGAGCCAGCATCAGGATTTTCCGGGACACCGCGCCGGTTTGCTGGTCGCGGGCGCGGAACTGTTGGGCCGTGCGCGTGAGGCTGGCGCGCAGGTCGTCCAGCGTGAAGGAGCTTCCCAACTCCTGGAGCACCTGCCGGCTGAAGTCTCCCACCAATCCAAGCTCCTGAAGCTTGCGCTCGAACAGGCCGTTCTCGTAGGCGGCGTTGGGCACCTGTTCGGGTTCGAGGCAGTAGCGCGTGGGGGCATTGATGCTGATGTGGCCGCGGGCGCCCAGCAATCCGGTGCGAAAAGTGATCGAGGAGATGTGGCCTTCGCCCGTGGCCCGCAGGCTCAGGATGAACCGCAACCCGCCGGGCGGCAGGTCCGATTGGTCTGGATGCGGCACGATCGACGGATTGAACAGCGCGGCGGCTTCGAGCGAATACTCGTGGGTAAAATAAGCGCCGAGCAAGAGCTGCCGTTCCTGGGACAGCTTCTCGCGGGCGGGCAGGCAGGGGCGGACCAGTTCGAAGCGAGCCTTGAGAAACTCACGCGTCTTGGCGTGACGCCCGCCGAACTCCTGGTTCACCTCTTGCCAAAGGGCGTGAACTTCGGTTTCCGGGAGGGCCATGACCTGGGCGCAGATTCTGGCGGCCCGGGGGTCGGTCGGAACGAGAAACGGCCGGAGCAGCACGCGCGATCGGTCGGGGTGCAGAATGACCTGGCTGCGCTGGACGGTGGCGATCTTCATGGCAGGGAACGGTTACGAAGCGGGCGGATTGAA
>PLZQ01000339.1 GCA_003152225.1 Limisphaerales bacterium | reverse complement strand
GCGAATTACTTCAGCCAGACGAACCCGAATTGCGCGCTCTCCGCGCTCCCGGTGCAGACCGCGCGGGAGTAGCGGCGAAGGATTGCAAGTGAGCGCCAATGAGCGGTCACTTGCTGCGGGGTAGCGTTGCGTCTCCCTGGGCTGGATAGCGCCAGATCCAGTCGCCCTTCTGCCAATCGGGGTTGCCTGACTTCGTCAACTCGACTTTGCCGCCGTCGTCAGTTTTGTTCCATCCGACCGAGTAGAGGACAAACTGGCCGTCGTCCGTGCGGCGGTACTTGAGCGGCTGACCGTTGATGACGTCGCGCGGCAGCTTCTCCATGAACTTCGGCACGAGGGCTTCCAGCGTTTCAGGGAACCGACCACTCGTCAGCCGGTAGCGCTCCAGCGCACAGGCGACGCATGCGAGGTCCACACAGGCTTGGGCGCGGGCGAATTTCCCGGCGCAGCCGGCAACGCCGGGCAGGAACATTCTTGAAAGCGCGTCGTAGGGCCTCGGGCGCAGGCTGTCGATAGCCGACTGCGACTGTCGGACGAGGTCGGGCGAGACGACACGCTCTTGCAGATCCATGACCGGAAGCAAGTACTGCTCATGCAAACGGCAAAGAGAGAGCTTGTTCTGGTCAAACCAGCCGCTCGGGACCAGGCGGAACATTGCGCTGCCCATCACTTTCTCAAATTCAGCAGCCTCCCCGGGTGTGCTGGGGCGGAAGATCTCATCCATGCCGTTGATCCCTGCTTTGCGGATGTAGTCCACCCCCCAAAGGTTGCAGCACGCCCGCTCCCCGCGCATGGCGAAGCCGTAATCGGCCAGGAAATCCTGCTTGCCAAGCTCACCCGCGATGACAGTCAGGTCCGCTTCAGTCCATTGCCGGTCCGCCAGTCCCTCCCAGACTGGCTGAAGGCCAATTTGCAGCATCGCGATGCGGACCAAATGCGAGATCAGCGTCGGCTCGCTCCGGATGGATTCAAGCAACCGAAAAAGGAGGTGCAGGTCCTCAAGCGTCGTGGCCCGGTCCCCGGCTTTTAGCGCGGCGTCCGCGTGAAGCGACAGGTACATGGAGGCAGCCTTCAGTCGGACCAGATGCGGGAGCATGCTGGCGAACCCGGCATCGTAGTTGATCCAAAACCGAGCCTGAGGACGGGAGGCAGCCGCGATCAGAAGCTGGCGATTAGTCTCGAACCGGCTCAAGGCCAGCAACACGTCGGTGGCGGGCGACTGCGGCTCTTTGGCAATGGGGAAGTAATTGGTTGGGGGGCCGCTTTGGGCGGTGAATAAGTTGTTGCTGCCGCGGTAATACGCCTGCCACCCAGCGAGGTCCGCGCGCTGCGGCTTCATCCAGTTGCCGGTGCTGGGGGCTTTGCTGTCCGTAGCAGGGCCATATATGGTAAAGACGGCATGACTCCCCCAATCCGTATCGTCCCAGACATCCATGCCGTGGGTCTGGACGGAGTGCAGGTCGTTCCACAGCGGCGTTTCAAAGAAATTCTGCTCTTTTGGCACCGGGGGTGGGACGAAGCTGGCCAGGTCAAAGCGCTCGCCTTTGGCCTCCCACGCGTGCCTGTAATTCAGCCACGCGCGCCGGCCCCGCCAATCCTCGACGGCATAGAACAGCGCCACCAGCGTCACCAGGCAGCCCAGTACCAGGAACCGCCAGCGCATCAGCCACGTGAACAGCCGCCGGACAGGCGGTATCCAGGCCAGGATGAAAGCCGGAAAGCTGACCAGGAAACACAGAATGCATCCCAGCGTAACGTATGCGAGCACGAGCATCGGGCCCCTAAGGCTTGTGTTGACTGCGACGAATCCAGCCGTAATCGCGGCGAATCCGCAAAGGCTGAGCATAGTCAGCCAGAAGAAAAAGTGGCGGGGCTCGTTCCAGGCGGTGTGGAGAATACTTCTGAGCTTGTCGTTCATAATTGCCTTACGTGTTCAGGGTTGCTTTGCGTCGGTCACTGCGCGGGCTTGGCAGGGGCGCTTTCGGCTTTTCGGTCTCGGCCGCTTCGGAAGTGAAGGCCAGCCCCGCCATCAACAGATACTTTTGTTTCAGGGCAATCCGCACTTCGGATGCCGGGGGCGCCTCCTGCCCGGCGACGGACGGCGGGACAGGCTCGGGCGCTGCTCTGTTCAGCCCAAGTATCACCACCCACACTGCGACCAGCCCGGTCCAGGCCCAGCGCGAAGTTTGCCAACCTGCCCTAAGCCGCGCCCCCAAGGCACCGAGCACAGCAGACCATCCAGCAGCTTCCGGGACGACCGCCGATGGTCGCGAGTGGGTGGCAGCGGCCCCAGCGGCGACCACCGAACGCTCGATCTGTTCCCACAGAGGTGCCGTGCTTGGCCCGCAGTTCAGGCCGGCCTTGAGGCAGGCGTCCAGCTTCTCGGCCTCGGCAAAGAAGCGGGCGCAGTCGGGACACGTCTTCAGGTGCTGCTCGACTTCAAGGCTGCTCTTGGCGTCCAACTCGGAGTCAAGGTAAGGGCCGTGCAGTGTTTGGACTTCTTCGCATTTCATATTCAATTCTCCTTCAGTAGATTGTCTCGTCGTGTGGCGCGCGCGAGGAGGACACGCATCTTTTGCCGGGCGCGGGACAGGTTGCCCATCACGCTGCCCAGCGGGATGCTGAGCGAGTCGCTGATCTCGCGGTAACGCAGGCCGCCGATGGCGCGCAGCAAAAGCACGGCGCGCTCGGTATCCGTCAGCGTCTTCAACCCCGCCGCCAACGCCGGGTCCAGCACCTCATTCAAGGCTTCGCTCGAAACGGGCTGGCTGCCACCCAGGTCCGGTTCTCCGGTGAACGGCAGCCCCGCCAACTCCTCCGGCTCCAGTTGAAACTCGTGGCGGGCAATCCGGGCGTGTTTCCGGTTCAGGGCGAAGGCTTCATGCGTCAGTATCTTGAACATCCAGGCCCGGAAGCTTGCGTCTTCATGATACCGATCGAAGGCTGCAAAGGCGCGCATCACCGCGTTCTGCAAAGCGTCGGGCGCTTCCTGGGGCGCCCAGATCAACCGGCGGGCATACATCTCCAGGTCGCGCTCAATCGGTTTGAGCAGGGCCAGGAAACGATCCGCGCCGGCTGTTGCAGTGTTACTCATAACAACTCGCTATATGGACAAAGTCAGTTGCGGCTCGTTTTATTACAACTATTTGCAGGCTGGAACCGCGCCCGGGGATTCAAATGTTATCCCCGGGTACAAGGGACGCGAGGCCGACCGGTGGATAGCGAGGCCCAGGATTCATCCTTCATAATTCATCCTTCATCCTTTCCCAAAGTCCCGCCTCCGACTATGTCCCGTTTCACCCTGTATAGGTGGACAGAATCTGTCACCTGCACCGGTTCTTGAGTGTTTGCACAGGGTTACGCCTATTCTGAAGGAAACCGCCGAGCCCTCAATCTCTAATCCTCAATCCCCCTCCACACAATCCCCGGCGGTGGCCTCGTACCAGGCGACCCTCTCAGGACACCAAGCTCCCCCGCCCGCGTCACGGCCCTCGGCGCCGCAGAGCTTGGCGTGGTTCGCAAGTAGTTTGGCGCGCTCTGCTAGTGACGGATTCCCAATCGAAGGTATCTTGCATCCATGACTGCAACCAAAGTCACAAGCGACAGGTTCAAGGTTTCCAGTCTCCTGACCCGGCGGCTCGGAGAGCATAAACTATCCGCACCGGACGTACTGCGCCGCGCGGGATTGCCCGCAGGCTTTTTTCAACAGGAAAAGATCTACGCCACCACTGCCGAGCTGTTCGCGCTCTGGCGCGCCACCCGGCGCGAACTCGCGCACCACTACCTCAGACACAGCACCGCTGAACTGAACGAGACCGCCTTCCTGCTGGGTTACGGGGATGCCAATTCATTCTTTCGTGCGTTTCACGGATGGGAAGGCACTTCCCCTGAGGAATGGCGCACGCGCCATCGTACGGCCCACGCCGAGGCGCCGGCACATTGAATTTCATGCAAACCTGCTGTACTCACATTAAGTAAAGGAGTTCGAAGAATGGACATCAAAAGAAGTGGCTCACAGCCCTCCGGCAAAGGACCCGCCGATTATTTCACCGGCACCGTACGCGTTGACCC
>PLZQ01000397.1 GCA_003152225.1 Limisphaerales bacterium | reverse complement strand
CCCGAACCGCATGCCCACCCAGCAGAGTGCCACCGTTTCGAGGGCAAGGTTGAACGCGATCAGGAACGGCTGCAAGAGAGACCAGAACTCCCGGTGATAGCCGTTGGCAAAATCGTAGATGAGGGCAATGCCAGCCGGCAGGGACAACACCAGTACCACGCCGAGCGGCCACGCCAGCCATCTGCGCAGCATGCACCATTGGCCGCTCAGGATATGGCGGCTGCCCAGCGGCGTGGTGAGCAATAATTCAAGATCCTGCTGCCGCCGGGAGTCCTGGAAGAAGCGCGCGCCCGCCCACGCAATCAGCCCGCTCGATAAGAGGATCACCGCCATGCCGATAAAGGACACCAGCCCCCAGGTGTCTGCGGGCCCTGCGCCCAAGCCGAGGATGGAACCCAGCGTGCCGAATTGCGCACAGACGTTCATGGCCACCGCCAGCCAAAGCAGGCCCTCCACCGAGCCCAACTGTTCCACACGCCACCGGATCGGGTCCGCGTCCCAGGGCCGGGGGTCGGTTAGCCACGAAGCGCGGGCCAAGGCGATTGCGGGCTCGGGCGTGGCCGCGGCTCCGCCCAGATCCGGCGGTGTCGTGGCTTGGCTCGGCCACTCCGCAGATGGTTCCGCCTCGCGAGCTTGCTTGTGCGGTTGATCCTGCCAACTCGCCGCCAGGGTGACGCCCGCCCGCCACAGAAAGAGCCAACCCACAGCGTTCATTACAATGAACCAAACCACAAATAGCAGCTTGAACGGAAACACCATCTGCGCCGCGGTCATCCATCCTGCCAGGCCGAACAGGCGAAAGAAGGGCACCGCCGCTGCGCCAAGGAAGGAACCGCCCAGCACCTCGGGGCCGAAGGCCAAGGCTCCCATCAATGCCAGCGTCGCCGGCATGGCGTAACGCCGCTCACGGAACACCGTGGACATCCATAGGCCCGCCGCGAGCGCGACGAATAGCGTATTCAGCAGACCGAGCCCGATCAGCGCGGCTTCACTGCCGGTCACGCCGCCCGCCAGCACAGGAAACATAAGCGCCGGCAGTGAACCGAGCAGCACGAGGAAAGAGGTGAGGCCGCACGACAGCATTTTCCCCCACACAATCTCTTCCGGAGTCAGGTCGGTCAGCAGCAGCAGGCCGAGTGTGCCTTCGCGCCGTTCGCGGTTGATGCTGTCCGCGCTTACCAGCCCCATCATGAGCGTGGCCAGGAACAGCAGCCACGACATTTGGTGAAGCAGAGTCGCGCCGGTTATGAACGTGCCGGATGGTGCCACCCACGGCATGCCGGGAGCCGGAGGCGGGGCCATGACGAAGCGATCCAGCAGTTCGTAGCCCTGGAAGCCCACGGCCAGCGCCAGCAACCCCCGCAACCAATAGAACAAGGGCCGCCGCGCGCCGGCGCGCAGCTCCCGTTCGACGAGCGGCGGAAGCACCAGGCGCCCCAGTGCCGGAAGCCGGAAGTGAGTGTTACGGGCCATTGGATTCAGATCAGGACATCACGTTGCCCATCCCGGGCTCTTCCTGCATGCGACGCGCTATGCAATTCACTCAATAAACACCGGAACCGTGTGCTTTTGTATGTTGCTGCAATAATAGCCAGTATGCGCGGCGGGAGCCAGCCGTAACCGGTCAGTGAGGGCAGTAGGGGGCGCGTCATTCCGTGCGTGCCGTCATGCTCTGCGCCTGCCCGGCGCGCCCGAAGTGACGCGCCCTCCCCCTCCTTCACTGAGGCATTACATTCTGACGAAAGGGTTCAGAAGTGTCCAGCAGAGCTGCCCGTTCTCCGCATCACCGTGTGGCTCGCATGGGACGGGGCCGAGGCAGAGCACCACTAGAGTAGCGCCGGAGTGCCTCCATGGTTGCAAGGAAGTTGCAGGCAAGTTGCAAGCCTGTTGTAAGCCTCTTTGAAGCCTCCTTCTCTCCTCTGTTCCCTGGTTCCCGAGCGGAACACGGTTGCGGTCCAACCGCCCAGCAGGGACACGTCCCGAAGCGCCCAGTCTTAAGATATAGACTGGGGAAGAGTCGGCGGCGTTACATGAATTCGACGCGTTTCGAGCCAGCCGCATTATCTGGGTTGAAATCAGCGCGCCGGCGTGCGAAGAATTCTGTGGGAACGCCAATCTATGAAATGCCCTGCCTGTTTCAATGAGCTAACCGAATTGCAGGTTGGCAGCCTCACCGTGGACGCCTGCCAGGGCGGTTGCGGCGGGATTTGGTTTGATGCCTTCGAGATGGAGAAGGTTGATAAAGAGCATGAGGCCGCGGGAGAGCCCTTGCTCAACATCCGACGCGACGAGCGATTGGTCGTGGACCCATCCCGCAAGCGTGAATGCCCCCGCTGCGCCGGCATAAAACTCCACCGCCACTTCTTCAGCGCCAAACGCCGGGTCGAAGTGGACCAGTGCCCAACTGCGGGGGCTACTGGCTCGATGCCGGCGAACTGGTCCTGATTCGAGCCGAGAAGACACAAGCCGCGGCCCCTAACCCGGTCGGCCAGTCCGGCATTTCCAAAGATGTCATCCGCTATCTCTACCGCCTGCAGACCGAGGACCGAAGACCGTAACGCCACCACGGGAAGGCGCATTTCCAGCTTTCCCCCCTTGCGCCTGCAAGCCCGCAGCGCATCCGAATCAATGACCAGTGGCGCATTTGCTTCCGCTGGCAGGCCGAAGACGCGTTTGACGTAGAGATAGTGGACTATCATTGACAATTATGAAGACAAGAAAGCTGGCGCCGATTCATCCGGGGGAGATACTGCGCGAGGAGTTCATGAGGCCGATCGGCCTTTCGCAGAACGCGCTGGCACGCGCCCTGAACATACCGCCGCGGCGCATCAATGAGATAACATTGGGAAAACGCGGCATCACGGCAGATACCGCCTTGCGTCTGGCGCGGTATCTCGGCACAACGGCAGAGATGTGGACCGGCTTGCAGGCGGATTACGAGTTGCGCCTGGCGCGATACGAAAAGGAACAACAAATCGAACGGGACATCGAACCGCTGGCGTCGTTCCAACCGGCGGCAGCCTGAGGTTGGTGGTTGTCAGAGAATCGAAGGACGGCGTTTCGCACCAGTGCCGACCGGCATAAAACATTGCCCCGGCCACTGCTCTCGCGTAAAACCTCCGCCGTGAAGAAGCCAACCGCACCCGCGGCGGAACCCGCTCTGTCGCGGGGTCTGCGCCGCTATTTATATCTCACGGCAGCGACCACGGGCGCCGCGATCATGGTCGTGGAGATTCTGGGGGCCAAGATGCTCTCGCCCTACGTCGGCCTATCGCACTTCGTTTGGACGGCGCAGATCGCCGTGACGCTGGTTGCCCTGGCTTGTGGCTACTATGTGGGCGGGCGGCTGGCGGACAAGTCGCAGCGGCTCGCGCGGCTCTACTGGGCCATCCTCGGCGCGGCGCTTTACCTCGCTGTGACGGTTTGGATTTGCGAGCCGGTCGCCTACTGGTGCCTCGACTTCAACCTCGCCGTCGGCTCGCTCCTGGCTTCGGGCATCCTGTTCTTTGTGCCGCTGGCGTTGCTGGCGATGACGGGGCCGTTCCTCGTGCGCGTGATCACTTCGACCGTGGCCGGCGTGGGGGGCAATGTCGGGCGGCTCACCTCCATCGGCACATTGGGCAGCCTGGCCGGCACGATGCTCATCGGCTATCTCCTGATTCCGCTGTTGCCGAACTCGCTTACGATGTATTTCACGGCGCTGGCGCTGCTGCTGGTTTGCGCCGGCTACTTCCTCCT
>PLZQ01000209.1 GCA_003152225.1 Limisphaerales bacterium | reverse complement strand
AGGGCGGCCGTTTGGCCGGGAGCCGCTACGGAGGAGGTTATCGTGAGGGAGTAGCCGGGTGGCACTGTGCCGCCGTACTGGCCGAAGACCGGTGGCTCGGTGACCGGCCATAGCCCGGCATCGCGCAGCATCTGGCGTCCGGGCGCGGACCCCAGTAGATAAGAGCGGCGTCCGCTGCCCGCCGCAGTCCAGGTGTTGAACGCGGATAGATCCAGCGTCTGACCCGTGTTGTATTGGACGAGCGCGCCAGCCTCCTGGACCAATTCATCCAACTGCTGGCGGAAATGGGTCTTAAGCGGGCCGGCGCCGTCCGGGTCGCGATCGTCAAGGACGCCGCCGTTGAAGAAATGGTAATTGACACGATCGGCGAAGCGAAGCCGAAACTCCGGGCTGGAGGCTAAACGGCGGAAGATGCGGGCTACATCCAACCAATAATTAGCATTGGTGGACGGCACAACGAGGTCGCTAGTGATAGTGTTGTAAGAAACCGGGTGGGCATAGCCGATCGCGTTGAAAGCCCCCTCGGCATCCCATACGGCGAAGCGGAAACGGCTGTTCAGTCCGGTGGAGCGCTCGCGAGCGATCACAAAATTGTTTCCGGGCCAGTCCCACATCGCGCTGTAGATGTTGAGCAGGTAGTAATCCGCCGCATTATCAACATCGAGCTTGTTCGTGACGGCGCCCCAATTCATCAGGTTCGTCAGATTCTGGTCGAGTGCTGTCAGCAGTTGGTTGAAGACCGTGTTATTACCGTCCACCCAGGTCCAAATGTAATCCACATCCCATGAGGCTTGGCTGGCATAATGGACCTGGAAGAAGGGCTCGCGGAAGCGCTCGCATAGGTTAAAGACACCTTTGTAAACCGCATTGACGTACAGAGAGCAGAACAAGCCGCGCGCCCCCACGTGCCCCATATCCAGCCAGAGCCGCCGCACCAGTTCGTCGGTGATAAACGGGTTGCCGATATCGTTTTTGCCGGCGCGCAAACGGAGATGCTGGAACTCCCTGACCGGATAGTTCGTGAACAGGGGGTAATCGAGCTGTCCCGAGCCAAAATCGCCCGCAAAGTAGAGGTTGAACGATGGCTTTTCAGTGTAATTCCACCACGGCTGCCAGGGTGAATTGGTGGCAGCGCTCATTTTCAACCGTGGCCGGGAGAAACCGCTCACGCTGACGCGCAGGCCGATGTCCGTGCGCAGGGGCGACTGGTTGGTGGGATAAAAGCCCGGCGGGAAATAGTATTCGAGCCGCGCCGCGCGCTCGAACGGCGTCCCGGCGCCGAGCACCTCATTGTAGGTCTGCGGTCCGGTGGCCTGCCAGAAAGCCCCGACGCTCACGGGGATGAATGTTCCGCCGACAATCGCCAACAGACCGCAGGGCGCATAGAAGTTCCGACCCGCGTCTCCTGTGAAGAGGAGTACCGGCGCGTTGGTCAGCGACGCTGGCTGTTTGAGCAGATAGGTGTGCGTCTTGACTTCCGAGGGCAGCCATCCCGGCAGAAACGCCGCCGCCCGCACAACCCTTCCAGTCTTGTCGTTCGCCTGAGTCAGGATAATCGGATTGGTGTAAACAATGCCGTTGGAATCCGTCGGCTCCGAGGCATCGAGCGTGTATCGGATGAGACTGCCGGCCATCGCGTCCCTGAGGTATAGCACGAGGGATTGGGTCCGGTAAATGCCGCCGTGCAAGTCCAGGCCGGAGGCATCCTGAAACTGCGGTGGGTCAACCTGCGCGGCATAAAACGAACCGGCATTATTCGTTCCGGGAGTCGCGGTGCTCAGGAAAACAAATGCGGCTGGATTGGCGGGGTTGCGGCCGTAAGAGCAGGACAGGACTTGAGGCGGATAGCCGTCGGGCAGGCCGTCCACAAATTGGACGAGTTTGTCAAACAGCGCAAGATACTCGCCCTGCGCATCGAGCTTGAAATTGGTGTGCAGCCGAGTGGCCGGACCCGCCGGCGCATTGGCCTCATCGCGATTATCACACAATACCAGCAAATAGGCGCCGGTCGTCAGCACCGTATTGGTGGGGAAGTGCCACTTGCCGGGCAGGCTCGGGTCATCCGTCAGGCTCCAGCCCCCAATGTCAACGGTGGCCGCCCCGTTGTTGTAAAGCTCGATCCAATTCGAAAACTCCGCCGGCTGCTCGTAATCGTCCTCTTCACCCGCCGGCGGCTTGTAAGATTTGGTTACCAGGCCCATGTCCACGACGCCGCCCGAAGGCTCGGCCCGACCCACGAAATACCGCCAGGCGCCGCCGGCGGCGCCATAGCCGATGAGGGTAGCTGGCGGGTCGCCGCCTAATTGCAGCCCCGCATTGATCCGGAACTCCGGAGTTGGCGTGTGGGCGGTAATCTGCTCTGGCCAATTCGTGGTCGAGGGCTGCTCCGCGTTGTGGGCCTGGATGGCCAGGACATTGCTGCCCGAGACCAGCCAGGCGCTGGCGGGACCAACAGCGAACTGGACCACGTTGGTAGTGGTGCTGACGTTATAGGCTGGTTGGATGGCGAAGATGAAGTGATTGGTCGGTCCGCAGTTGGCGCGCGCGGCTTCCCGTCCGTTGAGGTAGGCTACAAAGCCGTCGTTGTACTGTACCGACAGGACAAGCACGTTCGTCGAGGCCGCCTGGGCCGCCGTCGCCTGAAATCCCTTGCGCAGGTACAGCGAAGGGGCCAGGCCCTTCATCTGGGAGGTCAGGTCTGAGCTCAAGCCCGTAAAACCATAACCGGCGGGGAGAAAAATGCTGCTCCAACCAGCGGCATCGAAACTCAATTCCACCCACTGCGCGCCGGAGCCCAGGCGTGGAACCCCTCCAGCATCCCACGAGAGGCGTTGCTCACTGGTCGCGGCCATCAGCTCATTGATGAGCACTGCGGCCTGCGAGGTCCCGCCATAAGCTAGCACCGCCGCTGCCAATGCGATCGGCATTATCGCCGCTGGGCCCATGCGTGGGAGAGACTCGAAACAGATCACCTTCGCGTTCATAATAGTCATTCACCACAGCCGCTTGTTTCGTTCTCGGCCCGGCAGACTGCCATTGGACACCATTTAGCCCCGCGCGTCACGTCAGCTAAAATGACGACAAAGTCTGCGGGCGGCCTTCGGGCTGACGCAGCGACCGCGCAACTCTGGCCCAGGGACGAGTTCGCACGGTGTCCCAGGCGATGCGCCGATCTGGTTTTGCCCGTTGCCCCATCTGGCCGTTGCCAAAGGAGAGGCGTCGCTTTCGAATCCTCCCGGCGGGTATGCTGGTCGCGCCAAACCAGGTTAGGTCTTAGCGAGTGACAAGATAGTACAGCGTGGCCGGCTGCAGCTTGATTTGGTTCCCAGAGCCGCAAGCCCCGATAGTATAGCCGTTGAAATCCAACGCCGTGACCTTGAGCTGCGCCGCGTCAGCGCGCTTGAATCGGACCGTCCCGTTGAGTTCTTTGACCTGCCACGGGTCGGTTCCTATGTTGGTGATGCGTTTGACGCCCTCGCCCACTGTCTCTGTTTGAAAGCCAGACGCCTTCTCCTCCGACATGACTTGCAGCAGGATCTTGCCGGATTGGGCCAGCGGTTGGTCGTCGAGCGAAACCGCGACGATGTGCCC
>PLZQ01000272.1 GCA_003152225.1 Limisphaerales bacterium | reverse complement strand
CCTATGTCAGGAGTTCTGGACTCTGAACCATGAACGCCCGGACCAAGCGTTGCCTCGGGAAATATTTCAAGGGTTACCGCGCCCTTGTGGACAACCACAGCGGCACAGGTATTCAGGGGTTTGAGAGTTTTATTCGCCGTCTTGCCACGGATTTACCAGCCCTCCGAAAGAGCCGCCACCAACAGGAGTTACTTCTTGCGCCGCAATACAACATCTTCCGGGTGCTGCCCATTGAGCGGCGGGAAGCCGTGCTGCATTCGCCAATGTTGGCACATCTTCTGGACCCGACCGCATCACACGGTCAGGGCTGCTTGTTCCTGCGTGCATTTTTCCAAGTGGCCCACATGAATGCACGGCTCCCCCCGCCCGCCGAGCCGCTGGACGCAAGCCAGTGGTCAGTGCGTAAAGAAGTCTATATCGGCAACGGAAGCTTAGACCTGCTCATCGAATGCCCCATGCAGAAGTACGTTCTGGTCATCGAGAACAAAATCGACGCGGCTGAGCAGCACACGCAGTTGTCCCGGTACTACCGGTGGTTGAAGGAAGACCGCGCTGATTATGCGACGCAGCGACTTATTTTCCTGACCCGCACAGGACGCGCCTCCGAGTCCAGTAGGAAAGTCCCCTGTGTCCTCATGTCTTACCACCGAGACATCCGTGAAATCTTGAACGAAACCGTCGACCAAGTCCGAGCGCCCCGCGTAAAGGAACTGGTTGGTCAATACCAAGCCATTCTGAACAATTGGGCGCAGGAGGAAACCAATGAAGAACTGATAGGAATTTGCTTTTTGGNNCTCATTCATTCCGTCCCATTCTTGCTAGACTGGGCGGAGGGCGTCAACAGGCAAATTTTGTCGAGTTTCTCGCGATGTTCGCCCACCTCGGGGTCGCGTCGGCGGGCGGTGGCGGCTCTGGCGGGCGGTGCGCAGCCGCGGAGCCAGCTGACCCTGACCCACCCGCGAAAAGCCCGCCGCCAGGCAAAGCCCCCCCAGCCGGCCTGCCAAAGGGCGCCTCTCAGTCGGTCAGCACGTTTTCGTAATCGGGCATCGGATCCACATCCCCACACGGTTCGTAGGTGTAGGGCCCTGTGGCACCCGGCGGGGACAAGCCGGCGGGCGGGTCGTTTTACCGCATCAACGGACTCCGGCCACCTGATTCTGCAATCTTCACTCTCCCATCTGCGTTTCCCCTGAGTGGTGGGGGTGTGTTCGCCGCGCAAGGCGTGAAGGCGAGCGGCGGAATAGTGTCAATAGTGAGAACCGACACTTGCACTACGCGGGCGGGGTGGGGCGGGGCGGTTTGCCACATTAGCGCGGTCTCGGCCTCAACGAATGATGGGTGCCGGCGCCCGATCCAACGATATCTCTATCAACCAGCTTGACGGGGTTCCTGAGTTAAGATTGCATTAGGCGATGGTCTGAGCACAAAGCACAGCTATGAAGCATTCCGTCCACTCCAAAGCGCTGAGCAGGAGACCACCCCGCCGACGGGAATCGCGAATTGCCCGGCGGGGGCGCTCCCGCCGACCCGGCGGGCACGTGGTCAAAGCGGGCAACGCGTACTTCTGGACCGCAGCGGAAGAGCGTCTGCTGGCCCGGACCATGCAGGAGCCCCGGAATAAGCATGCCACGCGCGAGTTGGCAAAACGGCTGGGCCGGTCCCAGGCCGCGGTCGAAAACCATCGGCGCGCGATGTTCGGCCGCGTGCAGCGCGCGCCGCGCGCCTGGACGCCAAGCGAAGATCGCCTGTTAGGGACCCGGACGGATGATGAAGTTGCCAGGCTCACGCGCCGCCACCCGAGCACGGTGACTAACCGGCGCTACCGGCTGGGCATTCTGTCCACTGTCCAGCGGCGGCCCTGGACGCCGAAGGAGGACCGGCTGCTGGCAACTGCATCGGATGAAGTGCTGGCGAAGAAGCTGGGACGCTCTCGCACGACCATCGGCCTGCGCCGGCATAAGCTGGGCATTCCCCGTTATCCCCGGCCCGGCGTCTGGAAGGCGGAGGAGGATCGGTTGCTGGGCACCATGTCGGACCCCAAAGTGGCGCGGCGGTTGGGCCGCTCGACCGCTTCGGTACAGCAACGACGGCAGACGAAGAACGTGCCGTCGCCGATACCTTGCAGACCCTGGAGCCCAGCCGAAGACGCAGTTCTGGGCACCATGTCCGACAAGGAGGTGTCCCGGGTCCTGGGCCGTGGCATCTGCGGCGTGAGGCGGCGGCGGATGATCCTGCATATTAACCTGAAGGAATGGCCCAACGCCTCCACCCGGACAGGCACCGTCCGCAAGTGGACCGCGGCCGAGAAGCGGTTGGTGGGGCGCATGCCTGACAGCAAGTTGGCCAAGCGCCTGGGCCGCAGTTTCCAAGCCGTCGCGCGGATGCGGCACAGCTTGGGCCGCCCCTTATGCCGCTCTCCCCACCCCAAGGGCTGGAAGCCTTGGCAGATCCGTATGTTGGGCGTTTTGCCGGATCGGGAAGTGGCGCGCCGGGTGGGCCGCTCACTGACCTCGGTGCAGATGCGACGGCGCGTCAAGGGATTGCCCCCGCCCCCACCGGCAACCAAACCCTGGTCCAGCAAAGAGGACGACCTGCTTGGCACGCAACCCGACGAGGAAATCGCCCATCGGCTGGGTTGCACTGCTGACGAGGTGAAGCAGCGCCGCACTAGCCTGGGCGTTCGCTTCCGGAAGCAGCCCCCAAGTGGCCAGCAGCAATGGACCCTGGCCGAGGAGCAGTTAGTCGGCACCGACACGGACCGTGCGATCGCGCGGAAACTGGGCCGCACCTTTTGCTCGGTAATGCGCAAGCGGATGAGACTCGAATTACCCGCCTTTCGCCGCAATGCCTGGACGAAGGCCGACGAGCAGTTGGTCCGCACTGTAACGGCACGCGAGGCGGCGCGGCGACTGGGCCGTTCGCTGAGCGCCGTAATTCACAAGCGGGTGAGACTCGGCCTGCCCCCAGTCGGAGCCTCCCGGAAGAGACGACCCGGGACAAAAAAACAGCGCTGACAGAACACACGCCGGGATTCGAGCTTGACCTCTTCCCGGTCGGCACGCGAGAACCCCAGCATGTCCTGGGAGGCCTGGGCGGGGGATCGTGCCAGAGGGCCAGGCGGGGCGGTTTGCCACATGAATTAGATCTTCGCCGGGGTCAGAGCGTATGCTTGGTTGCCGAGGTCTCTGAGCTTGCGCTCAATTGACACAGCTTTGGCGGCGAGAGCGCGGGCGGGCTCGATGGCGCGGGTGTATTCATCGCGCAATGCGTGGAAGTCGGAGGCGGGTTAGTGTCAATAGTGAGAACCGACACTTGCACTCGCGCCGTTTCTTGGTATTCTTTACTGGTTGCTGATCGTGTAGTATTGTATTCGTGACGGCTTTCGGTAGTATTGCGCCGCGTAAGATCAGCAGCGCATGGGCAACCGAGAAGCGAACCATGCACAAAACAAATCCGCGGGTTTGGAGAGGCATCACCGTGGGCTTGATGCTCGGTGCTTTGACAACCAGCATTGAGGCCCAGCAGACGCAGGGCGGACCGGTTTGGTCCTACGCCCTGGTGGACGGTAGTCAATTGGTTGACGATTGCCCAATATGCGACCGAGTGCCGATCGTCAGGCCCCTGCGGGGAACCTTCCAGCTACGCTTGCTCCAGCAGGGTCCGCTCTTCTTAACTTACGCGCTGGAGAACATTTCCCTCACAGCGGGTGACACAAATGGTTCGAGCTACAAGGTCGTCGGGAAGGGAACCTATCGGGTCGGAGGCGAAATTGCTTCGCAGCAGTACCTGTTTCTGGAGGTCTCCATTGATGACGGCGTCACGAACCTACTGTGTCTTTTCACCAACGCCGTGGCTGGCGTTTCGCGCCTCTGGCCGATGATCCAGATTGGCGTGGACCAGACTAACGGCACGGTGACGCAGCAATACCATCTGGACCTCGCCGCCGCTCCGTTCCGGGAAATCTGGTTCTCAACCGCCCAGGCGTTCCAGGCGGGGCTCTGGAATCCGCCGACGAATCTTGTCAGCGCGGGCGATTTCATTTCCTCCGTTGGTCGGGTGGTGAAACGCAACCAGGAACTCACGCGAAACCTGGGCATCATGCCGCCTGTGCCCGATTTAGGTTTGAAGGACGTGGACGTCTTGCCCGGAGGCGAAATCGCATTTTCCATCGAGACCACCGCCTTCAGCGAGAGACTCAGCGCGCAACTGCACCCAGGCGATTTGCTCTCGGACCAGGGCCGACTGCTACGCACCAACCAACAGTTAATCGCGGCCTTCGGTCCCCAGNNAAGAAACTGAATCGTTTGGTCCAGCCTGGCGACCTGCTTACTGATCTCGGAGCCGTGGTCAAAGCCAACACGGACCTTGTGAAGCCGTTCACGCCAGCCAATCCGACCAACGATTACGGCTTGAACGCGATTTACATTTGGCCGAGCGGGGAAATCTGGTTCTCCACTCGCGATGGCTTCTACGACTCCAACTCCAATTCCTACGCCCCCGGCGACTTGCTCAGCGATCAAGGCTACGTAGTTTATCGAAGCGCGGAGCTACTGACCGTTTTCCAGCCTTCGGGCAGCGGGGCGGACTTCGGCCTGGACGCTTTGTTCGTCGTCACGGATGCCGTTGCGGCAGGTCCGGCACCCAAATTAGGTCTGCCGCAACCAACCAACAGCCCGCCTGCGAGCCTGACTGTCCAGAGGAGTGGAGGCAGCCGGGCGTTCCAACTGGAAAGAGCCACAAACGTGGCTGGGCCGTATGTCCCGGCCAGTCCGATTACAACGGATATGCTCTTCCTGGACGCGAGTGCTTTGACCAATCAAGCGGAGGCATTTTATCGCCTCCACCAATGGTAGGCCACTCGGACTGTCAACCAAGGGCCGGGGGGCTTGAATCCTAATGGAGAACTGTCCTGTATTACTGATAAACTGACGGTGACGGCGAACCACGGCCGGCCCTGAACTGCCCGGCATACGGGCGCACCCGGTCGTGAGCGCGTCTGAGGAGCCGCTCTTTTCAGTCCGTCAGGACGTTTTCGTAATCGGGCATCGGGTCCACATCGTCACACGGTTCGTAGGTGTATGGACCCAAAAGGTGTCAGTCAATGATAATGTCATATCCCGAGCTGGTCAGGTTCAAGAAGTGCACATTATCATTGACTGACACCTTTTTGAATGTGCGCAGCGGCAGCCTCCCCGCCGCGGGCATCTAGGGCCCGGCGGAGTATCTCGTTTGCCGACATCGGCGTTTTCTGTGGCGGCAGACGGTGGTTGGGTTCCTCGGGCGTGGGGCGGCTTTGGCCGGCCGCCAGGCCGCCCGCACACACCGCGACGAGGACGCAAAGGGACAGGAGACGGAACGGGTGCTTCATGAGAATCGATGGACCAGTCGTTTTCGGCGTCGGGCGCTGTGGAAGCTATTGCAGTTTCGCGAGACGATAGAGCAGCCAGGCACGGTAGTCTCGCTTGTGGGAGAACTGATCATATTGTGGGCGGGGGAATGGGCATGCGGGGCGGGGCGGTTTGCCACATGAGTTCAATCTCCGTCGGGGTCAGGCCGTAGGTTTGATTGACGAGGTCGCTGAGGGTGCGCTCCAGGTTCAAGGTTTCGGCGGCGAGGGCGTAGGCGGGCGTGCTGAAAAGCTGAAATTGGGAAAGCAGAAAGCGGAAATCGCAAGGCGGAGGGCACCGAGGTCAGCGGCTGCTCCTTGCCCCGGAGGCGCTAGACTTCCCGCACCCAGGTGTCGGAATCGAGTTCAGCCGCGGCGAGGAGCTTGTTGCTGGGCTTTTAGTCCGCCACGGTCGCCAGCCAATTCTCCGTGCGAAGCTGAATAGGGAACAAATCATCGCGGTAAACCTTCTCCGCTGCCTCCTTTACGCGACTCATGCCTGTTCCCGTGTCATTGGTCACCAGCACTAGGTTCTGGGCGATTGCTACGCTGGCAATGATAAGGTCTGGCTCATCGATCCCGAGTTCCATGCCGGCAACTTTTTCACAAAGCTGCTCCGGGTGCCTCTCGTCATAGACAAATCGTTTTCCCTGCTGTCGGGTTGTCCCGTGCATCCGCCACAATTCTGCACGGATAACGGAATACGGCTGCACGCAGTTCTCGTCGAAGGGCAATTGCTCGAATCGGGCGATGAACCGCCGCAGTTCCTCCCTCTTATCAGGTCTAACGTTCGCGGCTCGCGCCATGCCGAACTCAATCTCAGCGACTGCCATTGTCGGCAGCAGGACGAATTGCGGATTCACCTGCTGGAAGCGTTGGCGCACAGGCGCGTGACCTGGGTGGTTCGCGTCGGCCAGCGCGCAAATCACGTTCGTGTCCAGCAGGTACGCTTCGTTCATCGGGAATCAAGCGAACTCTTCGAGGGCCGCGGACAATTCCTCGTCCTGCAACTCGGGCAGATGTGGACTGATGATTTGCGGGCGGCTTGCCTGGAACGAAGGCGAGATGTAACGCCACAGCGGAATGTTTGGCGCAAAGTCGCCGGGGAAGTAGTCGCCGAACTCAAATGGTACCGGCCTGCGTTCACACCGGAAGAAATCGAGGACCTTCCGCTCTAGCCACGGTGGCAATCCGTACCCCTTCAGGATGAGCGCATCCATTTGGAGCAGAATTCGTTTCGCTCGTTCTTCCCAGGAGCCGCCGCCCCAGAGCGGCAAACGGGTTTCTGGCTGCTCATTCATCGCGGCCACATATTCGTCGACAAGACCCTCCAATTCGATGATCGCCGAAGGTGGAAGCGCCGGAATCGGGCAATCTTCCAACGTTGCCTTACGTACGTCGCGCTTGCCTTCCCGGCTGGCAACGAAGGCTGAAACGACAGGCGAGTTTAGCAGAGCTGCGAGGGATTTAACGCTCCACTTCCTTTTGGGCCAGATGCACTGGTACCGCTGAGTGCAAACCAATCCTGATGTATCAGGAGCTGCCGCTAGTCGCCACGCTCCACGCGCCTTGGTAGCGGCATTGGCAATGACCTTCGGCTTTTCCCACGGCAAATCCCAAGCGTTTCGCCGTCGGAAGCTAGGATCGGGATTCAACCAACATGGTTTAGGCGGAGAGAAAGCTTCAAAACCTTCCTCCACATTCCTCAACCCACGACGCCAACCGGGCTTCTCCTTGTCTGACAGGTATTTGGCCTCGTTGAATGGGGCCTTCCATTCCACGCCCCGGTGAATTTCAGTGACCGATGACAACTTTGGAAGATGCGCAAGGTGCTCCCACACTTCTTGCAGGGCAGGCACACGGAAGCCTCTCAACTCCGCATCTGCGGGTGTGAATGTTGCGTTGTCCGCCCGGCTCACGGTTCCATCGGTGAGAAACTCCACCAACTGCGGCTTGAGCACTTCGGAAAAATGCACATGCGTGCGCTCGTGTTCGACCGGCGAATGGGCCATCATGAGCACCGTTTCCACTTCGGCGTGGCGGAAGACCTTGTCTGGCAGCGTCACCAAATCAACCGCAGCGAATCGTTCGGCGATTTGTCGTCGAACGGCACGGTAGCTCTGACCATCCAGGAATGGGCGGGGCAAGACAAAGCCGACCATCGCGTCACGGTGGCTACACTGGAGCACGCGTCGGAGGACTTCCAGGGGCTTCGATGCGCCGACTGTAGATCCATAGTGTTCTCGTTCCGGCCTTTTGAATTCCTCAAAAGGAGGATTGCACAGGACGATACGGGCATCACCCAACGACTCGCCAAGCTTGCGGGAGGTGAAAACATCGGCCTTCTCCAAGTTCCAACCGTTGGGATTTGGGAAGTCCGCCAGTGTAAGGCACAGCTTGCTGACTTCCCTGGCTAAGGCGTCCTGCTCGAAGCCGAACAGGCGCTTCACAAAGTAACGATGCCGCTCCTGGCCGGTCCAATCTGAGCCGAGCAGATCCCGGAGTCGCTTGAGGGCTGCGACGAGAAACACCGCATGACCAGCACAAGGCTCAACCACAATTCGTTCGTCCTGAGCAAGCTGCTCGACCGGCAGGCGCTCGACCATGTAACGAGCGATGCTCCTGGGAGTGCTGTGGATACCGTACAGCTTGCGCAGGTCTTCATCCACCAGAGTGTTTTCAGCGATGAGCGCCAAAACATCGACAGACAGGTTTTGGAAGCCGAATCCCGTCCACAAGGCCGCCGCGACCGCGTGCTGCGTGTCAAGATCGGTCGTGTGGTTTTGAGGCTCCTTGTAATAGTCGCAAACTTTTCGGAGCGCCTCGCGCGGATCGGACAGAGCGTCTAATTGAAGAAAACCGGGGACGTGCCGATCCTTAAACACCTTCGCTGCCAGCAACCGGAACACTAAACGGAATAGTGATTCATCGTCGGTTTGGTGGCCTGCACTGCGCCGATGGGCACTTCGACCATCTTGCAGAGCGCGCCGGAGCATGCGGTCGAGCTTCGTGCTGACTTCAGCCTCCAACGCCGGAATCAGACCCATGTCCACCCAGTCCAGTTCGGAGGGACCGACGGGTTTACCGATGTTCTTGGCTCGCAAAACTGCGCCGGGACTCCACTTGGTTTCGAGAGCGCGGAAGAAACGGTCCATCGCTGCGGCCGGGATCCGCCCGCTCGTCGGTTGCGTAGTCCGGTCGTCCCGGCCGATTCGCCAGGGCACGATGCCACCTTCCTGAACCTCGATGGCGAACGGCGCGCCTAATGCACGACAACGGGAGACCTCGTGTGTTCTGCCGTTCAACAGGACAGCGATGCAGGCTGAGTCGTAGTCCTCAGGGCTCCTGCCAAAAGCCGCCGCAGGAACGGTTGGCGTCTCTGGCTCGCTAGCAAACCAATCAGTGAAGGAGTAGTTTCTTCGCAGTAATTCATCGCGATATCCAAGGCGCCCAAGGCCGCGAAGAACGGCATTGAACACATGGTCTTGTCGCTCGCTCTGAAGAATCTCAGGCATCAGGTTTGGAGTATCGTTGCAGCACATTACCTCTTCGGCAAGAGCAGCGAAAGAGAATGTTGGCGACGCCCCGTCTGGCCGGCGGAAGAGTTTTAACACTTATTCATGTCAATGACCGAGCGGGCGGTGGTGCCCTCGGCGGCGGCGGCAATCTCGCGCGACGGGCGGCAATCGTATTCGCCGAGTTCCCTGAAATGGGCGCAGACCTCGTCCGGCACCTGGAGGGCGTCCAACGCCGGATCGGGGGCGAATAGGCCGCCGTTGTAGGCGGGGATATTCAGGCCGGCATTGCCTTCGTCAATGGCGCGGAATAGGCCGCGGAAGTTGAGCCAGACGGGCCGCGGATTGTAAGGGTCGCGGTGCTCAAAGGCGTGCTTGAGCGATTCAGCGGGCAGCAGGCCACGGTCTTCGCAGAAGGCGCAGAACAGCACGCGGTCCAGCAGCTTCTGAATGCAGTGGAGAATTTCCGGCGGGGCGATGGCGGCGTTCTCGCGGCACAGGCGGGTAAGGACGCGTTGGCGGATGTCGGCGTAGAGCGCGTAGAACTGGTTGGCGAGTTCGCGCCCGACGGATTCGGAAGCGCGGAGCAGTTCGTACGCGCCTGAGCAGAGCGGTTTCCTTGAAATCGTCCGCGCGGCCGGAGGCGATGAGGTTGGCCCATTCCCGGAGTTTGGGCTGCCAGGCCGTCGTCTACTCCGGCAAATTGAACGACCGCACCTGCTGGCGCAGGACTTCGGGGTGGAAGAGCGGTTTGGATTCGAGAGCCATTGAGATTTACGATTTACGATTTACGAACCGCGCGCCAAGGGTAAAAGGGCGGTATGGGGAAATCCGGTCCCCGCTTGTTTCATCGCCGGCCAGGGGCAGGTTCACCGGCGCGGCACGTTCAGCAAGTTTTTCCTCACGCGACATTGGATGGTTTTACAGCAAAGGGTGGGTGGGTGCCAGCAATGAAACGTGATGCGCGAGGCGCCGCGAAACAACCAGCCTCCAGCATCGCATATCCAAGGCCAAGCACCGCTGCCCTGCGGAATGCCCGTACAAAAGAGATTTGGATAAGCGTGCCTGATTGAAAATGGGGCTTTTGTGGTGGTCTATGGGTATAGGATGGTACCAGGGTGGTACCAGAGTGCCCCCAGACCACCCCGGGGGAGGCGGGAGAAGGGGATTGTATTCAGAGCGCTTATGGTAAACGCCGAACCTCGAACTTTGAACCTTGAACTTCGAACCTCGAAAAGCTGGGCAAAGCCACACTTAGGCAAATGCTGAAATGCTGAAAGCTGAAAGCTGAAACCAGAAAGGGGCTGCGCAAAGCCATCAAAAGCCACGATGGGGCGAAGGTAGAAGGCAGAGTGCAGAATGCAGAATGACGGGGCGAAGCCGCCCAAAGCTACTTCAAAGCCACCCCAAAGCTTGTTGATAGCCAACGGATTGCGATCCCAATGCGACCCCAAAGCCACACCAAAGCCAGCCGGCCCCTGTCAGCTCTATTCTGACTAATAGCGCAGCACACAGGTCTCACCCTTCTTCATCGGCAACGTCACACAAGGTCCGCTCCCGACCTGTTGGCCAGTTATTGCATCGCGCACTGGGCCGCGATGTCCGGTGTCGAGCGTGATGGGGCCGTCCTGGGCAGCGTGAAGAGCCACAATCGGCCCATTTGCATAGACGTTGCAGTCGGTCTGCGTGTACAGGTGGACCCCTGCCCTTCTGGCGGCGAGGCGAAGCAGCTCAGAGGTCAGGCCGGGCGCTCCCACAAAAAGCGATCCGCCGCCAGCAGCCTGGCGCAGCGCGACTGCGGCGGAGCCATCCGGGTAAGTCGCCAGGATTTCCGCTGCTGACGCGTCGGCAGCGGCAAACAAGGGGGCCACGGGCGCATCCACACCGAATGCCTGCTGCAAACCGAGCTGTTTGCCGAGGGTCGTCGGCGTCGCCCACGCCCGCGCGGGAGATACCGGCACGAGGCGAAACCCGGTCAGTTCTTGCATGGCTTCCGGCGAGGTCCGGTCACCGTCATGCACCCCGGGCGCGTAACACCAGACACGGCACGCTCCGCGCGTGTTGCGGAGCAGCGCCTGCCGCTGCGCGGACGAAAGCTGCCAGGCGTTGAGAAAAACGTAGAGCTTCGCATGCACACGGCCACTCACCACGTCGTCGAGCAGGTATTGGCCGTAGGGAGCGCCCATCCGCGCCAATGGCCGGCGCATCTGGTAGATGCCGGGCTCAGTAACCTTCCAGGCGCTGGCCGATGTCTCCAGCATAGACCGCTCGTCGATAACCGCCGCGACCTGCGGACGGTACGCGATGGGCTTTTGCAGAAACACACGGTCCACGGCCTCCAGGCGTTTCATCGCATCCCACATGCGCGGATCGTTAAACCATCCGGTCATCCCGAGGTCCATCCACCAGGTGGCAAAGTTGCGCGTCGCTTCTTCCGCGACATTGCGCCGCAGCAGCGTTACCGTCTCGGCCAGATTCGTTGCGCCGTCGTACTGGCCCGGGAACCCGCCGGTTCCCAGGTAAGTGCGCGTATCATCTTCGTAAAGCCACAGCTTGCCGGCCAAAGCGACGCTCTCGGCGGCAGTCATCGCGGGCGCGCTGCCGCCGATGCCGCGGTCGAAATAGGAAATCGGCGAGCAGAGCACGTCGATATCCGGGCAGTCCAGCACGCGGCGCAAGGCGTAATGGCCACAGGTCGCGGGGCCCAGCCGAATCGTGCCGAACTCGAAGAGGTAGCCGTAAAAGAACACCACCAGTTTTCGTCCGTGCGAGGCCTGGCGGACGGCATGGGCCAGTTCGCAAACCAGATCCGCCATGGCCAGTTGCTGAAACTCGGCGAAGTCAATGAGCGGCTGCTCGGTCTTCGGGTCGCGCAGGACGCCGCTCGGCGAGGCACGACGCCGGGCAGGTTCCGGCACGGTGGCGCTCTCCAGGGTGACTGCTGGCTCGCGCCACGCAGCCTGGAGCGCTGAGTCGCTGCGATACCGGGAGCGGAGCCAGGCGCGCCAGCCAATCGTATCGGCCGGGGCGTAGCCATTGAGGAGCTTTTCCCAGGTGTCCTGATAAAACCATTCGCCGGTGTTTTGGCCGCAGGGATGGTAGCCCGCCATGTGCTCGCCGAACTTGCTCTCGAGATGCTCAACCAGGGCTGCCACACGGGCGGCGGCCTCGCGACGATAGAGCGGCGATGCAACGACCCCATGATGCTGGCGGGAGCCATCCTCCCAGGTCATGACTTCATCCGGGTGGGCCTGGCGCCACCAATCCGGCGGGTCCGCGCCGAACCGCGGCAGGAGCAGGGCTCGTGGGTTTGCGTCCAGGACTTGGGCGCAGACGTTGTCCACCGCCTGCCAGCTCACGGGTTCCCCCGGCGCCGGCCAGGGCATGTCGATCGGAAAGGTGACGAAGTCCACCCCAGCCGCGGCCGCCATCCTGATCTGCGCTTGGAACGGGCCGGGCGGACCACCAAGGCAGACGAAGGGATTGCCTGGCCGATAGAGGGCGACGGTCAGCTCCCTTGCCGGTTCCGCTCGCGCCCAGAACGCGACGCGGTAATGCCGGCCGCGGACGATGGCCAGGTTTGGCAGGTGGTAAATGTGGAAGTCAGGCCACTGTCCTCCCGGGGGCTCGCGGAGCTTCACATGCAGGCCGGCGGTCTCGGAGGCACCAACGGACGGCTCGACAGTCACCGTGCCCACCGTGTTTGCCGGGCCAGGCGGCCAGAAAGTCCAGTCACGTATGAACGAGTCCTGGCCGTTCTCGAAATCGGCCAACGGCGCCACGTCTTTGCCCGAGACCATGTCCACGACGCGGATGTTGTCGAGGAAAACGTCGCCTGCGGTCTGGCCAAAGCGGAAATGAAGGGTACCGGTGTCCGGCGCATCTTCCTGCGCGATGAAGTCAAACTCCACCAAACGGCCGGCGGGCTCCACTTTGATGGGCGAGGACCCTGGCCCGCCGAAGAACATCCGCGGTCGGACCGGTTGGCCGTTTACCACGAGGCGCGGCACGCCGGACGAAACCGCCACGCGGACGGTGAGGCTCTCGGCGGCTTTGGGCGCGGCGGGGACAGAGACGCCCGCGCAGGTCAGCAGAGTCGCCAGGATCAGGTGCCGTGCTGCACCGCGTTGGGCGAATACTCTCATTAATCCCAGCCATCCGGCACTGTGAAGTCCTGCCAACATGAAGTTGCCTTTCCGCCACCTTGCCACCCCTCCGGCGCGGAAACAAGCAATGGTTGCGAACGCTAGCGGCAGGAGGCGCATCTCAGTTTTTGTGCACCCCCAGGCTGTCTCTCATTAACACCTCGCTTCAGCGGGGTGTACCGCGCACGCACGGGCTGCAACCGCTTTAGCGGTTTCTCGTTGGGCCGTAAACCGCTGAAGCGGTTCTCACACAGAGCCACCTACCCACACCCCGCTGAAGCGGGGTGTTAATGAAAGGGTTACAACCACGGGGACTTAGCAGGGCGTGCCACCCCTTCAAGAGCTGAGATGCGCCCGGTTACCGGAGGTCCGCGACAAGCGTCTTCCGTCGGCTGAGCATGTTTAGGAATCGGAGATCGGTGCTCGCAAACAATCCGCAATACCGGTTGCGCACCCAGCCAAGGCGTGCTTACGTTTATCCAAGAAATGAACGCTGAACATTCACCGTCAGCCTCGCCAGGGTTACCCCTATGAGAATCCAACGCCGTGAGTTTGTGAAACGGTCCGCGCTCGGTCTCGGCAGCATCCTCGCGGGGGTGCCGCTGGCCAACGCCGCGGAATCCAAGCCCGCCTTTTTCGACCCCTATGAGACGGTCGGCCTTGGCCAGACCAAACTCAAGCTGAGCCGCTTTTGCCTCGGCACCGGGATGAACGGCAATAACCGCCAATCCAATCATACGCGGATGGGGAAGCAGAAGCTGGAGGCTCTGCTCCAGGGTGGTTACGACCGGGGCATCCGCGTTTTTGACCTGGCTGACCTCTACGGCACCCATCCGTATCTCCTGCCGGCCCTGAAGGCAATACCCCGCGACAAATACGCGATCATCACCAAAGTTTGGCTTCACGCCGGCGGCCTGCCGGAAGCGGAGCGCCCCGGAGCCGAGGCGGCGGTGAACCGTTTCCTCAAGGAAATCGGCACCGACTACCTCGACCTGGTGCTGCTGCACTGCATGTCATCACCCAAGTGGCCGGATGAACAGCGCCAGCACATGGACGGCCTCGCCCGGCTCAAGGACAAGGGCGTCATCCGCGCTCACGGCGTTTCCTGTCACTCGATCGCGGCCCTCGAAGCCGCAGCCGCTGAGCCGTGGGTGGATTCGGTGCATGCGCGCATTAATCCTTACGGCATGAGCATGGATGACAAGCCGGAAAAGGTCGTCCCCGTGCTTAAGAAACTCCACGCCGCCGGCAAAGGCGTCGTGGGCATGAAGATCATTGGCGAGGGGAAGTTGCGCAATGATGCGGAAAAGCGGGATGAGTCAGCCCGGTTCGTGCTCGGCCTGGGCTGCGTCGATGTCCTCAACATTGGCTTCGAGAAAGTCGAGGAAATCGACGACTTCGCCGGCCGAGTCCGCAAAGTGCCGCGCACAACCTGAGCTTCGGTAAAGCAGGCGGGCCAAGTCTCCCCCTCCGCAGGCCCATTGCCGTCAGCGCGTCTCCCTCGTGGTACCCTTGCTTTAATGGCGCATTACCCGCGCCAGGGTCTCGATTGTTCCTCGATTGTTCNNCTCGATTGGTGCTCGATTGTTCTTCGATTGTTGCTCGGTTTCTGAGCGTATTTCACCGCTTTCCCGCTCCCGTGAGTCGGCGATCGCCTGGCTCACGCGTGGGGCTTTGATTTGAGGAGGGGCTTGATGCGCCAGTCGGCGTTCGGCCCGAGACGCAGGTTGCTGCCGCCCCGCCCAGTGGTTTGATTCCCGTAAAGCAGGCGGATGCCGGTGGTGTAAACGGTCGTGGTCGCGAAGAACAGCACGGCTATCAGTGCGAGCGTCCTGCGGGTGAGCAAGCCAAAGTCGGCGGCACGGCGGGCGGGCGTTTCGTCCAGTTGGCGGGCCCAGCCCAGGATCAGCACGGTGCAGATCAGCGCATTGAACATGATGGTGCCTTCTGTCGCGATGCGGTTGTCGGAGAAAGCCACCAGCGCCTTGGTGAAGTTGGCGATCACCATCAGCCAGAGAAACATGAGGTAGAGCAGTTGGCCTTTGCCGAGCCAGGTTAAAGGAATCAAGGCTACCGGATGGCGGCGGTGGCGCACCAGCACCAGGACGGTGCAAACCGTGAAGGCAATCCACATCAGGGTAAACCACGACCAGGGCGACATATTGATGCTGTCAAACAACGGCGCCTGCAGCACCTCGGCGACGGAGCGGAAGACCCCTTCGGCGCCATTCACCATGATTTTGCGCGCCGCGGTCCAGTCCTCGAGGTTCTTCACGATGTTTAAGTAGGTCAGGATGTTGAAGACAAACACCACTGCGAAGATCTCTGTCCAGGGCCGCACGCGCGGCTCGTCGCGCCGCACGGGCAGACGCGAGGCAAGGAGGCCAATGGGGACGACGATCGCCAGCCCGTAAAGGAAGCCGGCGAACTGTTCCAGGACGAGGCTGTGCCAATTAGCGCTGCTCCAGTGCTGCCAGGCCTGAATGACGGCCGGGTTGTCCGTGAGCCGGGGATTGCCGGGGGAATAGCACAGCACCTTGACGAACTGGGCGGTCGTGAGCGCCAACCCGCCGAACGCGCCCGAGAGCAACGTCACGAAGACGACGGGCTTCTGGCCGGTCTTTCGGAAGTAGAGCAGCAACCCGATCATGCAGCCCAGGATATTGGCCCAGCTATCGCCCCGGGGCGGCGCGAGACGAAAACCGCCGTGATTCTGGAAGAAAGGCACGTTAGACAGGAGCACCGGTCCCGCCAGGAACACCAACATGCTCCACACCGCCATGCGAATCAGCAGCGCGGAACCGGACCGCCATGCGCCGTAAAGGTAGAAGTAGAGCGCCACGCCCGCCAAAGCACCGAAGACCCACCCGAGGTGCTCGCTGTGCTGGCCGAAGATCCCCGGCCAGTTTGTCAGCAGATCTTCGGGCGCGAACTTCGGCGCGCCGGTGGCGGCATCGAGCATAGTGAGGTCGCCTTGGGGATGCACCAATGCGCCCACCACGGCGGCTTGCCAACCGGTGACCTTGAGCAATTGCTGGAGGCCGAAACCCACGCCGGCGCCGACCGTGCCGAATCCGATCAGATGACCAAGCTTGCTAAAGCGCCGGTCCGAGAGGTCGAAGAGGCACAACGCGGTCAAGGCAAAGACCGCCTCCAACCATTCACTGTCCAACCAGTACAGGGGGTCGCGCTGCCTAAACCATGTGCGGTCCCCGCCTCCGGTCTTGGACAGGCGCTCCGCTAAATGGAAGGGTGTGTCCTGGAGCACATACTGGAGCGCCCAAAATGCAAAGACCCAGGCCAGTGGCCGGAAGATGGCGGTGAGCTTGTCACGATCCTCGACTGCCGCGTAAGCCGTGCCCGCTCCACCCAGTCCCGCCCAGAGGAACCCGACCAGGAAGGTCGCCAGAAAACCATACACCTGCGTGGGGAGGTGGCCGGTCTCGGTGTAAGTAGGCGGATGCATGTAGGCGATGGAGCCGCCAAAGGCCCAGCCCAGCGCGCCGAAGAAGGCGAAGTAAGGCAGCCGCCGTCGCCAATCTTCCCGTCCGGACACCAGGGCGGCGGCCATGCCGGCCAGCGCCCCCGCAATCATGGCGCCGTATTCGTGCCCGTAGTTGCCGCGGATGCCCCATCCGATCGACAAAGACAACATGACCAGCAGGATCGAGGTGACTTTGAAGGATGGGGGCTTCATAGAGATTGGCGCTCAGCGAGAGATCCGTCGAAGAACAAATACACCGTCCCTCCGCTGTGAACCGACCGTATGGCGCTGTCAGGCCAGGAAGAGTGCGTGTTGTGTCGGCTCATTGTTCAGGAACGTCAGAGCTACTATCCGGCCCGGGAGCGTGCCGTCAAGTTAAAACTGCTTTCCCACTTGCTGAACTCGCATTGTCGAATGAGATTGTTGGCCATGTCAGCAAGGATTCTTATTGGGGCAGCCCTCGGTTTAGCGGTTCACCTGAGTCTGGCCGCCGATATCCAGCCAGCACCGCAACAATTCCGGCAGGAGATAGCGCATCGCTTCACCGAAAAGGATGGCGCCCCTGCTGGGCCCGTGGCGCTGGTTGATTGCGCGGCCGGCGCCGCAATCCGGGTCCTTGCCGCGGGGCAATGGTACGAGTTTCAAGAAGGCCGGTGGCACGTGAACGCCGCACTCCAAGCCACGAACGAGACGCAGTTCATTTTCGCCGATAGCAAAGGGCTGCCCGCGCAAGCGCCGCTGCCCTGGCGGGAAGTCAGGCAACTTCTCCACTTCGGCACTACCAACTACGTGGCTGGCGCCCACGCTTGCCTCGCCGTCCCTGAAGGCGGCGAACCTGTTTCGCTCGGGTGGCCCGATAGCCTGATGATCCGGCAGATCGCGGTCTCTCCGGATGGCGTCCTGCACGTCGCTTCGAGTGCCGGGCTGTGGGCTCTCCACGGAAAAGACTGGCAACAGGTCCAGATCCGCGATGATGGCGGGCGGGCCTGGGCGGTTGGCGACGTGCCGGGAGTGGCCTTCGACTCTAAGGGGCAGTTGTGGTTCGCAACCAAGGCCGGCGTCGGCTGCCGAACGGCCGAAGGGTGGCGTTTCTACGAAGGCAAAGACGGCTTGCCCTGGAATGACTTTACGGGCATGGCCGCCGGTCTTGAGGGCGAGGTTTGGTTCGCCACGCACCTCGGGGTGATTCGATTNNCGACCGATGACGTTGGCGGAGAAGGCGGAGTTCTACGAGCAGGAGATTGAGCGTTACATCAAGCGCACGCCCTACGGTTACGTCGCCGAGGCGCCCCTGCGCACGCCCGGTGACAAAGCCAGCGCGGCCCCGCAGGACAGCGATAACGACGGGCTTTGGACCTCCATGTATGGCGCGGGAGAGTGTTTCGACTATGGGGCGACCAAGGACCCGAAAGCCAAAGACCGGGCGAAGAAGGCGTTCGAGGCCCTGCGCTTTTTGCAGAAGGTAACCCAGGGCTGCGAGCACGCGCCGCCCAAAGGTTATATCGCGCGCACTATCCGACCCGTCGAGTGGCCCGACCCGAACGTAGGCCGGTTGGAAGGCGACCGTGAGGCCGCACAGCACGACAAGTTGTGGAAAGTCTATGAGCCGCGCTGGCCAAAGAGCGCGGACGGCAAGTGGTTCTGGAAGTCCGACACCAGCAGCGACGAGCTGGACGGCCACTATTTCTTCTACCCGCTTTACTATGATTTGTGCGCCGATATGGAGGCGGAGCGCGAACGGGTGCGCGAGGTCGTGCGCGACGTGACCGACCACTTGCTCACTCACCACTACGTGCTTATCGACCACGATGGCAAGCCCACGCGCTGGGCGGTTTACGGCCCGGAATACCTCAACCACGACCCGTTGTGGTGGCAGGAGCGCGGGCTCAAGTCCCTCAGCATGCTCAGCTACCTCGCCGTCGCCGAACACGTCACCGGCGATGCGAAATACGCAGCGGCGGCGCGTGAACTCATCGACCGCGACAGCTATGCGCAAAACGCCATGCACCCCAAGGTCCAGCACGGCCCCGGCTCGGGTAACCAATCCGACGACGAGATGGCTTTCATGTGCTATTACGGGCTGCTGCGCTGTTCGCGGGATGAAGGTCTGAAGACCCTGATGCGGTATTCCTTCTTTCGCTACTGGCTAAATGAAGCGCCGGAGATGAATCCGTTCTTCAACTTCGCCTATGCCGCGCTCGACCTCAATGCCACCGCCAACAGCCCGTGGGGCAACTTCCCAGTCAGCCCCTGGCCCGGCTGGCACGAAGATTCCATGGCTACGCTCTATGGCTTCCCGCTCGACCGGCTTAACTGGCCGCTGCGCAACAGCCACCGGCTCGATGTGGTCTTTCTCCCGCCGGTCCGCTCGAGCGACCTGGAATCCCCCGACGCGCCGCGGCGACGCGGAAACCGGGTGAATGGCAAAGTGCTGCCGGTGGAGAACCGCCACTTTAACCACTGGAACACCGATCCCTGGGAACTGGATTACGGAGGCAACGGAGGCGAACTGGCCGCCGGCACGGTCTTTCTGCTCCCTTACTACATGGGGCTCTACCACGGCTTCATCCAGAAACCCGCGAGCTAACCGCAACGCTTCAGCGTTAGGTTGAAGCGAAATGAGAGTTGAAACTCCCCGAAGCTCTTGCGAGTCTTCAACTCAGACAGGCGACTTGTATGAAGCACCCGGTTGTGGGTGGTTAAAAGGCAGAGCGCGGCCAGAGGCTATTGAAAGGACAGAACTGGAACCATGAACACCAGATTGCGCGTGAGACTGCTCCTCGCGGGAAGTGCGGCCCTGCTGTTGCTCGTGGGCGCTGTCGTCGTTGCAGGAATCCTCGGCAAGGCTAAACCCATACCTCCTGAGAAAATCGTGACCGCCGAACGGGGAGACATTGCCCGTTCAGTGGTTGCCCGTGGGAAGATCGAGCCGCTATCAAAGGTGGAAGTGAAATCGAAGGCAAACGGCATCATCAAGGCGTTGCTGGTCGATGTCGGGGACCGCGTCGCCGAAGACCAGATTCTGGCGGAATTGGACAAGGTGGACCTCGAGGCGCAGGTGCGCGAGGCCAAGGCGACGCGGGACGGCGAGGAAGCGAACCTGCAGGCGGCCATCGCGGCGGAAGCCAAGGCAAAGATCGAAGCAGCCAACCCCGAATTGGAGTTCATCCGGCGCGATTCCGTCCGGGCTCAAGAGCTGTTCAAACAGAAGATCGCTTCACAGCAACAACTCGACGACGCTAGCCGCGCCTTGGAGGTGTCCAAGAATCGCCAGCAATTGCTGGAGGCCACTGTGCAAACGGCCGGCGCTCAGGTGGAGCAGGCCCGCGCCCGGGTGGCGGCGGCCAAAGCGGCCCTGGATCGGGCGGAAGAGCTTCTCCGGTATGCCACCATTCGCGCGCCCATCGCCGGCATCGTGCTGACCCGCAACGTGGAACTGGGCGATGCGGTTTCCTCGATTCTCAACATGGGCAGCGCCGCGACGCTGATCATGACCCTCGGCGACGTCAGCAGCGTGTATATCAAAGGCGAGGTGGACGAGGCCGACATTGGCAAGGCCGATTGCGGCCAGCATGTTCGGACCAAGGTGGAAGCCTATCCCACGGAATCGTTTGATGGCGTGGTTACCCGCATCGCACCCATCGGCAAGGAATTGAACAACGTGACCACGTTTGAAGTGCGCGTCTCCATTGCCAACCTTCAGGGCAAGCTGCGCGCCAACATGACCGCCAACGCGGAGATAGTCCTGGAGGAGCACAAGAATGTGCTGCTCATCCCGGAGGCGGCGCTGGTGTACGACAAGGATAAGAACGTTTCAGCGCAGCGCCTCGACCCGGCGGCCAAGCAAGGATGGCGCAAGGTCCCGCTCAAGATCGGCATCTCCAACGGCCAGCGCACCGAGGTCTTGGAAGGACTCAAGGCAGGCGACAAACTGGTCTTGCCGTGACGCTGGCAGGCGAAATCCTCATTCAGACCGTGCGCAACATCTGGGCGCACAAGCTGCGGAGCACGCTGACGATGTTTGGCATCTCCTGGGGAATTGCTTCCATTGTCTTCATGATCGCCATCGGCGAGGGGTTCAAGGCCGGCTATCGCAACATGCTTTACTCCATGGGCACCGACCTAGTGATCCTCTGGCCGGGCCGAACCACCAAACAAGCCGGCGGCCAGCGCGCCGGACGGGACGTCCGGTTCGTCTATGAGGACATCCGGGCGATCCAGCAGGAATGCTATCTGGTGCGGCACGTGACGGTCGAGCTGGCTAACTCCTTCCCGATGCGAAGCCGGTTTAATTCCGGCGTTTTCTCAACACACGGCATCACGCCTATCTACCAGCAGATCCGCTCCATGAGCGTGGCGGACGGGCGGCTCATCTCGGAAACCGATATGCAGGAGGACCGGGCGGTATGTGTGATTGGCGATGTGGTCAAACAGCAGCTCTTTGCCGGGCGTGTGGCGGTCGGCGCCCAGATCTACATCGGCGACGTGCCGTTCACGGTCATCGGCGAGATGTCCAAGAAGGACCAGAACAACTCCTACAACGGGCTGGACGGCTACAAAGTGCTGATTCCCTACACAGCGATGGCCCGGCATTTCCCCGACCCGCGGCCATTCATCGGACCAGGCCATATTGACAACATCCTCTTCATGCCCACCTCGGCGAACGACCATTCGCAAGCAGTGAAGCAGGTGCGACGGGTGCTGGGCCGCCGCCACGGGTTCGACCCGGAAGATCGAGGCGCCATCTGGTGCTGGGATACGGTCGAGCAAGCACAACTGGTGAGTGGCATCTATGATTCCATGGAGTTGTTTCTGGGGTTCGTGGCCTTGATCACCCTGGCACTGGGCGGGATCGGTGTCATGAACATCATGCTGGTTTCCGTGGCGGAGCGGACCCGAGAGATCGGCATCAAGCAGGCGGTCGGCGCGACGCCGGGCAGGATTCTGTTCGAGTTCTTTCTCGAATCGGTCACGCTGACCATATTCAGCGGCCTGATCGGCTTGGCACTGGCCTGGGGCATTTGTGCGACCGTGAGCCGGATGCCCTTGCCGACCCTGTTTGCCGGGCTGCCGGTGAGCGCCACGACGGCCCTGCTGGCCTTTGGGACGCTCGTGCTGGTAGGCATTCTCGCGGCCATTTACCCGGCTCGCCGGGCCTCCCTCATGGTCCCCGTGGAAGCGCTGAGGTACGAATGATCCGCCACATTTTCTCAGAGGCGCTAAACGCGTTGGGCCATTATCGGCTGCGGTCGGCCCTCACGATGCTCAGCATCACCTGGGGCGTAGCCTCGCTGATGCTGCTGCTGGCCTACGGCCAGGGATTCGAGCGCGCCCTGACCCAGGCCTTCCTACAGATTGGCAAGGATCTGGTAGTCATCTTTCCCGGGCAGACCAGTCTGCAAGCAGGTGGCCAGCGCTCTGGGCGCCCTATCCGCCTCGAAATCGGCGACGTCAAAGCCATCCAGGAGGGCGTGCCAACGGTCGAGGCCATTTCGCCCGAAGTCAGGCGTCGTTACACCTTGCTGTTCAACGACCGGTCGCGCGGTTACAGCGTGAGTGGCGTCTATGCCTGCTATGAGCGCATTCGCGAGACTGTGGTGGCCGCCGGGAGGTTTCTGTCCGAGGAAGACGTGCTGCACCGGCGCAGGGTCGTGGTCATCGGCGAGAACCTGAGGCATGAGCTGTTCAGCGGCTTGCCGGCGGTCGGCAGCGAGATTCTCATCAACGGCGTCCGGTTCACCGTCATTGGTGTGCTGCGGAAGAAGACCCAGATCACCAATTATGCGTCACCGGACGACATGAGCGCGTTTATTCCGTTCTCAACGCTCTCCGGCCTGACCGATACGCGTTACCTGGATAACATCGTATTGCGGCCCGTCAGCAATCAATTCCGGGATCGGATCGCCGCCGACCTCCGGGCCTCCCTCGCCCGCGCTCACGGCTTTAACGTGCAGGACCTGCGGGCGGTAGAGATCATCGAGTGGAATCAATTCCTGGCCATCGTCACCAACCTGAGTCTCGGCTTGAAGATCCTGTTGGCCATTATCGGGACCTTTACGCTCAGCATCGGGGCCGTGGGCGTGATCAACATCATGCTGGTGTCCGTCGCAGAACGGACGCGCGAGATCGGTATCCTGAAAGCTATCGGCGCACGGCGGCGGCACATCCTCATGCAGATCCTGTTTGAAGGATTGGTGCTGACGCTGACGGGTGGCCTGCTGGGCTTTGTTCTCGCCGCAGCGCTGGTGAAATTGATTGGTTCCTTGCCGCTGCTGGGGCCACTTTTCCAAGACACTTCCGGGCAAAGCGATATCCACCTGGCCGTGTCCATGTCTGCTTTGATCATATCGAGCACCATCCTGACCACCGTGGGCCTCATCGCCGGCTTGATCCCCGCCATCCGCGCCGCCCGACTCGATCCGGTGCAAGCCATGCGAAACGAATAGCCAGCGTCACTTTTCCCNNAACCCGTAATACCGGCCCATCCAGTAATCCTCGAGCCACCCGATGGGCGGCGTGACGCTGTGGCCACCGTCGCCGCCGTCGTATTCCAAAGCGGAACGGCTGCCCCATTTGGCGCACGATTCGCGGGGCGAGATGGCCCGTGTGCCTCCGGCGTAAGGAACGTAACCCGGCCGCGGCGCCACGTCGCTGCGGTGCGAGTTGTGGTAGCTGTGGTTCACCAGGTCGAGCGACCACTCGCGCAAGTGTTGGACGGCTTGGGGTGCTTCGCAATCGTTCCCGGTCAAGGCGCCATAGATGAAGTTGAAGAACGGGATCTGCTGCATCCGCATCACCTCCCAGTGCCGTTCGAGACTCCGCAAATAGATGGAGCGCAGCTCCGGGTCGGTGGCGTAGCGGAGCAGCGGGTGGTAGCAGCGGAAAGCCAGCTCGTCGTCCCACGGCACCACTTCCTCCGGCGGATACGTGAGCTTCTGCCGCACGGTGTAGGTGTGGTAACGCCATTTCAGGAGTTGGTCGAGACCGGCCTGGAATTGCGCGTCCCCGGTCAGGGCAAAGGCCGTCTGCATATAAGTCTGCGCCTCCATGCCGTTCAACCCGCGCGACATCATGCCGTACGGGCGCAGGAGGTATTCAGGGTCCCAGCGGCCCCAGCGAGTAGGCTTGCCGTCCATGTCGCGCAGCACCCAGCCGTTGTCCTTGATATGCGAGGCGATATTCGCAATGTGTTTGGCGGCGCGCGGCTTCTCCGGTCCGCGGGCGGCGAGATCGTGGAACAGGCTGACGGAGTGCATGTGCGCGTTCACTTCATCGCTCGACGTGTCGCCTTTCCAGAACCAAAGCCCGTCCGCCGTCGGATACCACTTGGCCGGCAGCCCGCCCGAGCCCCGCGAGGATCGCTGCCCTTTGTCGCCCTTGACCGACCAGACCGCGCGCGCAATAAAGCCAGGCTTGGTCGTGATGTCGTCCAGCCACACCATGGCCTTGAAGGCTTCGACCGCCTCGGCGCGGGCCTTTTCGTCGCCGGTGGCCGCATATTTGAAGGTCATGGCGGCCAGGTATTGGGCGGTGTTTCCGCCGTCGTTGTCGCTGATTTCGCGGAGCCAGCCGTCTTTGTCTCCCGCCCAGTAAAGTTGGTGGACAAAGCCCAGCCGCTTGAATCCCCACTCCTCCAACTCGCGCTCGAAGTAAGCCGCCTTCTTCAGCAGCGTGTAGGGCTCGTAGCGAATGATGCCCAGCCCGCCGTCAGTCGCGATATAGACCACGTGATCTCCCACCGCGATGTCGCGCACGTAATCGCCTGGCAGCCAATGTTGGGCGCCGAAGTAGTGGTACTCGCCCTCGGTCTTGCGAATGGCGCCCCGAGACGTGCCGATCCACACGTCGCCGTCGAACCCTGCGGCCAGGCAGGTCGTGTCTTCGTAGGGGAGGCCGTCCGGGCCACGCAGGCTGGTCAACGCCATGCCGCGCAGCAACGCCACACCACGGTCCGTTGCCACGAAGAGTCGGCTGCCGAGCGAGAGCAGGTCGCGGGTGATGGGTGACGGCAGCGCTCCCCAATCCGCGATGTCCGGCACGAAGGTCTTTCCTTCCAACAGTGCCAGCTTGCCCGGGCGGAGCATGTAGAGCGTCCCGCTGTAGGAGGCGATCCTCTCCAGCGGCCCAATCTCCACCGGGTCGGCCAATTCCTGAGAAAAGTCCTCTCGGATCAGAGTAGTGTCGGTGGACAAGTAGCCGCCGGCAGGTCGCATGTTGACGAATTTCCCGTCCTCGAAGCGGAAGAGGTCGTCGCGGGTAGCGCCGCAGACTTTGCCCAAGTGCAGGCACAGGTCGGTGAACGGGCGTTCATCCACTCGCTCCCAGGCTTTCCCAGCGTAGCGATACGTCCCCTGCTCCGCCACGGCCCAGAGCGCCCCGTCGAGCGACCGCAAGCGCTTCACCCCGCCCGGCGCGCCTTCTGCATCAACCAAAACGCCGCCGCGCAGAGTCTTCAGTGCGCCCCCGACTACCACATACGCCACGTCTCCGCGCAATGCCAGCGCCGTGGCCGGCTTATCCGTGGCGACCTTCTCGCCTACTTCCTGCAGGAAGACCTCGTCCGCCACCGGGGCCCATGACCGCCGCGTCTGAGTGCCCGCCGGCGTTCGAGAAACCTCGGGAGCCGGCGCTGCGGCCAGTGAGATGTTGGCAATCCAGAGGCAAAGACTAATCGAGACGTATCGGGACAAGGCGGTTAAGGTGTTCATGATGGTTACCTTGGTCATGTGTTCCCGACACCGTCACCCCGCCAGGCACTCGCCGCAACAGGAAATGTGCCTGCACGGTAACCGGTCAGCGACAGCGGTAGGGCGCGTCACTCCGTGCGCGCCGTCGTGCTCTGTGGCTACCCGGCGCGCACGGAGTAACGCGCCCTGCTAGCATTATTAAGATGACCCAAATCAACGAACGCAGTGCTTTTGATTAGACCATCGCTCCCTTGGATGGCATTGTCACGCGCATGGCGAAGATGGTCAAAGCGAGGTGTCACCCGTGAGGCAACGTGATGTGATTATCGTTGGCGGCGGACCGGCCGGGTCAACCTTGGCAGCACTCCTGGCTCGATCCGGCCTGGATGTCACGGTCCTGGAGCGGGAGACATTCCCGCGGTATCACATTGGGGAGTCGTTGGTGCCAGAAGTCCTGGATGTGCTGGAGGAGTCCGGTGCCCTCCCAGCGGTCGAAAGCGCCGGTTTTCTACGCAAGGAAGGCGGGGTGTTTCGCTGGGGCACCAAGCCCGAACCCTGGACCTTCCATTTCGACGAAGCCAGGGAGCGCTATCGGTTCACCTATGCTTACCAGGTGGTGCGTTCGGTCTTCGACAAGATCCTGCTGGAGCACGCCCAGACTTGCGGCGCGGAAGTCATGCATGGCGTCCTGGCACGCGAGTTCGCGGAGCAACCGGTGGCGGGATCAAATTGGACGGGCGCGAAGCTCACCGCCACGCTGGCTGACGGAGAACCACTCGAGTTGCAGGCGAGACTGGTGGTCGATTGCTCGGGACAGGCCGGCTGGCTGGCCTCTAAGTTCAAACTTCGCAAATACGACCCCTTCCTGAGGAATGTAGCGGTTTTCGCCTACTTTCGCGACGCGGCCCGGCTGCCAGGGCGAGAGGCTCACTCGATCCTTTGCGAAGCGATGGAACTTGGCTGGTTCTGGAATATCCCGCTCCATGACGGCACCAACAGCGTCGGGTTGATCACGAAAGCCGAGTTGTCCCCGGCGGCCGGTGACCGGACCGCGTTCTACGAATCGGCCCTGCAGAAGAGTGTTTACACCCGGGAGCTGCTTGCCCGAGCGACCCGGGTCACCGAGCTGCGGTCTATAGCGGATTATTCGTATCGGCCCAGCCGGTTGGCGGGTCCCGGGTTCCTGCTGGCCGGGGATGCTGGGAACTTCATTGACCCTATTTGGTCCACCGGGATCATGCTTGCGACAACGAGCGCTCGGCTGGCGGCCCGGGCGATCAAGGAGTCATTCCAATCGGGAACGCCCCAGGCGTTGGCTGATTACGAAACCACGGTCCAGCAGTTGGTAGGGCGCTATCGGCAATTCATTTATTTCTTCTACCAGACGAACGCCACGCCGGAGAATTACTTCTGGAAAGCCTACTCGATGCTTCCGTCCGCGGCTGACCCGCAGGACGCGTTTATTCGCCTCGTCTCCGGTCGATTGGGGGTGTGAAAGCCCTCACCCGATTTGACGAGCGAGGCATCCCCATGCATGTTTTCAGGCATGAAGATATCCATGCTCCTTTTTGCATTGTTGCTTTTGCAGGTGGTTGCAGCCCAAGCGGCTGACACCCTTTACGACATTCCGCTCAAAGACATCGATGGCCAGCCAACCTCTCTGAAGGCGTATAAAGGGAAGGTGCTGCTGATTGTCAATGTCGCTTCAAAATGCGGATACACCCCCCAATACGCCGGCCTGGAGGCGCTCCAGGAAAAATACAAGGACAAGGGCCTGTCCGTGCTTGGCTTCCCCTGCAACCAGTTCGGGGGGCAGGAACCCGGGACCAATGAGGAGATCAAACAGTTCTGCTCGTCGAAGTACCAGGTAACCTTCCCTCTCTTCGACAAAATCGAGGTCAATGGCCCCCACCGGCACCAACTTTATACGATGCTGGCCGGCGAGGGCTCTCCCTTTCCCGGTGACATCAAATGGAACTTCAGCAAGTTCCTCATTGGGCGCGATGGGAAGATATTGAAACGGTTCGAATCCAAGGTGAAGCCGGACTCGCCGGAATTGGTTCAGGCCGTTGAGGCAGGTTTGGCGGGCAAGTAACCCAGCGCCGATATGACTCGCCAGGTTAACCTGAGTCTTGCGCTTCTACCGTCTTGAAGAGCGATAGTGAAGAGCGTTAGAACCGGGTTCAGGGCGAAGGACAGAATTCTTTGCGGCCAGGATATAGCCAGGGCTTCGGGGGAAGCTCTGGGGGACGCGAAAGGCGTCACTCATACCAGACCTTAATAGATCAAATACTTCGCCCGGCGCGCCATGAATTGGTCCAGGTCCTTCTGCCACAAGGCGTGGATTTCGCTGAGCGGCTTGTCGGCTTTGACGGCCTCGAAGGTGGGAGGATGCAGCAGCAGATGGCGCATGTTGTCCGGGTTGAAATCCTTCGGGTAGAAGCGATACATCGTCTCCGCGATCAGCAAGCCCACGTCCACGACGTTGCACCGGTCCCGGTCCGTAAGCATGATATAGACCCCTTTGCAGAGCTTGCCTTTGTGAACGCTGTACGTCGGCGTGAATTCGATGGGCACGAACCTTACGCCGGGCAGGCCAGCTCCGTTGAGCGCTTCCGCCAGTTTCACATCGTCCGCGTACGGCGCGCCCACCACCTCGAACGGCGTGTCCGTGCCCCGTCCCACCGACATCACGCTCTCCAGCAGACCGATGCCGGGATACAGGATGGCCTCGGTCAGGTTGCGCATATTGGGCGACTGGTTGACCCACGGCTGCCCCGTTTGGTCGAACCACGCATCGCGCCGCCAGTTCTCGACCTGGATCACGGTGAGGTCGGCTTTGCAGTTATGCTCGACGTTGCACATCCGCGCCAACTCGCCAATCGTCATCCCGTAGCGCAGCGGCACCTCGTGATACGCCACGAAGCTCCCCTTGCCCACCCGGACCGGCCCGTCGATCGTCACGGCGTTAATCGGGTTGACCCGGTCCAGCACAAAATACTTCTTCCCGTTCTCGCCCGCCGCCTCCAGCGTCAGCCCCATCGTGGCGGTGTAGGTATAGAAGCGGCAGCCGATGTCCTGAATGTCAAACACTAGCGCATCCAGGTCCTTGAGCTGTTCGGGCGTTGGCTTCGACCGTTGGCCATAGAGGCTATACACAGGCAAACCGGTCTTCATATCCACGGTGTCGCCCACTCCCTCGTCCACCTCTCCCCGGATGCCGTGTTCCGGGCTGAACAGCACCTTCAGTTCAACCCCAGGCGCATTCTTGAGCAGATCAATCGTGGGGTTGCGGCCGCGGTCCTCCCCGGTGTGATTGGTAACCAGCCCGAGGCGCAGTCCCTTGAGCGGGGCAAACTTCTGCCGTACGAGCACGTCAATGCCATTGAGGCTCCTCAGCTCGGCGACTTTGGGCTCGCTCCTTCCGGCCACGGCGCCCTTCTCCGGCTCTGGCGCGGAGGCGAGGGCTCCCGGCACGGACGCAAAATTGAAATCCTGGATCGCCTCCGCGGTCAGCGTCCCGAGCTTCGCGCGCAACGCCCCCACGTTTCCGCTCTCATTAGGATGGTTGCGATTGGACAGGAAGATCACGAACGTCTGGGAGAACGGGTCGATCCAAATCGACGTGCCCGTCCAACCGGTGTGGCCATAGGAGCCAACCGGGAATAGCTTCCCGCGCGGTCCACTGTAGCCGGAGTCAATGTCCCACCCCAGCCCGCGCCGGACGGGCAGCGACTCCGGCGACTGGACGCTGGTCATCAGCTCCACCGTTTCCGGCTTAAAGATGCGCACGGCATCCAGCGAGCCGTGGTTCAGCAGCATCCGGGCATATCGCGCCAGGTCAGCCGCCGTCGAAAACAGGCCCGCGTGGCCCGCGACTCCACCCATGTGCCGGGCCGTCGGATCATGCACCACCCCGCGATAAGGAACCCCGTTCAAGACTTCGGTCGGCGCAATCCGCGCCAGCTTCTCTTTCGGCGGCAGGTAACCGGTGTCGGCCATGTTCAGTGGCCGATAGATTTCGCGCGCCACAAACTCTTCCAGCGGAGTGTGGCTGACGCGCTGCACAATCTCACCCAGCAGGAAGAAATTGATGTCGCTGTATCGGAACACGCTGCCCGGCGCGCCCTGCAGCTTCTCCGCGCACGCCTTTTCAATGGCCGCTGGCTGGCCGTGCCAATCGGTCTTTGTCTCAATGTCCCCGCGCAGCCCGGAAGTGTGCGTCATCAGTTGCCGCACCGTGATGGGATCCTTGTCCTGGCCCTTGAATTCCGGGATGTAAGTCTTCACCGGCTCATCCAGCTTCACCTGCCCGCGCTCGATCAGCAGCATCACCGCCGGGGTGCAAGCGATCACTTTCGTCAGGGACGCCAGGTCGAAAACGGTGTCCTCGGTCATCGGCTCTTCGGTGGGAACCAGCGCGCGATGCCCATAGGCCTTATGATACGTCACCCCGCGATGCTCCACCCACAGCACGCCGCCGGGGCACTTCCTGGCCGCGATGGCCTGGTCGATGGCGGCGTCCATCTCCGCCAGTTTGGGCGCGTAGAACGGCGCCGCAGCGGGGCGCGCCGGGGGCGAGGTCTTGCAAGCGCACAAGCACACCAAGAGGAAGAGAGAGAGGCTGCAAGAACAGGCCGCCAGCCGGCGCGAATACTTCATCATGGGCCACACCTTAGAGCCAGCTCCCCGATGCCGACAACTGCTTTCTTGCGTGTAACGGGTTTCCACCTCCCCCACGAAGAAATACTGGGCCAACCGCTCTCCCCGGGATCACCCGACCGCGTCTCCTTACGTTACAGAGGAAACTTTGGCATAGGCTCCGCAACCTGCAGGACAGGATAGAGACGATCAACATTCCCCAGTTATGCAACCCCGCGCCACGGCAAGCGGGTCTCACGGTGCAGCTTCGGATCACCACGCCAGCAACCTCGGTGGGTGGAGGGTGCGGGTACCATGGAGTGACCGTGGAGCAACGGATGGGCCAGCGTGCTGTGAGCCGGTTGTGAGCCGGTTGGTCCCTTGTACTTCCTTTGTACTTCCCTTACACATCCCTTGGGTGTCCGTTGTACGTATTTCGCAATTCCGGCGCAGCAATGGCTCTGCCCCGACCCCTTTTCCCTTCGTCCTTCTGGTAGGCCCGAACATTCCCCAGTGCGGGTATAGGTGCTGTCTATGGAACTGCGGCACTGTTACGCGGCTCGCGCGGATTGTCAACCGGCTGTTCACAATCTTCAAAAGTTATCAGCATCATAAAAGGTTCTTGTCAACCAGCCGCAGGTACGCTATGATAAATTCCGTAATACCAATCCAGGCAGGCAAAAAGAGTGTACAACCACCATGCTGAAAGGGTTAACGATGATGAGGACGAGACTGATTCTGATGTTATTTACGCTGGGCGTGCTGGGCCTATTCGCGGGTTTCGGCTGCAGGAGCACCAATCCGCTGGCCGACAACGGCGGTGGCCGCACGCCGGCGGATTTCCCCGAATTGGGGGCCGATGTTTTCCAACCGATGGATGGCGGGCTCACGCTCAGCCCGGAGGAAATCAAGGGCCGCAATACCTGGAATCTCTGGTGCGGGGGCGATGAGCAGTTCTGGGAACGGATGTCGCGGGAAAGCTTCGGTCTGATTGACTTGCTGAAGACGATCGACTCCCGCAAGCGCGGCGAGCGGTTCAAGGAGTTCGGGCTCATCAACGAGCCCGGCTACAAACAGGCTTCCAAGGCCGACCAGTATGGCCTCTGGATCGATGAGGCGGTCGAGCCCGAACCGGCGGCCATCGATCCTAAAGTCTATGGCCACCCCACGGGGATCATGGGGTTCCGTTTGTTTGAGAACCCGGATTTCAAGGGTGAGGCGGTCAAGAAATGGGATGGCAACCGCTATTACGCAGACCCGGATTACGCCATACGCCGCGACCTGGTCCGCCCCTATCGTGTCGGCATCTCCTGCGGCGCTTGCCACATCGCGTTCAATCCCTGCAAGCCGCCCGCCGATCCGGCGAATCCGAAATGGGACAACCTGGCCTCGGCAATCGGCAACCAATATATCCGCGAGGGCAAAGTGTTCGCCAACCTGGTAAAAGAAGGAGGCTTCTTCTGGGAAATGCTCAAGACTCAGCCGCCCGGAACCTCGGACACGTCCCGCGTCGCCACGGACAATATCAACAACCCCAATGCCATTAACCCGATCTTCCAACTCGGGTCGCGCCTGTCCGTAGCCGAACCGGAAGTCCTGGCCGGTGAGACGCTGCTGCTGCCGGGCGTCACCCCCACGGCGAACGTCCCTCATATCCTCAAAGATGGTGCGGATTCAGTCGGGGTGGTTGGCGCCACCTTGCGCGTCTATGTCAACATCGGCATGTATTCGCAGCATTTCCTCCAGCAGCACAACGCATTGATCGGGTTAACCGGCCAGAAACCGTTCGAAATCAGCATGGCGCAGAAGAACTCAGTATATTGGCTGGCCACGCAGCAGAAGTTCACCAATGTCGGCAAGTTCTTCACCCGCCTCAAAGCGTTCCGGCTGGAGGACGCGCCCGACGGAAAAGAATACCTCACATCCGACCAGGCAGTGTTGACGCGCGGCAAGGTGGTTTTCGCCGAGAACTGTGCCCGCTGCCACTCGAGCAAGCGGCCATCTGTCGGAGCAGATGACGTCGAGTGGTATCGCCAGGAAGTCCTTAAGCCGGATTTCCAGGATGGGAACTTCTTCTCGGACGATCATCGCTACCCCATCACCAAGATTAAGAGCAACTCCGCCCGCGCCTGCGGCACCAACGCCAAGCGGGGACATATCTGGGCCAACTTCTCCTCGGAGACCTACAAGGGGCTTGAGTCACCAGGGGATATTGAGGTTTGGAATCCTTACACCGACAAGATGGAGAACTGGACTGTGCCCGGCGGCGGCAACGGATATTACCGTACGGCCTCCCTGATCAGCGTTTGGTCCTCCGCCCCGCTGCTCCACAACAATACACTCGGCGTATTCACGGGTGACCCGTCCGTCAAGGGAAGGATGACTGCGTTCAACGACGCCATCGAAAAGCTGTTATGGCCCGAAAAGCGGCTGGGCACCAATTCCATTTGGCGGACCAGCCAGGAGTGCAAGTTGCAACTCCAGGCCTCAGTCATCCCCGAGCCGCTGCGCACGCTGCTGAAACCGCACATGGACCCCGATGGCTATTTGCGCATTGGGCCAATCCCCGAAGGGACGCCCATCAACTTGCTCGCCAACATCGATCCCGAAGCCGACCCCGCAAAGCTGCTGGGGCTTTGCTTGAAGATCAAGAAGGTGCTGCTCGAAATCAAGCTGAAGCATCTGGACGCCGCGGCCTCCAAGGCCCTGATGCGTGATGAGCTGGCACCGGACCTGTTCCGAATCAGCAAATGCCCCGATCTCATCGAGGACAAGGGCCATTATTTCGGCACGGAGTTAGCCGACGAAGACAAGCGGGCGCTCATCGAGTATCTCAAGACTCTCTGATGCGCACCCATAACCGCTCGCTCCGGGAGGTGGGCGAAACAAAAGGATAGACCATGGCAGTGGACATACCCCAACTGATGAAGATGTCACAGGCTGAGCTGGACGGCTTATTCAAAGCCAGCCCGGCCGGCGAAATCCCCAACGGTGATGCCACCGGCACTGCCATTATTGCTCCTGGCACCGAACTGGAGGAGACTGCGGCCAAGTTCATCCACCTGTTCGCCTGGCAGGGGAAGGTATTCGACGCCAGCAAAGGCGAACTGCGCAACAAACTGCTTCCCATTGGCGTCAAGGCGGTGATTGCCAAGGTCTATAAGGATGCGAGTTGGTACGATGGCAAGGAGTGCATCGTCCTCGATTATTCCCAAACCTCCCTGCTGGCTCATTGGATTAGGGACGAAATCCGCCAGGTCGGTGAGGGCGTTTATCTGGGGATTGTCTTTTGGGGCAAGAAGAAACTGATCGACTTCGCCCTGAGGTTCGCGAGTTGAGCGCACACTTGGGCCCGGGATGAACGTTGACCCTGTCCAGCCCACTTCCCCGGAGCCGTCCCAACGCAATTGCAGGCGTTGCGGCAGGCTCCGTGCGCTCACGGTCTTACTGTTCCTGGCGGTGCTCGTTTACCTCGCCTTCCGATTCACGCGCGACGTGCCGGTGACCTACGCCGACGCGGTCGAGCACATGAAGTACGGCTCCACGGGGGGCGAACGCGGCTCCGGCGTCCCCGTTTCTTTATGGAAGACGCTGCCGGAGCTCTTCCGGGAGTATTTGCCCGGCGATGGTCTCCCCGCCATTGGTTTCATTTATGAGCCAGGCAAAGACCTGCCGGTCGGCACCTCTCGACGGAATGTGATGGGCATCGACCGGGTCTTCCTAAACTGCGCGGTTTGCCACGCCGGCACTGTGCGCGACACGCCGGAAAGCAAGCCCCGCGTTATCGTCGGCATGCCCGCCAATACCGTCGATCTTCAGGCCTTCGAACGATTTCTATTCGCCTGCGCCGTGGATGAGAAGTTCTCCGCCGGACGCCTCGTGCCCGAAATCGCGCGGCGCGGAGGCGAAGATTGGTTCAATCGATTGCTGTTGCGCCTGGCGGGCATCAGCCTGGCTCGTGAAAAACTGCTGCTGCTGCGACAGCGCTTCAGTTTCATGGAACGCGAACCCGATTGCGGTCCCGGACGAGTGGACACCTTCAACCCGCCCAAAGTGCTGCTGAACTTCCGCATGGACCTCCTCAGCACCAACGAGTGGGTCGGCTTGTGCGACTTTCCATCCATCTGGAACCAGCGCAAACGCCAGGGCTTGTGGCTTCACTGGGACGGCAATAATAACTCTGTTCAAGAGCGAAACCGGAGCGCCGCTTTTGGCACCGGCGCCACCCCGCCCACCCTCGATCGGGCGTCAGTGAAACGAATGGAAGATTGGTTGCTTGACGCCACGCCGCCCCCTTTCCCTTATCCTATCGACAGGAGGATGGCCGATCAAGGTAAGCCGATTTACGAAGCATACTGCTCCCGTTGCCACGGCAAAGACGGCACCGACTTTACCGGCGAATATGTCGGCCAGGTTACCCCGATTGAAAAGGTCAAGACCGACCGGCACAGGCTCGATTCTTATACGCCGGAGCTATGCGCCAACCAGAACCTGTTGTATGCAGGCTACGGCGATGAGCGTTTCTCCCATTTCCGAAAGACCTGGGGTTACGCGAACCAGCCTTTGGACGGCCTTTGGCTGCGCGCGCCTTACCTGCACAACGGTTCAGTGCCAGCCCTGCGCGATCTGCTGGAATACTCCACCAACCGTCCGCCGGAGTTCTACCGCGGCTACGATGTGTATGAGCCCAAGCGTGTTGGCTTTGTCTGGAACATTGCCGAGGAGAAAGGGCGCAAGTTCTTTCATTATGACACTCGCCTCCCGGGGAACGGCAACTACGGCCATGAAGGCAGGGAATACGGCACCGACCTTACCGCGGGGGAGAAGGACGCCGTCGTGGAATACCTAAAAACCTTCTAGGAACACCAAGGAATGAAATCGAACCCCCGCCCCCGAAAAAGACGCTTCCTCATTTTCGTGCTGGTCTTGGCCGCTGGCGGGGCGACCGCCTGGTTCGGCTGGTATAAGTTCTTCCGGCAGGTCGAACCCACGCCCATCGCCAGCGACGAGGAATGGTTCAAGCATGGTTCGCTGGGCAGCGAGAGCCAGTTTGGCATTCCTTATTGGATTTGGGTGGTCCTGCCGCGCATTTTCCCTGACCTCATGCCAGGGACCGGCGGCTACAAGTCGTTCGGCGTAGTTTGGGAACCAGGCTCCGAACTGCCGGTCGGGTTCACGAAAAAGACCGTTGGGTTTCCGCGCGTCGGCAACAACTGTGCCCTGTGCCATGTGACGACCTACCGGCTCAAGGAAGAGGAGAATCCCGTGGTGGTTCTAGGTGCTCCAGCCCACAGCTTCAACGTTCAGGCTATGTTCCGTTTCTTTTCGCAGGCCGCAAATGACCCGCGATTTAACGCCAATACCCTGCTGAGCGAGATCAATCAAAACTACGACCTCGGCTTGTGCGACCGGTTGCTGTATCGGTTCGCGATCATCCCCTTCACCCGTAGAGCCTTTATCCAGCAAGGCCAGCAGCTTGCCTGGATGGACCGACCTGGCAAGCCCGACTGGGGTCCGGGCCGCGACGACGCCTTTAACCTTCCGAAATACTTCCTGGCCCATCTGCCCGAGGACCACTCCGTCGGCCAGTGCGACTTCGCTTCCGCCTGGAACCTGCAGGTTCGCAAGGGCACCAACCTGTTCCTCAACTGGGGCGGCGAAAGCCCCTCGGTCTATACAGTGCTGGTCGATTCCTCGGTTGGAGTCGGCGCGCGACCGACCCGGGACTTCGAACCGAATATGAAACGCCTGGACGGTTTTCTCAGCCGGCTCCAACCACCGCACTGGCCCTATCCCAATGGTCCGTACGCTATCAAGGCCGACTTGGCCGCCACCGGCAAAGCCCTTTACCAACAGCAATGCGCCTCCTGCCACGAGCCCGGCCAACCGCAATGCAATCACCCCGTCCCTATCAAGGAGATTGGCACTGACCGCGAGCGGTTTGATTCCTGGACGCCGGAAGCGTCCCGCAAGACCAACCGAGCCATCAATGAGGGGATGGGCGCCCACCGGCCGGATACCATCAAGAACGTAGGCTATCTGGCTTCGCCGCTCGATGGCCTCTGGCTCCGCGCTCCCTATCTACACAACGGCTCCGTTCCCAATCTCCGCGCTCTTCTCCAACCACCAGAACAGCGCCCGCAGACCTTTTATCGGGGCGGCGACCTCTACGATCCGGCCAACGTCGGCTTCGTCAGCTCGGGACCGGCGGCCGAGCGCGGCGGCTTCCTGCTGGACACACGCCAGCGCGGCAATGGAAATCAGGGACACACCTACGGCACAGCCCTCCCAGCCGGCGAAAAGGAAGCGCTGCTCGAATACTTGAAAACCCTGTAATCGGAGAATAGTTTTATGCCAAACGTAATCATCCTTCACGGGTATAGCGACACCCGACAATCGTTTGTTCCCCTGCAACAATTCCTCGGCGCCAACGGCTTTACGGTGACCGACATCGTGCTGGGAGATTACGTCTCGCTGGAAGACCACATCACGATCGAAGACCTGGCCAAGTCCTTCCAGAAGATCCTGCTCGACAAAGGCATTCCCACAGACCCGAAGAGTATCAATCTCATTGTCCATTCCACCGGCACGCTCGTGGCACGGGAATGGATGACCCGCTACTATCTGGAAACTGGGAAAGAGTGTCCCGTGCGCAGGTTCCTGATGCTGGCGCCGGCCAATCTAGGCTCGCCGCTGGCAGCCCTGGGGCGGACGATGTTCGGTAGGATCGTCAAAGGCTGGCAGACCAACTTTGAGACCGGGACCCATATCCTCGACGCCTTGGAGATGGGCTCGCCCTACTCATGGAAACTCGCCCAACGCGACCTTTTTGGCCCCCGTTCCTTTTACGTGCCTGAAACCTGTCTGAGCGCCATCCTGGTCGGCAGCCAGCCCTACCAGGGCGCCCTGAGGCAACTCATCGATAAAGACGGCACCGATGGCACCGTCTATGTTTGCACGGCCAATCTCAACGCGACTGGGCTCTCGCTGAATTTCACAGCCAACAGCCAGGCCCCCACCGTCCGGACCTGGCCGAAGTCCGCCGGCCCGATTCCCATGGCCGTCTTCCCCAACCGGGACCATGCCTCCATTATTCGTCCCGACACGCTCGACCCGGAGCTCGGCACTTTCATCGTGAAGTTCCTGCGGCTCGACCTCGCCAATTACCAGGAGTTCGCCGACGCGTGCGACGCGCGCACACGTCAGACTCTACCCGCGTCCCCCGACAGAAGCACGCTCCACACATTCCAAAACCTGGTCTCAAGGGTAACCGACGATCTCGGCATGTCCATTCCAGACTATTTCCTTGAATTCTATGAGCGCCCTCATACGCCTGAAGAAGCGGTGACCATTGATGATTTGATGGTCAAGCTCCACACGGATGTGCTCCAAACTGTTCACAACTACAAGAACGATGAAAGCTACCGTTCTTTCATCTTCGATCTCACAACTCTGAACGGCGTCATCGGCGGGGGCGAGGAATTGGTGTTCAGTCTCTCAGCGGCGAATCCAAGCCATACGATCGGCTATTCGGTCGGCAATACCGATAGCTTGGGCGAGCTGCCATTGGACAAGGACAGTGCCAGTTATCCTTTGTTCTGGCGCCCCAACGAAACCCTGCTGATGGACATCACCGTGGAACGAACCCAGGATGCCAAGCTTTTCAATCTTTACTAATCGGCAGACGCGCCGGCGCCGGCGCCAGAACGGCTCGGTTGCCCGGCACCAGGCCCGGTGACATCGGCGTATGCCGCGAAGGCTTATGCACAGGGATGCCAAGGTGCTGCTCGGGATGGCAGCAGTCCTGGTGGTTCCTTTCGTCCTGACGCTGATGACCATCCAAGGGCCGCGTCCGCTGGTCACCGATTTGACCACTAACCCCACACCGCACGGTTACACCTGGAGCCTCTCCCTCTTCATCGTGCCGGTTGTCGTGTTGGGCTTGTGGGTATCCCTCCGGCGGCAAAACCCAATTCAAAAGCGCGCCTTCTGGCTTACGGCCGGACTGCTGAGTGGTGCTGGCATTCTGTTGGACGTGTGCTTTGGCCTGAGCTTCTTCACTTTCGCCAATCGTGGGGCGACGTTGGGAGCAACCTTCTGGGGCTACTCCTTCGGGCAGGGCTGGCAAAAGACGATACCAATCGAGGAGATTGGCTTCTACACCTTTGGCATCGTCGCAGTTTTGCTGGCCTATGTTTGGGGAGACGAAATTTGGTTTGGCGCCTACAATCGCGATGATGGTCCTCGCCGAACCACTCGCTTGCGCGACCTGTTCTGCTTCCACCCGCATTCGGCCATATTCGGAGCGGTGGTGTTCGGGTTGGGTTTGCTCTACAAGAAGTTCGGGCCCCATCCTTGGCACGAAGGATTTCCCAGCTACTTTTTGTTCCTGACAGCGGTGACCATCACACCCAGCACCATCTTCTTTCCGGTGGCTAATCCTTACATCAACTGGCGCGCTTTCAGCCTGGCGTTCCTGTTTATTCTGTTAGTGAGCCTTTTCTGGGAAGCGGCCATCGCGGTCCCCTATCAGTGGTGGGGGTATCAGCCCCGGCAAATGATCGGATTGCTCGTCAACGGTTTCTGCGGTCTGCCGTTGGAGGCCTCGCTTTTGTGGCTTGGGGTCACCTGGGCCACCGTGATCGTTTATGAAACCATCTATACCTGGTTGCACGCTCTCGAGGCGCCGAGCCCCCAGTCCGCTCGGTGAGCCATCAAATACCGCTGCAGAATGATTAGGTCGGCGGCAGCCAGCAGCCTGTTCGGCCTAATAATAAGCGATTGCTTTTGCTCCAATCGCTTCGTTGCTTTTGCTCTCCGTCTATGAAAAGCTCTGCCCGCAAATGCGCAAGCCGTCTGTAGGTGAGTACAAGAACGACTGAATGCACGTTATGACTTTGAAGAACAAATGGGTGTTGATCACCGGTGCCTCCAGCGGCTTCGGCGCCGCGGCAGCCCGCGCCTTCGGCGCGGAAGGTTCCAAACTACTACTCGGCGCCCGGCGCGTTGATCGCCTGGAGCAGGTTGCCGCCGAGGCTCACCGCGCCGGAGCGCCCGAAGCCCATTTCCACTCCCTGGATGTCAGCAAGACCTCCAGCGTGGACGCCTTCGTCGCCTGGGCCAGAGAAACAATCACCCACCACCAGTCACCAGTCCCCAGTCACCAGTCTCCTCTGCCCCGCCTCGACGTGCTCATCAACAACGCCGGCGGCGCCCACGGCCTGGACACCGTCGCCGCGGGCAAAGACGAAGACTGGGAAGCCATGCTGCAAAGCAACGTGCTCGGCATTCTGCGCATGACCCGCGCCGCCCTGCCCCTCATGCTCGATAACCCCGGCAGTTCCTTGATCAACATTGGCTCCATTGCCGGCCATGTCGCTTACGAAGGCGGCGCCGCCTATTGTGCGGCCAAGGCCGGCGAGCTGCAGATCACCCGCGCCCTGCGCCTCGAACTCAACGGCACCGGCATCCGCGTCACGACCGTTGACCCCGGCCTGGCTGAAACCGAGTTCTCAATCACCCGCTTCAAAGGTGACGTTGCCCGGGCCAAAAAGGTCTATGAAGGAACCCGCCCCCTCACCGCCGAAGACATTGCGGACATTCTGGTCTGGGTCGCCAACCGTCCCGCGCACGTGAACATCGACGAACTGCTCGTCAAGCCTGTGGACCAGGCCGCCGTCCACAAAGTCTATCGGCGCATAGCCTGATTCTTCTTGCCTGGCTCCACCAAAGGAGTAAAACGGCATACTTGGAGAATGAGCGGGTGCGTCTTTCTCCCGGAAATCAGAATGTGGCATGAAAACATCTTTCAAAGGGCTGCTGTCGTTGCTTTCTCTGTTGGCGCTGCCCGTCGTGGTGCAAGCCCAATTCACTTTCACGACCAATAACGGCGCGCTCACCATCACGCGATACACCGGTTGCGGCGATGCTGTAACCCTCCCGAGCACGACCAATGGCCTGCCGGTCACCAGCATCGGGGACTATGCGTTCATACTATGCAACAGTCTAACCACCGTCACGATCCCCAACAGCTTCACCAACATCGGAAACAGTGCGTTCTATTGGTGCTCCAGCCTGGCCAGCGTTACGATTGGCACTAACGTCACCAGCGTTGGAAACTTTGCGTTTTATGGCTGCACAAGCCTCACGACCGTCGCAATCCCGAACAGCGTCACCAACATCGGAAGCTATGCATTCGATGGTTGCTCCAGCCTGACGACCGTCACAATAGGAAACAGCCTCAACGGTATCGGAAGCTTTGCGTTCATATCCTGCAGCAGCCTTACAACCATATCGGTGGACGCCCTAAACTCCGTGTATAGCAGTGCGGACGGGGTCTTGTTCGACAAGAGCCAAGCCGCGCTCAAACAGTACCCAACAGGCAGAGCCGGAGCCTATGCGATCTCCAACAGTGTTACCAGCATCGAAAGCTCTGCGTTCTATGCCTGCACCAGCCTGACCAGCGTCAAGATCCCAAGCAGCCTCACCAACATCGGAGGCTTTGGGTTCTATGCCTGCGGAAGCCTTACAACGATATCGGTAGAGGCGCTAAATCCCGTGTATAGCAGTGTAGATGGAGTCTTGTTTGACAAGAGCCAAGCCACCCTTGTGCAGTTCCCAGCGGGCAGAGCCGGAACCTACACGATCTCCAACAGCGTCACCAGCATCGAAAGCTCTGCATTCAGTACTTGCACCCGCCTGAGCAGCGTCGTGAGCCCCGCCAGCGTCACTAACATCGGAAGTTATGCGTTCAATGACTGCACGAACCTAACGGAAGTCTATTTCGGGGGGAATGCTCCCAGTGTTGGCGCGTCTGTGTTTTACAGCGACATCAATGCGACCATTTATTACTTACCGGGGACCACAAACTGGTTCTCGACGCTTGACGGTCGTCCCACCGCGCTCTGGAAACCACAGATCGCCAAGGATGCCAGCTTCGGCGTGCAGACGAACCGGTTCGGATTCAACGTCAACTGGGCCAGCGGCATGGTCGTCGTGGTAGAAGCCTGCCCGAATCTGGCCAACCCCATCTGGTCTCCCCTGCAAACCAATACCTTCACTGGCGACTCTTTCTACTTCAGCGATCCCCAGTGGACGAATTATCCTGTCCGCCTCTACCGCCTCCGCTCGCTGTGAGGCGCGGGAGATGCTCGGTTCTGCCCGGCGCGTTGCTTCACATCACAGCGGGTGGGTGGTGATATTCGTAAAACGCATCCAATCATTGAACCCGCCCGGGAGGCCTATCCGCCAGTCTTTGCTGGCATCGTCTTTGAACTGATCTATTTCAACGTGGCCGTCGGCAAAACAAATGCCATAGCCGAACCGATGAGCGCGCGACGGCAGATCTATGAATTCATACGTTCCCCCTACGTCCACGAAAAACATACCGTCATTAATGCTGTCCTGGTCCTCATCCACCAACACCCAAGTCTGCTTTGGCAGCTTGATTTCGGTGTCTTTGAGATAGACTGGGTGGTTTGGGTCCTGCGGGCCGTTCGGACTGGTTACCACCCAAGTCGGGTTTGCGCCAAAGTTCCTGCCTCCCATGTAGGAGTTCATCGATATGGTCCGCAGAATCGGCTTCCCCACGAATTGCGTTGGGACGCCACTACCGTCGGCAATACGATGATCGGTCGGGCAACGATAGAGACCAAGCGACTTCGTGTAATTCCAGAGCAGCCCCTTCTGGATGCCCGTCGGGTCGGCTCCCCCATAAGTGTAACTTGCGGAACCCCCGCCGCTCTCGGCGTTGCCGGCGCACCACGTGCCTGCAAATCCCCCGTAGTTGGGATAGGCCGAAACTATCCTGCCGCCGTTATCCTCGGCATACGTTTGCCATGCGTTCGCCATCTGCCTGAGGTTGTTCAGGCACTGGATGGCCTGGGAGTTGGGCCGGGTGTGCGCCGAGGCCGGCATGAGCAAGGTGGCCAGAAGCGCGAACAGCGCGATGACTACCACCAGTTCTATAAGCGTGAATGCACGGATGTGTCGTACGATTCCAGTTCCCGCAAGCGATCGGGCCGGAGTGCGCCCGTCCTCGGGCGCAGCAGGTTCCGAGCTGGCCGGCATTTTGGGAAACTCCGGCTCCCCAGTACTTGCGGACATTGCTGCGGCCGAGGACGGGCGCACTCCGGGGGCTCGATTGAGCACCTTACACCGCTTGGGAGGCTCGGCGGTGGTCCCGGGCAACCCTTGGCCGCGAACAAGAGGGCACGTTGTTTTCGTCATCATATCGCTGTCCCCAATGGTCAATAGCCCACAATCCGATAAAACCGGCTGGCGGCCGCCGGCGCGAGGTCCTGGCAGTATCCCTGGTTGCCGAGGATCGTCACGCCGCCGCCCAGTTCCTGCCAACTCGGGTCGTCGGGGCTGTTCTTGAATTGAACGCGGTAGCTCTTGCCCGGCACGGCTTGCCAGGTAATCCAGGAACCTTGCCCCGAGGTGCTGCCCGGATAGATGTTAGCATAGAACACGGGGATGGAGCCAGAGGCGCTAAGGCTGTAGGCCACCACATCGCTGCCCTGGTTAAAGTCCGCGTCAGCGAGGTCCGAAGCCCAGCTTTGGAAGACGAGGGTCTGGCCGTCGGCGCTGAAGATGGGAGTGCGCGAGCAGTTATTCGCAGCGCGGTTTCCGAACCGGCTCACGCTCAGAAGCGTCGTAGCGCCGCTTTGCTGGTCGAACAGGAAGATGTCCCGCGTGCCGTTCGCGTCGCCGGGGACGATGTTGGTCGCGGCGCTGCGATAGGCAATGAAGCGGCCATCAGCGCTGATGTCGCACGAATCGGATGAGTCACTGCCTCCCGAGGTTGAAGAGTAGCAGCGGCTGACCAGGAGATTGGTGCCAGTCAGGAAGTCGTGAAGATAGACCTGGCCGCGCGCGCTCACAGAGGCGGCGTAGGCCAGGAACCGGTTGTCCCCGCTGAAACGGAGACCCGGACGAACCGGGAATGAATACGAACCGATCGTCCAGTTCGTTCGCGCGGCCAGATCTGTCGCGAACAAGGTCATGGAACTGGAGCCGGCCCAGTAGGCAATCCGATTCCCGTCGGGACTGATGGCGACGGAGGTGAGGCTGATATAACTGTTTGTGTAAACCCGGCTATCAGTGCCTGAAGCCCAGACATACAGCTTGCCGCTGCTGCCTCCTGCCATGTCCACAAACGCCACAAAGCGCCCGTCCGGGGTCATCGCCGCGCAGCACAAGCCGCTTGCGGTGAGCGCGTAGTTCGTGCCGGCTTGCATGTCGCGCACGAACAGGTTCTCCGTGCCGCTGAATGAACCGGCGGCCAGGTTGGTCGCCTTGCTACGAAACATCACGTATCTGCCGCCGGAGCTGATTATGGGCGAGTAGGAGTCTTTGTTGCCCGAGCCAACCCCGCTACTGTTGACGCTCACAAGGGTGGTGAGCCCGGTCTGCAGGTCGCGGACGAAGACATCCGACGCCCGGTTGGCGTCTCCCGCCACGAGATTGTCGGCATAACTGGTGAAGGCGACATAGAGCCCGTCAGCAGAGATCGCCGGCTCAAACGAATTGCCGTCCCCGCCGAATCCATTGGTGCCGACGCTCACGCGCATATTCGTGCCGTTCAACCGGTCGCGCACGAAAACATCCCGGAAGCCGTTGGTGTCACTAGCGACCAGGTTGTCCGCGTCACTAGCGAAGGCGACGCGGTTCCCATCGGCGCTTACGCCGCAGGTCGAAAGCCAACTCGACCCATTTGGCGTAAGCGATGCGAGGGCGGGATCGTGGGCCGTGATGAGTTCGACCGCGCCCGTAGCCAGGTCGCGCACGAAGACATCTGAGTCGTGGTTACGGTCGTTGGGAACGAGGTTTCCGTCATTGCACTCGAAAGCCACAAATCGGCCGTTGGCGCTCAGGCAAGGCATCGTGAGGCCGCCGATGGGTGAGCCGACGCCGTTGGTGTCAGCATCCAGCAGCGTGGTGGCGCCCGCCTGAAGGTCGCGCAAGTAGAGGTGCCAATCGCCCCGCAGCATGTTGGTAGTCAGGTTGGCAGCGGTGCTGCTGAAACCGACCAATTGACCGGTGGGGTCGATGGTGGGCCGGTCACAGTTGTAATTGGTGGCCACCTGGTTGCTCAGGTCTCCACTGACCAGCGTAATGGCGCCCGTCCCCGCGTCCCAGAGCAGGATGCAAGTGGTGGAGCCCGATGTGCCGTTGGTGCTGGCTACAAAGACGATCCGCTGCCCGTCCGGGGTCATATCCAGATTGAAGAAATCCAGAGAGGTGGGCGGCTGGATGGCGGCATTCGTGTGAACCAGATCCGTTGCGCCGGTGTCCAGGTTGCAGCGGAGTATGAGTCCTGGATACGAGGGGATGGAGCCCGGCGCGGCGCTGGCCTCGTAAGCCACGAACCTGCCATCGGCGCTTATGGCGTGGTTGTAACAGGAGACCTTGGATGCGCGCAGCATGGAAAGCGCCGCCGCGCCCGCTCCCTTGCTGGCCCAAGTGGTGGCGCCGTTAACGAGATCCCGGACATAGATGTCTTGCGAATTCACCGTGCCAGCAACCAGGCTGGTCGCGGTGCTATAGAAAGCAACGTAGCGGCCATCCGGCGTGATGTCGGGAGCTTCCGAACTGTTGCCGGTCGTGACCCGCTTGGCCCCGACACTGGCCAATGTGGTCACGCCGGACTGCAAGTCACGGACGAACACATCGGGAATGCCGTTGCTGTCCCGAGCGACCAGATTGTTGGCCTCGCTGACAAAGGCGACATACCGGCCATCGGGAGTCATGACGGCGCTGCGCGAGGCGCCATTGCCAACGTCGCCATTGGTGCTGACGCTCACCAGGATGGTTGTCCCTTCCACCAGATCGCGGACGAATATATCCGTGGCGCCGTTAGTATCACCGGCGACCAGGTTGCTCGCGCTGCTTTGGAAGGCCGCATAGCGGCCATTGGTCGAGAGGTCCACGGGCACGGAATTATCGTCGCCACCGCTTGTCCCGGTCAGATTAACGCTCACCAGGGAGGTTGTTCCGTTGGTGCGGTCGCGCAGAAAGACGTTCAGAACAGGAAGAACACGTGTCGGGATAGCGGTGTTGCTGCTAGTCAATGACAGGTTGCCGGCCGAGCTGGCGAACAGCACATAGCGTCCATCCGGGCTGATGACCGGCGCCCCGGAATCACCCCCGCCTCCCGCGACCGCGCTTTCGGGGGCATCAGAGGTAGAGATCAACTGATTCGTCTGAGCCGCTGCCGGCATGGCAGCGCCCGCAAGGAGCAGCAGGGCTGCGCACTGGTTGCTGAGAATCCAAGTCTTCATAGCATCTCGCTTTCTGATTTGAACCCGCTACGAGTTCAAGCTTCCTGATTCTGGGACGAAGTGGACTGTGCGTCAAGGCAATACGCTTGCTGCTCAAGGCTGCAATGGGCGACAGAATTCTTCGAGGCCAGAAGGTAATCAGGCCTTCGGCCTGAGACCCAACGCATGGTCGTCCGTCAACCGGCTTACATCCCCATGATCTGATATCCGCAATCCACGTACAGGACCTGCCCGGTGATGGCCGCCGCGCCATCGCTGACGAGGAACAGGCCGGTGGCGCCCAGTTCTTCGGGCAGGACGTTGCGCTTGAGGGGCGCGTGGGCTTCGTAATGTTTGAGCATTTCGTTGAAGCCCCCAATGCCGCGGGCCGCCAGCGTGTTCACCGGACCGGCGCTGATGCAGTTGACGCGGATCTTCTTGGGGCCGAGATCGTAGGCCAGATAGCGCGTGCTGGCTTCGAGGGAAGCCTTGGCCACGCCCATCACGTTGTAGTGCGGCACGACTTTCTCCGCGCCGTAGTAGCTCATAGCGACGATGCTACCGCCGTCCAGCATGAGCGGCGCGGCGGCGCGCGCCAGCGCCACCAACGAATAGGCGCTGACGTCGTGAGCGATGCGGAAGGCCTCGCGGCTGGTGTTGACGAATTCGCCCTCCAGGGCGTCCTTGGGCGCAAAAGCCACCGCGTGCAGCAGCAGGTTCAGTTTGCCGAATTTGTCCCCAACCGTCTTGAAAACAGCCGCAATCTCATCGTCCTTGGTGACATCGCACGGCAGGATCAGAGTGTCGGGGCCGAACGCGCCGGCCAGTTCCTCCACGTTCTCCTTGAGGCGTTGGCCCTGGTAGGTAAACGCCAGTTTCGCGCCCGCGCTGTGCCACGCCTGCGCGATGGCCCACGCAATCGAGCGTTTGTTAGCCACACCGAAGACGATTCCCATTTTGCCAGCCAGTAAGGACATGTGTTGTTTGAATGTGTTAAATAGTCAAAACGTTAGAGCGTAATCTCGGTGCAGAAATCAGTAGGCCACATTGGCGCCGGGCGCAAGGGGATTTGCCGGTGTCCAAATCCAGGGATTAACCACAGATGGACACAGATAAACACAGATAAACCTGATTATCCGCGAATTACGCTAATTGACACGAATTCTTATGTTCCTGAGTCGCTCCGCCCCCTTGCTGGTTGTTGATGTCCGTTCCCAATTCGCGTGTATTCGCGTAATTCGCGGATATCTGAGTTCATCTGTGTCCATCTGTGGTTGGGTTTCGTTGCCCGCACCTAAGTTCCTTTATGCCAGATGGCGAGCAAGCCGCCCAGGCCGAGGAGCAGCAGGCCGCTCACGGCAAACGCCCCGCTATTGGCGTATTGGGGGAGGAAATAGAGCGAGGCGGCGCCGACGGCCGGGCCGGCGAAATTGCCCAGACCAATCGCGGCCTCGTGAATGCCGCCGTGCTCGCCTTTAGTGTCGCCGAGGTCCATTGAGTAAAACAGCGACGAGTAGTAGATGAGGCCGGCCACGCAGCCGAAGATGATTTCCGCCAGGATCAGCACCGCAAGGTTTGGCACCAGCAAAATGGCGGCAAACGTCCCCACCATCACCAGGTAAGAAACGAGCAGCCAGCGGAAGCGGTAATGCCAGCCGTTCCAACGCCACAGCACAAAGAACGCTCCCAGCCGCGAAAAGCACCAGATCGAGCAGCAGAAGCCGGCAAGCATGGTTGAGAGATCCATCCGTTTCGCTACGCCGGGAATCACGGCGATAAGGGTGTTGATGGCGATATACGCGAACGGATTGGCTAGCCACGCCAGACGAAGAAACACCTTGGTCATGGCGGCGGGATGCGGATGCGGGTCTGGGACTGAAGGGGCCGATTCCGTCACACTTGCAGGCGCGGCCTTACGAGCCTGTGACTCCAGCCACAACGTCAGGCTGAGCTGGATGATCTGGATTCCCACCGGGACGTAGAACAGGCTCCGCGGCCCGAGCTTCTCAAGCATTGCGCCGCCGATGAAGTAGGATACGGCACCAGCGCCGGCCCACGTCATGTTATAGATCCCGACCATGCGCTGGACACCAGCGCGCGTTTCCCCTTCGCTCACGAGCGCCTCAAGCGTTGGCCAGGTGAAGCACATACCGACCACCGTCACGGCCATGACGACGATGTGCCCGCCAGCGGAATGAACCTGGCTGCCGACAGCGAGCGCCCCCATCATAATCACAAAACCTGTCTTGAGTGCGGTGAAATAGCCGAAGCGCTGGGCAAAATTCCCGCCCTGCCAGGCCATGACCGCATACACTGCCCCGTTCAGCGCAGCGAGCGCGAGGTTGGCCTTGTTGCCAAAGCCATACACCGTCTGCATGAAGAAGTAGAAATAGTAGAAATAGTAAACCGTCGCGAAGGAGTTAAGGCCTTCGAGGACGAAGTATCCGGACTTGAGTCGGCGCGAAAACATGAGGGGCGTGATGCGTGATGCGTGATGCGTGAAGGGTATCCGGGACTCCGATCCCTCAACTCTCAACTCTCAACCCTCAACTTCCTCCAGGGCCGCGCGGCAGTACCATTTCACCGCTTCGGTCATTGGCGGGTGCAGAGTGTTCAGGTCTTCGGCGAAGCACCAGCGGATGTCGTGGTGCTCGGAGGGGGCCAGCGTCAGCGTGCCGCTCTTCGGGCGCGCCCAGTAAATCAAGCCGATGTGCTCGTGTGTGGCACTGATGCGATGGATATCCATGAACCGCGGGGTAATCAGGGCGCGGGTGCCCGGTTCCGTCGTGGGCGGGCGTTCGCCCAGCAACTCGACTTCCAATCCGCTCTCCTCTTTAGCCTCGCGCAAAGCGGCGGTTTCCGGGTCTTCGTCCAGCTCGACGTGCCCGCCCAGCGGCAACCACTTGTTCAGATTGCGGTGGTGGATCAACAGAACCTTGCCGTCCTGAACGACAAAGATGGAGACCGTGAAGTCAATTTTCTCGTGGATATGGGCCATGGGCTTCTTTTGGAAGGGTTACATCGTTACATGGTTACATGGGTACAGGGTCGGCAAGGTGGCGACTGCGACGCTAATCTTCCCGGGCGTTCCTCATGTAACGATGTAACCCTGCAACCATGTAACCAATCAATAGTCATACAACCCGCTATCGTGCGAGTACGGAGCGCCGCCGCCCATCCCGCCCTCTTCGTCCGGCCCGCCCATGAAATCGCCCAGGACATCGCCCATATCCTCCTCAATCTTCTCCGGGTCCTCGCCCGCTTCGAGGCGTTTGATCGCGACATCGAGTTCCTTGGGCACCGTGCCCGGCGGCATGAGATCTTTCATCTTGCGCATCATGTGGGCCATGTGCTTGGGGTTGTTCTCGTCCAGGTGCTCCATGTCCCGCTCCATCTCCATCATGGCCTTCTCCATGCGCGGATCATCGAAATCGGGCATCGGCGGTTCACCCGTTCCCGGCTCGCTCTTCGCCGCCGGCTCCTTCAGCCCGCGGGACATGGCGAACCGGCTCATCTGCTTGGTCATCTTCTTGTTTCCGCACTTGGGGCAGACCGGCAAGCGGTCAGGCTTGATCCGCTTCGACAGGAAGTTGAAGATCACCCGGCACTTCGGGCAGGCATATTCGTATATTGGCATAGCGTCCTGTTTATTTACTCAGGAACAGCTTAGTCGAAAGCCGCCGCCTCGGAAAGCAGGAAACGGCGGCAGCCATGGACAGGCACCTCAGCCTCCCGACTTCAGTCAAAGCCGACAGGGGCGTTCCGCCGAAATGTCCGTGTTGGGGCTGGGCGGGTGGTCTCCTTGGCACGCAGTTCCGCCCGGTTAGTCCACCCCGGCCAACGAAGGAACTGGGATAAATGCTGGCTCTTCAGGTTGCGAGACGGGAAACTGTCCAATATTGAGATACACCGCTGGAGACCTCACTGAATAGGCGAAACCGCCCGTTCCGGCCAGAGGGAATCATGGGATTCAGGAAGCGGGCAGCAGAGAAGCGGGATTCAGACCGCTTTGGAAGGCAGGTAAACGGCGATTGGCACTCGATGGAAGGCGGAGGTATGACCGCTCCGCCGTATGCAAGCGGTCCTCGCAAGCTTGATGCCTCCCAGGCTGTGGGCCGGGTCACTCATTCGAGCTTGATGGCTTACCGTGGCCATGCCACGCTAACCGCATTAATAGCCGGGAAGAAGCATCATTCTCAGTGTTCGATGCTTTGCGGCGAGGTTGCCGCATGGCATCCGAGGCCATCCCTGCATTCCTTAGAGACTACCATTGGAGCATCGTCGCTTTTCTTTCAGTGCTGGTGCTGACGGGTGGCATTGAGCTTTCGATGGGCCGGTCCCTTCTCGGGCCGGACGGCAGGTTTGGCCTGTGGGAAGGGAATATTTGGAGCAGCGAATGTTCCCAACGATTGGCCGATCCTTACTCATTTTCGCACCTCGCGCACGGCATATTGTTCTTCGGGCTATTGTGGCTGGTAGCGCGCAAAATGCCGGTCCGCCACCGATTCCTGATCGCAGTGCTGATCGAGGCGGGCTGGGAGTTGCTTGAGAACTCTCCGTTGATCATCAACCGCTACCGCGAGGCGACCATTGCGCTGGGCTACGTCGGCGATAGTGTGATGAATTCGCTGAGCGACATCTCAATGATGTCCCTCGGCTTTCTGTTCGCATCCCGAGTACGTCCGTGGGTCAGTGTGGCCGCCGTTATCATCATGGAAATTGGCTGTGCGCTGTGGGTACGGGATAATCTGACCCTGAACATCATCATGCTCCTGCACCCGGTCGAGGCGATCAAAGCCTGGCAGGCGGCCGGTCAACCGTTGCCGTGATCGGTGCATGCCGCTAAGCCCAGTGCGTCCGGCGTCACCACCGGGCGCGGAGTTGCGCCGGGGAGTTTCCTTCCGCGCGCAGGCGGCGCAGGCTCAAGGAATCGTGGCGCTTGGCTAGGCGGACTCCCTTCTCATCCGTCATCAACGGGCAGTGGTAGAATTGGGGAGCGGGCGCTCCAAGCGCGCGATACAACAGCAATTGCCGGGCGGTTGATGGGAGCAAGTCGGCGCCGCGCACCACTTCTGTTATCTGCATCGCCGCGTCGTCCACCACGACGGAAAGCTGGTAAGCCGGAACGCCATCATGCCGCCATACCACGAAATCGCCAAAGTCCTTGCCCGCGATGAACTGCTGCGGCCCGCACGCGCCATCCTCGAACGCGATCACCTCGCCGTCTGGAACACGGAAGCGCCAATTCCTCTTGTGTGGTGAGCCGCTCGTCGATTCCGGATCGAATGAGCCCTCCTTGCCGCCCGCCTTGTACTTCGCGCGGCAAGTGCCTGGATACACGGGCTCATCCTCGCCCTGGTGCGGCGCCGCCAATGCCCGCCGCACGTCGGACCGCGAGCAAGTGCACGGATAGATAAACCCGCCGGCCAGCAGCTTTCGCATAGCAGCCAGATAGAACTCGCGCCGTTCGCTTTGGTTGTAGGGCCCAAACGGTCCGCCGCAATCCGGCCCTTCTTGCCAGGCAAAGCCAAACCACCCGAGGTCTTCGAGCATGGCGCTGACAAACTCCAGCTTGAAGCGCGTGGCATCCAGGTCCTCATTTCGCAGTACGAGCACGCCGCCGTTGGCCTGGGCGCGTTGCTGCGCAATCCAGAAGGTGCGCGCGTGGCCGAGATGCAGGTAGCCCGTGGGCGAGGGCGCGAGGCGTCCCCGGTATGTGGCACCTGGTGTGACCTGAGTCATCACACCCGCTACGTAACAAACTTACTTCGTCCGATCAAAGGTCTTCTGCAGTATCTGCCAATCCTTGAGGCCCTTGACCTTCTCGACTGCCGCGGCGCTGAGGCCGGCTTCCTTGGTATTCTTGGTCGGTTTGGTCTTCTTGTAGAAGATGCCGAAGTAGCCGGGGAATGGCTCGTCCGCGAGCTTATACGCCGCCGCCTCGTCGGTTACATCGTGATCGGGCGGGACAACGTTGAAGACGCCGCCCTTGCGCGGGTTTGCGGCGTCGAAAGCGCCTTCATAAAACTCCACGCATTCGCTCAGGCATTCAATGAAGCTGAAGCCGTCGTGATCGATCGCCGCTTCCATCATCTGAAGCAGGTGATTCGGATTGGTGCTCGTGGTCCGCGCGACAAAGCTGGCGCCCGCTGCGATGGCCTGCTTCATTGGGTTGATCGGGTAATCCACCGCGCCCCAAATGTCGGTCTTGCTTTTGAAACCGACGGGCGACGTGGGCGAGGTCTGTTTCTTGGTCAGGCCATAGACCCAGTTGTCCATCGCCACGCAGGTCAGCTTGACGTTCTTGCGGGCGGTGTGGGTGAAATGATTGCCGCCGATGGAGAAGAGATCGCCGTCGCCGCCAAACACGAACACGTGCAGGTCGGGCCGGGAAAGGGAGATCCCGCTGGCGAAAGGCAGCGAGCGGCCGTGGATATAGTGCGCGCCGTAGGCCTGCACGAAATACGGGAAGCGGCTCGAACAGCCGATGCCGGAGATGGTGGTGAACTTCTCCTGCCACAGCTTGCGCTTTTCGATCATCTTGAAGTAGAGCGCGAGCACGGAGAAGTCACCGCAGCCGGGACACCAGGTGGGATGATCGGCAGCGATTTCTTTTTTCGTCAGCGGCTTGCGTTCGGCGGAAGGCGGGGAGACAACCGTACTGGCTTTGGGGGCAGGGATCTCTATTGCTGGGGCAGTCATATTGTTAGTTCGTTAAAGCGTTAAAGCGGTGATGGTTGATGAGTGATCGGTCATCGGCTAGTGCTTGCGCAAGGCGGCATTGACGTCGGCTTTGGCGCGTTCGAGGATTTCTTTCACTTTCCAGGTCAGGCCGTCGGTCTTGTTGTAGCCGCGAATCTTGGGATCGCAATAGCGTGCGCGCAGCAGACCGGCGAGCTGGCCGTAGCCGTAAAGGCCTTCGTCATTCAGTTCCACCACACGGACGGCATTGAAGCCGGAGAAGATGTTTTCCAATCCCGGCGGCAGCGGATTGAGATACTTGATGTGCAGGGCGGAAACGCTATTGCCTGCAGCCCGGGCGCGGTCCACGGCTTCCCGGATTGGGCCTTGCGTCGAACCCCAGCCCACCAACAGCAGGTTGCCTTCGGTTGGACCATTCACTTTGGGGGTCGGCAGCGTGGCCGCCAGCGCTTGCAGTTTCTTGCGCCGCTTGGCCGTCATCTGCGTATGCAACTCAGGTGAGCCGGTCGGATGGCCGAGCTCGTCATGCTCTAGACCGCCGGCAATGGGATAGCGACCGCTCAAAATTGGCGTGCCCGGTACCACCCGGGGCGTCACGCCGTCGGGGGAGGACAGGTCGTAGGGTTTGTAGTCGGCCACCGGCGTTAGGTCCGGGCTAATGTCCTGGCAGATCCTCTCCAGATCCGGCTCAGCAAATGCCTCGATGCGGGTGGCGATCGCCTGGTCGCTGAGCACGAATACCGGCACGTTGTATCGGCGGGCGATATTGACAGCTTCGATAGCGGTGTAGAAACAATCCTCCACGCCAGCCGGGGCGAGCACGACACGCGGCGCGTCCCCATGGCTGCCAAAGCAGGCCAGGTTCAAATCCGATTGCTCGACCTGCGTCGGCAGGCCGGTGGAAGGGCCGCCGCGCTGGACGTCAATCACCACCAACGGAACCTCAGCCATCACCGCCCAGCCGAGCGATTCCATCTTTAGCGAGATGCCCGGCCCGCTGGAGCCGGTCACGGCGACGCGACCGGCGAAACTCGCCCCGTTGGCCATCGAGATGGCCGCGATCTCATCTTCGCATTGCACGAAAGTGCCCCCATACTTGGGCAGCTCGCGGCGCAGGATTTCCATCACGTCCGACCAGGGCGTGATGGGATAGGCCGCGCCGAAGCGAACACCCGCGGCGATCAGCCCGTAAGCCAGCGACTCGTTGCCGTTCATCACGACTTGGTTGCGATTCTTGCCCTGGCTCTCTACGAACCTGAACGTCTCCAGCACATCGCCGAGCGAGTGATTGTATCCGGCCCGGAAGGCCGCCAGCGCGTTATTCAGGACGCTCGCATCCTTGCCACCGAAGCGCTCGCTGACCAGCGCCTCCAGTTTCGCGACATCCAGGTCGAAGATGCGGGCCACCAGGCCCAACGCGAAGATGTTCTTCCCTTTGTCCTTGGCCGTGCCGCCGATCGCCTCAATCGTCAAACTGGAGATTGGAACGCCCACGTGATGATATTGCTGCTGCCACTCCGCGTTGGGCTCCACGTGGTCGGAGTCGTAAAGCACGATCCCGCCCTGCTTCAGCGATCCGATGTGCTCTTCGTAAGAATGCTGATAGAAGGCCAGCAGCACATCGGCGTCATCGCCCGCGCTGAGCACTTCGCCCGAGCCGATCCGTACCTGGAAGATCGAAGGCCCCCCCGAAATGGTCGAAGGAATCGTCATGAAGGTCATAACCTCCTGGGCGCTGCGGCCGGCCAACCTCGCCAGGAAACCGCCGATCGCCTGGATACCGTCCTGGGAATTGCCCGCAATGCGGATGACGGCCTCCGAGATCTTCGAGACTTTGGGGGCCACGCCTTCCCTCCCGCTAGCCAGTATTGGATCGCTCATGAAATATATTAATCAAAGTTTGTCTGAACTGCGCAAGGTTAGAGAACTGAAACCAAATCAGTCCCCATAACCGTTGATATAAAATACTATCATCCTGCTCCCTGTGTCAAACCCTAACCAACCCACCTCTTCCGAGACCGATCCGCCTTAGCGCAGGGCAGCTAGCGCGTCCAGGAAATCCTCTGGCAGCGGCGCCTCGAAGCTCAGGCGCTTGGCGGTTCGAGGATGGCTGAACGTCAAATGCCAGGCGTGCAACATTTGGCGCGGCGCGGCGTAGCCAGCGAGGTCCGAAAGATGTTGGTTTTGGCGGTTTCCATACGTCGCGTCGCCCACGAGCGGGAAGCCGAGGAACTGGAAATGCACGCGGATCTGGTGGGTGCGACCGGTGTGTAAAACTGCCTCGACCAAGGTTGCCCCCTGCAGACGCTCCAGCACATGATAGCTGGTCCGCGCGTCACGCCCGGCTGCGTCATCCACCGCCATGCGTTTACGATGCGACGGATGCCGGGCAATAGCCGCATGGATTTCGCCCTGGTCGCGCGGCAACTCACCGCAAAGGATCGCGTGGTAAATCTTCTCTACCTTACGAGTGGCAAACTGGGCGGAGAGCGCCAGGTGCGTCTCGTCATTCTTGGCCACCACCAGGCAGCCGCTGGTGTCCTTGTCGAGACGGTGAACGATGCCCGGCCGCGCCACGCCGCCAATGCCGCTCAATTGCCCCGCACAATGGTGAAGCAGGGCGTTGACCAGCGTATGCTCCTCATGGCCCGCCGCCGGATGCACCACCAGTCCCGGCGGCTTGTTCAAAACCAGCAGAGTCTCATCCTCGAACAAAACGTCGAGCGCCATCTCCTCCGGCTGGGCTTCGGCGGCGCGCGCTTCGGGCCAGTGCACCTCGACTTGTTCTCCCGCTCGCGGCGTATGCGTCGGCTTGACGGTCCGGCCGTTGACCTGGATGTGGCCCTGCTCAATCAGCCGCTGAATCGCGCCCCGGGATACTGCCGGAAACTTGCCGCGCAAGAAGGTGTCAAGCCGCTCGGACGGAAGCGTGTGTTCGATGGTCAAAACTTCACTGCGGGAGGACATGGCTGTCAGGGCCTCGCAATTCCCACTGTTCCCCTCACTTGGACGGCGACGGTTCGACCGGCGTGAGCTTGCGATCGCTCCACCAGGTGATCAGGAACACCAATCCGACGCCGGTGCAAATGGCACTATCGGCCACATTGAAGGCGGGAAAGCCGATTTCGGCGCCGTTCTTCTGCTGGAAGTAAAAGTAGATGAAATCGATCACGTGCTTTACCCGAAGCCGGTCGATGAGATTCCCCACGATCCCGCCGGCGATCAGGCCAAAGGCAATCTGGCTGAGTAAGGTGCGAGAGTCAAAATGATGACGACTAAAGTATAAAACCAGCAAGGCAATGAGGGCAACACCAGCCAGCAACCCGTTATTGCCGCGGAACAGGCTCCAGGCGGCGCCCGTGTTCCCCCAGTGCACGAACTTGAAGAAGCCCGCGATCACAACCTTCTCCTGCGCATACCCGAGGAACCGGAGCACGATCTGCTTCGTGATCTGGTCGAGTGCGACCACCAGCAGGGCGATCAACGCGATGCGGCGATTCGGCGTCCGGTGCAACAAATTCAGTGGACTCATGCCAGAGATCGGTTTCGATATAATCGGGCGCCCTGCGGAAGACAATGCAAAACAATTGAAATGTCTGTTGACTTGGTAGCTCCGTTTGCTATTTTCCACCCTCCTTTGATTAAGATTTGAGATGAAGACGCATTTGCCGAAAGTGAATTTGGACCAACGTAAGTGGCACGTGATTGACGCCAATGGCGCCGTCCTGGGCCGCCTGGCGGCGCAAGTCGCCGATATTTTGCGAGGAAAGAACAAACCTGTCTATACCCCGCATCTTGATGCCGGCGATTTTGTCGTCGTCATTAACGCCGAGAAAGTCGTGCTCACGGGCAAAAAGGAAACCCAGAAGAAGTTCATGAGCTACTCCGGCTGGAAAGGCGGCGAGCACTATCGCACAGTCGAAGAGGTGCGCGCGCAGCAACCCGAGAAGCTCATCACCCACGCCGTGCGGGGCATGGTTCCCAAGAACCGGCTCGGCCGGGTGCTGATGACCAAATTGAAAGTGTTCAAAGGTGACAAGCATCCGCATGCCGCCCAGCAACCCCAGCCATTGGCTCCCGCCAAGTAGAGCCGCCAATTATCGATTATTAACCACTAACTTTCTCCAGGCATGTCTGACATAAAGATTCCCGAAGTCAAAGCTCCCCAGAATCTCGGCACTGGCCGCCGCAAGTCCGCAGTGGCGCGCGTGCGCCTCGCCACGGGCACCGGTAAGATCGTCGTCAATGGCCGACCGCTCGAGAACTATTTCCCAATGGAATCGTTGCGGGTCGTTGTTTCCCAGCCGTTCACGGTCACCGGGTCGGCCGGCAAGTTCGACGCGCAGATCACCGTCACCGGCGGCGGCCCGGCCGGCCAAGCTGGCGCAGTGCGCCATGGCATCGCTCGCGCGTTGCTCACGGTGGACGCCAACCTGCGGCCCGTCTTGAAGGCTGAAGGCTACCTCACCCGCGACCCACGCATGAAGGAGCGCAAAAAGTACGGCCAGCCGGGCGCGCGCAAACGCTTCCAGTACAGCAAACGTTAATCGCACTGGATATTTCTCCGCCCCGCTGGTTCAATCCGGCGGGGTTTTTTTATGATAAAGACCAAACAGATAGCCATAGTCGGTGCGTCGGGTTATTCCGGCGAGGAACTCGTTCACCTGCTCCTGTCGCATCCGCACGCAGAGCTGACCGCCGTCACCTCGCGCCAATATGCCGGGCAGACGCTGGCGCAGATCTTCCGAAAGTTCGCGCATCATCCGCGCGCCAGGGGGCTACGCTTCAGCGAGCCCAAGGCGGAGCTGCTGGCTAAACAGGCGCAGATCGTGTTCCTGGCGTTGCCGCACGGCGTGGCCGCGGAATTCGCCGTGCCCCTGCTCCAGCTCGGCTGCCAGGTCATTGACCTGAGCGCTGATTTCCGCGTCAGGAGCGCGGCGGTCTATAAGGACTTTTACGCCCATGAGCACCCTGCCCCGGAGTTGCTGGCCCAAGCGGTTTATGGTTTGCCAGAGGTCTATCGCGCCCAGATTCAAAAGGCCTCGCTCATCGCTTCGCCGGGCTGCTACCCGACCAGCATCCTGCTGCCAACGGTGCCGCTGCTGAGAGCGGGACTGGTGCAACCGACCGGCATCATCGCCGATTCGCTGAGCGGCGTTAGCGGCGCGGGTCGAAAAGCCGAGCTTGATTACCTCTTCGTCGAGTGCAACGAGAGCGTGCGGCCTTACGGTATCCCCAAGCACCGGCACCTGTCTGAAATCGAACAAGAACTGTCCGTCGCGGCCGGCACGTCGGTGATCATCCAGTTTACCCCGCACCTGATTCCAGTGAACCGCGGTATCCTCACCACGCTGTATCTGACACCGGCCAAGGCGACCCTCGACCAAGTGACCGCTTGTTACCAGGCGGCCTATGCCAACGAGCCGTTCGTGCGGCTGCTGGAGGGCAAGGCTTTGCCGGACACGAAGAATGTGGTCGGCACCAACGTGATTGAAATTGCCTGGCGGCTGGACCCACGGACGGGACGGCTCATCGTAATGAGCGCCGAGGACAATCTGGTCAAAGGCGCCAGCGGGCAAGCCGTGCAAAGCATGAACCTCATGTGCGGATTCCCGGAGACCGCGGGGTTAATATGAACCTGAGCTGCTGTTCCGTTCTCGCCTTGGCCGCCGGGCTCTGCGGGGTCTTTCCTGTTACGGGTGCCGCGCCCACAAGTCAGGCGTCATTCCCTGCGCCCTCAGCATTGCGGCCCCAAGCAGCTCTGCCAGACCCGTTGGTGATGGAGGATGGCCGGCGCGTTACCTCCCGGGATCAGTGGTTCCAGGAACGCCGGCCCGAGCTGAAAGCGCTGTTTCAGCACTATATGTATGGCGCCATCCCCCCCAAGCCGGAACACACTAAGGCCACGAACCTCGGGGAATACCCCGATTTCCTGAACGGCAAGGCGACGCTCAAGCTTGTGAGACTGGAAATGGGCCCAGGCAAGGCGCCGCGGATTGACTTGATGTTGGTAGTGCCAAACGTGCGCCCGGGCCCCGCACCGGTCTTTCTGGCCATGGATTTTTGCGGCAACCATGCCCTCACGGCTGATCCGCGCGTGCCGCTGGCCCGGAGTTGGCTGGGCGATAATTGCAAGGGGTGCACGAACAGCACCGCTACCGAGGCCGCCCGCGGCTCGCAGGCCGGCGACTGGCCGCTTGCCGAGATTGTCCGGCGCGGCTACGCCCTGGCGGCGTTTTATAGCGGGGACGTAGATCCCGACCGCAAAGAGGTCAGCGAGGGCCTCTACGCCTGGCTGGCAGGCGACGATCCGTCCAGGAACAATCCGACCAACCGGGGCACGATTGCCGCATGGGCCTGGGGCTACCACCGTTGTGTGGACTACCTGGTCACTGAGCCGAGCGTGGACGCGCACCGCATCGCGTCCTTGGGCCATTCGCGCAATGGCAAGACAGCGCTGCTGGCGGCGGCCTTCGACGAGCGCATTGCTATCGCGTTCCCGCACCAGGCCGGCTGCGGCGGCTCCGCGCCGAGCCGCGGGAAGACCGGCGAATCCGTAAAGGCCATTAACAGCCAGTTTCCACACTGGTTCAACGCCGAGTTCAAGCAGTTCAACGATGCGCCGGAGAGGTTGCCGTTCGACCAGAATTGCCTGGTAGCACTCTGCGCCCCGCGACCCGTGCTGTTCTCCGCCGCCGAAGGAGACCAATGGGCCAATCCGGCCGGCCAATTCCAAGTGCTCCAGGCTGCCGACCCGGTCTATCGCTTTCTCGGCGCCGAAGGATTGGCAGCAAAGGAAATGCCGCCCCGGCGCCAACTCGTATCAAGTCCCCTCGGCTATTATCTGCGCGAGGGCAAGCATTCGATGACGCCGGATGACTGGGCGACGTTTATGAACTTCGCCGACAGCCAATGGCGCAAGTGAGCCCGAGTATCGATCTGTGACAGAAATACTAACTGCCAGCATGAAAGCTAAACTAACTGAGATCCCAGGTTCCATCCTCGCGCCGCAAGGTTTTCGCGCCGCCGGCGTCTTCTGCGACATCAAACGTCTTGGCACCGGCAAAGGCTCGGATAAGGGGATGAAGCGCGACCTCGCGCTCATCGTGTCGGAGGTGCCCGCCACCGTGGCCGGCATGTTCACCACCAACCAGGCCTGCGCAGCGCCGGTCAAAGTGTGCGCCGCGCGCGTGAAGAAAGGCCGCGCCCAAGCGGTGGTTGCGAACTCCGGCAACGCCAACGCTTGCACCGGCAAGCAAGGAATGCAAGACGCGCTGGAAATGGTGCGCTTCACGGAACGCGCACTCAACCTCCCGCAGGGTTTGGCACTCGTCGGTTCCACGGGCCGTATCGGGGTCACGATGCCGATGGACAATGTGCGCGCCGGCATTATTGAAGCCGCGGCCCTGCTGGGGTCCACACCGGACCACGCCGCGCAAGCCGCCGAAGCCGTCATGACCAGCGATACGCGCTCAAAGCGAGTCGCCGTCGAGGTCAAGCTGGGTGGCAAGTTGGTCCGCGTCGGCGGCATCTGCAAAGGCGCCGGCATGATTCAGCCTGGCATGAGCGCCACAGGCAAGCGGCCCGCAGCCGCGCCGCTCCATGCGACGATGTTGTGCTTTATCACGAGCGACGCAGTGGTTGCGCCCAGAGTCCTTAACGCCGCGCTGCATGAGGCCGTGGCCAACAGTTTCAACCGCATAACGGTGGACGGCGACATGAGCACGAACGATACAGTGCTCGTGCTCGCCAACGGCCTCGCCGGCAACCGTGACTTTGGACTTGGGACTTCAGACTTTGGACTATTCCAAACCGCCCTGACCCACGTCTGCCTGGCGCTGGCCAAGATGATCGTGCGCGATGGTGAAGGCGTGTCCCGATTCGTCACGGTGCGGGTCAAGGGCGCGAAGACCTTCTCCGACGCCGATGCGGCGGCGCGAGCCGTGGCGAACAGCCCGCTCGTCAAGACCAGTTGGCATGGCGGCGATCCCAACTGGGGCCGCATCCTCGCTGCCGTCGGCTACAGCCCGGCGACGATTGTCGAGGAGAAGGTGGACATCGGCTACAGCGCACCCGGCAGCCGCGACATTCTCTGGAGCCTCAAGCGTGGGCAGCCGACCAAGGCCGCCTTCAAGACGCTCTGCGCTGCGGTCGCGCCCAAGGAATTCGACCTCCACATCAATCTCAACCTCGGGCAGGCCGGCGCTCTGATGTATGCGGCTGACCTGACCGAAGAGTATGTGGAGTTCAATAAGGGCGATGTCAGCGACCCAACTTCGCTGGGCGGGTGAACTCTCATTTTATATGCAAAACCTAATTGCCAAAGCCGCCACCTTACTGGAGGCGTTGCCTTACATCCAACGATTCAGCGGCGCCACGTTCGTCATCAAATACGGCGGCAGTTTCATGGACTCCCCAGACCCGGAAACACGCAACGGCGTAGCGCGTGATCTTGTCTTTCTGGAGGCGGTCGAGATCAACCCCGTGGTGGTTCACGGTGGCGGGAAAGCCATCACCCGGGCAATGGAGAAGGCCGGTCTCAAGGCCAGCTTCATTCAAGGCCAGCGCGTGACCGACGAGGCGACGGTGCAGATTGCCGACAATGTGCTATCACGCGAAATCAACCCCGAAGTAGTGGCGGCCATCAAGTCGCTGGGCGGCCTGGCCAAAGGGTTTGCGGGCCCGGATATTTTCCGGTGCCGCAGGGCACGGATGAAAGGACCGGACGGCCAGTCGCTGGACTTGGGCTACGTAGGCGAGGTCACCGGCGTTAACGTGGCCCCGCTGCTCGAATGCATTGCGCAGGGCATCACGCCTGTCATCAGCCCTACCGCGCGGGGCGAGGATGGCAAGATCTACAACTGCAACGCCGACGTGGCCGCGGCGCAGGCGGCCATTGCGCTGAAAGCCCGGCGCCTGATCTTCATGAGCGACGTGCCGGGGCTGCTGCAGAATCCGAACAAACCGGACAGCGTCATTTCCCGCCTCAAGCTCGGCGCGGTGGATGCACTAAAACAGGGCGGAGTTATCGACAAAGGGATGATTCCAAAAGTCGATAGTGCCGTGGCCGCCATCCAGGCGGGTGTGGCGAAAGTCTCATTTGTTGATGGCCGCGTGCCGCACGCGGTGCTGATGGAGGTTTTCACCGATGAAGGCGTGGGGACCGAAGTGGTTCTGTAACTCTGAAGCGCCCTGCGAATTCCTGAGAGAACGCAGCGTGCGGAGTGCGGAAAAGAATTGAGCCACCAGGCGCAATATGCGATTCTCTCTGGTGTGAGGAACCAAGCTGCTTACCTGATCCGTGAGAATACCGGGACTTCCGGGGTCCTCCAAACTGCCCAAACAGCCGTCGCAACTCTGGCTGCCTATGACATCCCCCATCTCATTGTCGGCGGAATTGCCGTCCAGGAGCATGGCTATCCGCGCGCAACCATTGATGTTGATATCGTCGTGCCCGACGTGTTGGAGGCCGTGGAATTCCTCACGGCCGACTTGACTGGTCCATTCGCGCGAGTCAAGGGTTGTCAGGATAGGGTAGAAGACCGGCGAAACGGCGTGCAGGTCGATCTCTTGCCGGCAGGCCAGGTTTTGAAGCGCGGCTGCAAGGTGCCCTTTCCGCAACCGACCACGGCGGCGGAGAAACTGCAGATCATCAAACTGGAGGAACTCCTCTCGCTCAAACTGGACAGCTCCGCCCACTCGCCGCTGCGCCGGCTCCGGGACAAGACGGATGTGGTCGAGCTCATCCTCCGCCGCAAGCTGCCGCGCGGATTGTCCGTCGCCCCAGCCGTTCGCGCACTGTACCTGGAGACGTGGGACGCGCTTCAGGCCGAAACGTGAGGAATGGCGGAAATCCGAAGACCGAAAACAGGAACTCGAAGCAAGGCCGAAAACCGAAACCTGCAAATGGCCTTGTCCGTGAGGCCGCAAGCCTCGCTAAAGCGCCTTTGCATTCGCTTCTCGGCCTTCGGATTTCTTTCGGATTTCGGCCTTCGGATATCGGATTTGGCCTCGAACGAACCGCCTTCCTCGCATCCGCGCCGCTCTTCTGTTGCCCTGCCAAATCTCAATATTGGACTTCCCTCCTCCCGAACTCCTGCTAATGATTTCCCTGATTTGTTTGACGCGTAGAATATGAAAGACATTGTTCCGGCGCCGCCGCCGGTCGTGCGCAACGACGCGGCGGCCATCCAGGCGCTGTTCCAGCAGAACGTCGTGCCCAGTTACGGCCGCTTCGATATCGTGCTGACCCACGGGTCGGGCCGCCATCTCTACGACATCACGGGCCGGCGTTACCTGGATTTGGGCGGCGGCATTGCCGTCAGTTCGCTGGGCCACGGGCACCCGGCCATCACCGAGNNTTCTGCAACAGCGGCGGCGAGGCCAATGAGGGATTGTTCAAGCTCGCCCGCAAATTCGGCCACGACGATGGCCGGTTTGAAGTCGTCACTACGGTGAATTCCTTCCACGGCCGAACGCTGGCGGGCATTGCCGCGACTGGCCAGGAGAAGGTCAAGAAGGGGTTTGAGCCGCAGGTGCCCGGCTTTCGGCAGGTGCCCTATAACGACCTGGCCGCCATGCGCGCAGCGCTTTCGCCTGCGACGGCCGCCATCCTGATCGAGGGCATCCAGGGCGAAGGCGGGATCATCCCCGCCACGCCGGAGTATCTCCTCGGCCTGCGCCAGTTGTGTGATCAGAAGAAGCTGCTGCTGCTCATGGACGAAGTGCAATGCGGCCACTTCCGCAGCGGACGCTTTCAGAGCTTTCAGCGCATCCTCGAAGGCGTTCCGGAGGGTGAAAAGTTCCTGCCGGATGGCATTTCGATGGCCAAGTCGCTGGGCGGCGGATTCCCGATTGGCGCGTTCTGGGTGAGGGCACCCTATGCCGATTTGCTGGGCGCAGGCTCCCACGGCTCGACTTATGGCGGCTCCCCGCTCGCTTGCGCGGTCGCGTTGAAGATATTGGATGTGATCCACCGCGAGAAACTGGCGGACAACGCGCGGCACGTGGGCGGCTATTTCAAGAGCGGCCTGGAGCAGCTCGCGCAGAAATATCCGGGAATCAGCCAGAACGTGCGCGGCCTGGGTCTAATGATGGGGATCGAGTTGGTGCCTAATATTCCCAACCTGCCCGGCGATAGCAGCAAGACGCAGGCGAGCCGTTTCGCAAATCTCCTGCACGCCGCCGGGCTCCTGGCGATCCCGGCCGGCGGGCAAATTATGCGTTTCCTGCCGCCGCTCAACCTGCAGCAGAGTGAGGCGGAGGAAGGGCTGAAGCTAATTGAATCGGTTGTGGCCAAGCTAGCGGCCTAACATTGTCATGAAACATCTCTTAAGCATTGAATCGCTGGCGCAGGCGGACATGGAAGCCATCCTGGCCGCCACGGTGAACCTCAAAAAGGAACGCGGGCACCATGTCAAGCTGCCCCTGACCGGTCAAACCTGGGCCATGCTGTTCTCCAAATCCTCCACGCGCACCCGGGTCTCCTTCGAGGTGGGCATCCGCGAGCTGGGCGGCCAGGTAATCTTCCTCCCTTCCAGCGAGATCCAGCTTGGCCGCGGCGAACCAATCAAGGACACCGCGCGCGTCCTGGGCCGGATGGTCCATGGCGCCGTATTCCGCACCTTCGCGCAGAACGACGTGGAAGAGTTTGCGCGCTACGCGTGTATCCCCACCATTAACGCCCTCACCGATGACGAGCATCCGTGCCAGATCCTGGCGGACATCTTTACCTTCCAGGAAAAGCGCGGCTCCATCNNTTTGCCGCGGGCAAGGCGGGGTTTGAATTACGCATCGCCGCGCCGAAGGCCTTCCAACCATCGGCTGAGCTGGTTAAGCGGGCGGGAGGCAAGATCGTACTCACCGAGGACGTCCAGGCGGCCGCCGCGGGCGCGGACTTGCTCTATACGGATGTTTGGGTTTCGATGGGCCGGGAGAAGGAGTCCGCTGACCGTATCCGCCAGATGGCTGGATACCAGGTTAACGCCGCCGTCGTTAAGCTCGCGCGGCCAGGCGTGCTGATAATGCATTGCCTGCCTGCCTATCGCGGCAAGGAGATCGACGAAGCCACCTTCGAGGCTAATGCGCAAACGATATTCGACGAGGCCGAGAACCGGCTGCATGTGCAAAAAGCGATTCTGAGCTGGCTGGTGAGTTAGCCCGCGAGGCAACTCCCACCGGCCAGACCGACCGCCTCTGAACCTCATCCCGGCGGTGAGCGACAAGGGCGCCCCCGCTTGCGCCAACGCCGGCTATTTCGTTTACAGTCCCCCTGCACCGCGGTATGCTTAGCTTACCTGTTATGTCCAGCGCCATCGAATTCCGGCTCAATGGCCGCGGCGTCCGCGTCGAAGACGTCTCCCCGAACACCACCCTGCTCGAATACCTTCGGGGAGCGGGTTTGACCGGCGCTAAAGAGGGCTGCGCGGAGGGTGATTGCGGCGCTTGCTCAGTAGCCATCATCGACCGCGATTCGCAGGGCCGGGCCTGCTACCGCGCCATCAACAGTTGCTTGGTCCCGCTCCCCCTTATGGCCGGACGCGAGATTGTCAGCGTGGAGGGCGTCGCCGGCCATGACAAGCTCCACCCCGTCCAGGAGAAGATGGTGGAGGGCCACGGCTCCCAATGCGGCTACTGCACGCCGGGCTTCGTGATGTCGCTCTTCGAGGGCTACTACCGGGGGGACATCCGGAAGTCCGACCAGCTTGATGATCAATTGTGCGGCAACCTCTGCCGCTGCACGGGCTACCGGCCGATTCGCGACGCGGCACTCGAGGCCTTCCCCGAGCGGCACCGGCAGAACGGCCAGGACTCGTTTGCCGAGCGGCTGAAGACCTCTACGGCCCGATTGGAAGGGCTCCAATACGAGTTTGCCGGGGAACGCTTCGTCCGCCCAACTTCGCTCCGCGACCTGCTGCAACTGCTGGCAAAATTCCCCAAAGGCAAGCTCATCGCCGGTGCTACTGAACTGGGGCTCGACATCACGAAGTGTTTTAAGAAGTTCCCCACACTGGTCTCCATCGAAGCAGTGCCGGAGTTGAGGGAGATTCAACGCACCGATGCCGAGTGGCGCATCGGCGCGGCGGTCACCCTCACGCAAATCGAGGAGCAGATGGCAGACGAGTTCCCGGCTCTGGCCGACATGCTTCGCGTCTTCGGCTCGCGGCAGATTCGTAACCGCGCTACCATGGGCGGTAATCTCGTCACGGCTTCGCCCATCGGCGACAGCGCCCCGGTGCTGCTCGCGCTCGATGCTAAAGTCGTTTTGGTAGCGCTTCAGAGCAGGAGAGGCGAAACGCCTGTCCTGCTTTCAGAACGCACCCTCCCGATCGACGAGTTCTTCGTCGCCTACCGCAAAACGGCTCTGCGGCCAGGCGAGATTCTCAAGACCATCATCGTCCCCCGGTTCGCGTCGCAGCCAAGCTTCGCGCGCAAGTGCGCCTGGTACAAGGTATCGAAACGTCGCGAAATGGACATTAGCACCGTCGCCGCGTGCTTCACGTTGTATCTGAACCCGGAAGGCCTCATTCGAGATGCGCGGCTTGCCTACGGCGGCGTGGCCGCGATGCCAGCGCGGGCTCGCAAAGCAGAGCAGGCCTTGCTCGGCAAGCCGTGGTGCGCGGAGACAGTGAAAGAGGTCCTGCCGTTGCTTGAGGCTGAGTTCACTCCGATTTCCGACCCGCGCAGCAGCGCCGAATACCGGCGCGCACTAATCACGAGCTTGTTCGAGAAGTTCCACTTCGAGGCGGGGCTTGCGCCTTTCCCGAAGGTAGGGCGCGCAGTCCCCTGCGCGCCGGCGGCAAACCAGGGCGGGTCCTTTCAGTTCAACGGCGCGCAGGGGACTGCGCGCCCTACCGACCGCCCCCTGCCGCATGAGAGTGCGCATAAGCACGTCACGGGCGAGGCGCTTTACACGGATGACCAACCGGCCGGGGCGCTCGAGGTTTGGCCAGTCTGCTCCCCGCACGCCCATGCAAGGATTCTGAGCCGCGACGCCACGGTGGCGCGCACGATGCCCGGCATCCGTGCGGTGCTCCTGGCAGAAGACGTGCCCGGCGAGAACAAC
>PLZQ01000070.1 GCA_003152225.1 Limisphaerales bacterium | reverse complement strand
TATTTCAGCATCGAGAAATATCGCGGTGGCGGCTCCCGGTACGGGCAGTTGGTGAAGCTGAATTTCGACGAGATGCGCGTCGGCGAGCGGGTGCGCAGCGACGAATACGAGAAGGAGGCCGTCGCCGACTTCGCGCTGTGGAAAGCGCGCATGCCGGAGGACGGCCAGGTATTCTGGCCCAGCCCGTGGGGCGAAGGCCGTCCCGGCTGGCACATTGAGTGCAGCGCCATGAGCATGAAGCTGCTCGGGCCGAGCTTTGACCTGCACCTGGGCGGCGAAGACCTGATGTTCCCTCATCACGAGGATGAAATCGCGCAGAGCGAGGGCGCGGGCGTCCAGCCAGCCGGCCAGCATTTCGTGAAATATTGGCTGCATGGGGCGCACCTGCTGGTCGAAGGCAAGAAGATGAGCAAGTCGCTGGGGAACTTCTTCACGCTGCGCGACTTGCTGGCGAAGGGGTTCACTGGGCGCGAAATTCGCTACCTGCTGCTAACCGCGCACTATCGCGAGACGTTCAACTTCACGCTGGACGGCTTGCAGGGCGCGCGGGCCTCGCTCACGCGCATTGACGAATGCCTGACCAAATTGCGCGAGCTGGCGGGCAATGCGAAGGCAGGCGCCGACTCGCCATTGCTAAACCAATTCTCCGCCGTGCTGGATGACGACCTCAATATTTCCGGTGCCTGGGGCGCGATCTTCGAGTGGGTCCGTGACATGAACCGGAAGCTGGCGGAGAATGCGCTCGACTCCGCCGCCGCTGCGGCGGCGCTCGGCACCTGGGAGAAGCTGGATTCGGTGCTGGGCGCTGGTGCTCTCAAGGAAGTGGAGGTGCCGGCGGAGATCACCGCGCTGGTCGAAGCCCGCCAGGCGGCGCGCAAAACCAAGGATTTCAAACGCGCCGACGCTCTCCGCGATGAGCTGAAGGCCAAGGGCTGGGTCATCGAGGACACGCCCAAAGGGGCGCGGGCCAAACGCTTGTGAAATGAAGGTTCCGTTCATCACTTTTGAGGGCACGGAAGGCAGCGGGAAGACGACCCAGATTTCCTTGCTGGCGGACCGTCTGCGGTCAATGGGCCACCGGGTGCGCACCTTGCGCGAGCCGGGCGGCACTCCTATCGGCGAGGAAATCCGTCACACGCTCAAGCACAGCCCAGCCAATCACGCAATGACCGCCGAGGCCGAGCTGCTCCTGATGAATGCGAGCCGCGCGCAGTTGGTCCGGGAAGTCATACGCCCGGCGCTGGCCGCCGGGGAGATTGTGCTGTGCGACCGCTACTACGATTCCACCACCGCTTATCAGGGCTATGGCAGGGAACTGGATTTGCAGATGGTGAGGAACATCGTTGATGTTGCTGTCGGCGAGACCCGGCCGGACCTGACGTTGCTTTTTGTCGTTTCTCAGGGAGTGAGCGAGGCCCGGCGGCTGGCCCGCCAGCCCACGCTGCCGCTTCCCTTTAAACGTGACCGGATTGAGGAGGCAGGCCAGAGCTTCTTTGTGCGCGTCGCCAAAGGCTACCAGGCCATCGCCGCCGCCGAACCGCAACGGGTGCGGCAATTTGATGCAACGGGGGACGTCGCAAAGATTCAAGCCGCCATTTGGGACCTGGTGCAGCCACTCGTTAAGAGGCTGAAGACCCAAGCGGTCTAGTTGAACAGAATGGGTAACGCCCACCGGCAATGCATTTGTTTCGCTTGCTGACCCGTGAGGGAGGACTATCCTGATGCTGGATACCAAGACTAAAGCGATGATCGAGGACACCATTGGCAAGATCGAAGCCCGCATTCAGGCCGCCGAGAGCGTTAAGGAAGAGCGCCGGCAGGAACTCCTGCAGTTGCTGGGCACGCTGAAATCAGAAGTCGCTGAGCTGTCCAAGACGCACGAGGAACAGGCTCAAAGCATCGCCGGGTTTACGGAAGTTTCCGCCCACGAGGCTACTCGCACGCAGCGGAATCCGGAACTGCTTAAGCTATCCCTGCAAGGACTGGGCACTTCCACGCGGGAATTCGAAGAGTCTCATCCCCGCCTCGTTCAAATCGTTAACGCCATTAGCAGTACCCTTTCGAATCTCGGCATCTGAGGGCTGGCGCAAAGTTTCCTTGCCAGCGCCCTTCTGAAACAATCTCATGGCAGCATGATTGAATCAATCAGCCGCCGGAATTTCCTTAAGCAGAGCTCAGTTTTCGCTGCGGGCCTGGCCACCCTGGGCAGCGTCGTCTCGCTGCGCGCCGCTAAGAGCCCCAACGACAAGGTCGTCGTCGCCATTATTGGCTGCAATGCCCGCGGGATGGCCCACATCGCCGGTTATCTCCCTCTGCCGAATGCGGAGATCGGCTACATCTGCGATGTGGACAGCCGGGCGGTTGAGAAAGGCATTGCGGCGGTCGCCAGGAAGCAGCAACGCAAGCCGCAGGGCGTGAAGGACTTTCGCAGCATCCTCGATAATAAGGACGTGGACGCTGTTTCCATTGCCACGCCCGATCACTGGCATGCGCCTGCGACGATCCTTGCCTGCGCGGCCGGCAAGCACGTCTATGTCGAGAAGCCCGGCAGCCACAACCTGCACGAGAGCGAACTGATGGTCGCCGCTGCGCGCAAGTACAAGCGCGTGGTGCAGATGGGCAACCAGCGCCGCAGTTGGCCGTGGGTGATCGAGTCCATCGACGCCTTGCACGCGGGCGAGATCGGTAACGTGTACTTTGCTCGCGGGTGGTACACCAACCATCGCACCTCAATTGGCCACGGCAAACCGGCCCCTGTGCCGGCGTGGCTCGATTACTCTCTCTGGCAGGGACCCGCGCCGGAACGGCCATTCCAGGACAACGTCATCCATTACAACTGGCACTGGTTCTGGAATTGGGGCACCGGTGAGCTTGGCAATAATGGCGTCCACGCCCTCGATCTGGCCCGCTGGGGCTTGCAGGTGGAACTCCCGCGGCGGGTGACCTGCGGCGGCAATCGTTACTTCTACCAGGACGACTGGGAGACCCCGGACACGATGATGGCTACCTTCGACTTCGGCGACAAGGGCATCACCTGGGAAGGGCAGAGCTGCGCCCCGCGCGGGTTCGAGGGCGCAAGCTTTGGCGTGAGTTTCTACGGTGAGAAGGGTTGCATGGCGGTCGCCGGGAGCAATTGCACGATCTACGACCTCAATAACAAAGTCGTACGTGAGATCAAGGCCCAGCAGGAAGGCCTGTTTGACTTTGACACAATCCATTTTGCGAACTTCCTGGACGGCATCCGCGAGGGCAAAGAGCTGAGGTCTGAAATTGAAGAAGGCCAAAAGAGCACGGTGCTCTGTCACCTTGGCAACATCGCCTGGCGCACCGGGCACACGATTAACTTCGATCCCAAGGAGCGCAAGATTGTGGGGGACAAGGAGGCTATCGCCCTGGTCAGCCGCACCTACCGCAAGGGGTGGGAGCCGAAAGTCTAGCCGCTGAAACGTGCGGTGGGCCGCCTCAAGGGAACTGGGCCTTGTCCTCGTATGGCTCCAGCCTCGCAATCGCCGCCATGATCTCATTGGCGACCTGTTGATAGATTTCCTTGAGGCGAGGTTTCGAGCAGACCTTCGCCTCCGCGCGTAATTGTTCAAAGCGCATTGGCTGGCCGTACTTCACCGCCACTCGGCGTGGGCGCGGGAGGCGCAGATGCCGGCCGTAAGCCTTGAACGTTCCAAATACCCGCACCGGCACCACCGGCGCGGTTGATTTAATCACGGTGAGGCCGATGCCCGAGCGGGCCGGCTGGAGCTTGCCATCGCGCGTCCGCGTGCCTTCCGGGAACAGAATGATGGCACCGCCGAGCAGCAGCCGATCCAGTATTGCGCGCAGCCCGGCTGCCCCGCCGCCATCGCGATCCACCGGCACGAC
>PLZQ01000192.1 GCA_003152225.1 Limisphaerales bacterium | reverse complement strand
GGGCCGGACATCATCTTCTTCTGGGTGGCGCGGATGATCATGGCGGGCTACGAGTTCATGGGGGACCTGCCGTTCCGCAATGTCTATTTCACTGGCATCATCCGCGATAAGCTGGGCCGCAAGATGAGCAAGAGCCTGGGCAACTCCCCCGACCCGCTTGAACTCATCGCCAAGTATGGCGCCGACGCCCTGCGCTTCGGCACGATGCGCAGCGCGCCGCTCGGCCAGGATGTGCTCTTCGACGACAAGGATGTCGAGCTGGGCCGCAACTTCTGCAACAANNCGCGAGATCACCACCGCCTTCGAGGGGTATCGGTTCAACGAAGCGACGCAAACCCTCTACCGTTTCTTCTGGAGTGAGTATTGCGATTGGTATGTCGAGGCCAGCAAGGCCGTGCTTTCCACGCAACACGTCGCAGGCGGCGCTGACGACCCTCAGCGCGCGTCACGCCGCGCCAACACCTTGGCGGTAATAGATTTTGTCCTCTCCCACACGCTGCGCCTGTTCCATCCGTTCCTGCCGTTCATCACCGAGGAACTCTGGCACGGGATGAGTTACCACGAGGACATGCCGGAGAACCAGGGCGGCAGCACGATCATGTTTGCCCCGTGGCCCAAGCCGCTCGACGAAGACTTCCGCGGCCATTACGGCCTGGACGCCTGCTACCTCGATATGGTCAACGCCAAGTATGAGCTGGTGACGCAGGGCCGAAACCTGCGCCGCGAAGGCAATATCCCGTCGAGCAAGAAGGTGAAGTTCGTCTTCAAGCCGGCCAAGCCGCTCTTGCCACACGAGGCCGAAGTCTTGAGGCTGCTGCTCAACGCCGAGACGCTGGAGATCGACGCCGATTATCTGCCGAAGAAAGGCACGCCTGCTGTTCACTCCGACTTGGGCGATCTGTTTCTGCCGATGGAAGGCTTGAGAGATGTTGCGGCGGAGAAGGCGCGCCATGCGAAGGAGCTGGAGAAGATTGAAAGCGAGATCACCAAGGCCGAGCAGAAGCTGAACAATCCGAACTTCACCTCCAAGGCTCCACCGCATGTGCTGCAAGAACATCAGCAACGTCTGGCGGAGTGGCAGACCAAACGCGACCGGACCAGGAAAGCACTGGAGAGCTTGCAGGGCTGACGGAGCGCCGCAGTAGAAGGTTGATTCTCGCGCCGCCGGCGGGCATGCTCGGCGCTGCTATGAAGAAGTGTCTGCTTGCTGTCGTATGCGTCTGCCTGGCTCTCGGCGCTAACTGCTATGCCCAGGAGGACGTGATCGGCGCAGCGAGCCGGCTGGAACTCCAAGGTCAATTCAAGCAGGCCGCTCGCGTGCTCAGCACCGCCCTGCAGGACAAATCACTGTCCGCCGCCGAACGGAAGAAGCTGGAGTTTGAACTGGACCGCCTCGACCGGATCAAACAGGACTTCCCGGACACAAAGGAAGCGCTTTTCACGGAGCTGAAGGACTCGGTCAAGAACCTCACCCTTGAGGAATACGAGCAGTGGCTCAAGGAAGGGCGTTTCGATTACCGGGACATTGACGGCACCCGCTTCTACATGGGCGACAGCGTGAGGAATCTCTACATGCGCTACCAGGATTTGGACGCACGCCGCATACGTCCAAAAGATACCGCCTCCCTGGAGAAGGCGCGCGTGGAGAGCATCCGCGCCATCAAGCAGGCGGCCTCCGCCGCGAAGACGCCTTACGTTCTCCCCAAACGCTTTCAAGTCACCATGAGCGTTACGGCGAAGGCCGATGCGGCCCCTGCCGGCGAGACCATTTGCGCCTGGGTTCCCATCCCCCGGCAGTATCCGTTCCAGAGTGATTTTGAGGTGCTGACCACGTCTTCGCCGGTGAAGCACCTGGACGACGCACAAAGCCCGATTCGCTCCTTGTATTTCGAGCAACCAGCCCAAGCGGGCAAACCGACTCAATTCAAGGTTGAATACGAATATACCGCCCAGGCCGTCCGGTTTGACATAAAGCCAGGCGAGGTCCGGCCCTGTGATCCCAATGACTCGGCGCTCAAGGAGTTTACCCACGAGGGGCCGCACGTCGTCTTCACTCCGGAGCTGCGGCAGCTCTCCCAGCGGATTGTCGGCGACGAGACCAACCCATGCCTGAAGGCGAAGAAGTGCTTCGACTGGATCGCGGACAATATCAAATACAGCTACTCCATCGAGTACTCGACCATTCGGAACATCAGCGAGTATTGTCGGGCCAAAGGCTATGGGGATTGCGGCCAGGAGGCGCTGCTCTTCATCGCTCTCTGCCGTCTCAATGGCGTTCCCGCCCGCTGGCAATCCGGGTGGAACACTTTCCCAGGGGACAAGTCCAACCACGACTGGACAGAAGTTTACCTCGCGCCTTATGGTTGGATGCCGGCGGACCCTTATATGGGTATTTGGGCAATGCGCTACGCCAACACGCTCAAGCCGGAGCAGAAGCGGGAGGTTCGCGACTTCTATTTCGGCGGCCTGGACCAATATCGCATGATCGCCAACAGCGACCACAGCCAGGCACTGACTCCGCCTAAGCACACCATTCGCTCCGACGACGTGGACTTCCAGCGCGGCGAGCTGGAATGCGGGGGCAAGAATATCTATTTGGACAAGTTCTCGTACAATCTGACGCTGAAGGAAGTGAAGCTGTCGCGCGTGGAGTAGTTCGCGCAGAGAGGCCGATATGCGGCCATAAGTCGGCGGCCCGTGCGTCGCTGCAAACGCAAAGCCGGCGTCGGGTGATCCTTATGAATATGAAACCAAGCAAGCAAATTGATTTAGCGCAGGCGCAAGCCGCAACTGTCCGGGCGGCTCAGACGGTTGGCGCGTTGATGCGCCGCGAACTGAACGTCAGCAAGCGCGCTAACACGGTCACGCAACACGACATCAAACTGGAACTGGACGTCCGCAGCCAGGGCCTTATCGAGAAAGCCCTCCGGCGAAGCTTCCCCCACATCGCCCTGCTCGGCGAGGAAGGCGTCGCCGGCAATGCGGCTGCCGAATACCGCTGGGTAGTGGACCCGATCGACGGAACAGTGAACTTCGCCTATGGCATACCGCATGCCTGCGTGTCGATCGCACTCCAGCGACGAGCCCAGACACCACGGATCGCCGAATTCAAGGACGGTTTCCAGACCCTGGTTGGCGTGGTCTATGATCCCTTCTGCGACGAGTTGTGGACCGCCATTCGCGGCCAGCCCGCGCGGTTGAACGGCACGGTTATTCGCGTCAGCAAGCGCAGCAAACTGCGTGAGACCATCTTGTCCATCGGCTTTGCCAAGACCCGCGAGAATCTGGAAGCGACCCTGCCCTACTTCATTGACCTCACCCATCGCGTCCGCAAGCTCCGCATCATGGGCTCCGCAGCCCTGGCTTTGGTGTATGTGGCTACCGGACGCTTTGACGCTTACATCGAACGAGGCATCCACTTGTGGGACATCGCGGCGGGCGGACTCATTGTCGAATGCGCCGGCGGCGAGTTCTGGCAGGAGCCGATTCCCGGCAAGCACGCCTACCGCATGATCGCCAGCAACGGCCTGATTCGGCGGCGGCTTCGCGTGCCGAATTGAAATGGCGACCCGCGAGCGCTATTAGGTCCCGCTCAGGCTAAATGTGCCGGACACAGCCGCCGCGCCGCCGCTCAAATAGGCAGTGCCGCTCATCGTCCCGGCGGTGTTACTGGTGAAATCCAACTGCAGTGTCAGCGGCACCAACCCCGAGAGCTGGAACGGCCATAGATACCCTCGGTAAGGTTCCTGGCTCCAGTCATAACTAGTTACTGTCCCGGACGGCTGCCCTGTCCAGGTGTATGTTCCTCCCCCCGTCGAATTGAATGTGACCGTAATCAGCCCCGGACCAACGGTGAAATTGAGCGTGAGGGTGCCGCCGTATATCGCCTTCGGAGCAAATGTCGAGGAGGCATACTGCACTTGGGCCATCGAATAGAAACACCGCGACGCGTCTTTCGCCTGCTGGACGCTGTTCGAGAACGGAGTAGTGATCTCGATCCCCAACGCATCCGAGGTCCAGGCCCCCGGCAGGTTGGTCGTCGAGTAAAGTCGATTATCGGCGTATTGCCGGTTGGTGAAGGTGAGGGTGACCTGGCTCGCGGCAGTGGCGATTCTCAATGGGAGGTTGGTCACGATCGGCAAGCCCTGCGCGTCGATATTGAAGGCCTGCGCCGCCGCGCCAACTCGCCGGATGCTGACCTGCTGGATTACCACGTTGGTCAGCGGTTTATCGTTGGCATCCGTAGCCACGTGGTTGATCGCATAGACCACGTTCGAGCCGGAGGTGAGCCGGCCGAAAATGGAATAGACGTTGTTGCCTGAGGTGAACGGCGCGACGGTGATAAAGAACTGCGCCCCGTCGGAATTAGGGCCGGAGTTGGCCATCGCGAGCACGCCGAAACTATCGAAGACCAGACTCGGACTGAATTCATCTGTAAACGCGTAGCCCGGACCGTCGGTGCCCTGTCCGTTGGGAGAGCCACCCTGGTTCATAAAGCCGGCGATCACGCGATGGAACGTCAGGCCATTGTAGAATGCATTGGTCCGGGCACGGCCAGACGGCAAGTCCAGCCAAGCACGCTGACCGGTGGCCAATCCGATGAAATTGGCGGTTGTCCTGGGCGCATTCGTAAAGTCCAATTGGCAGGTGAAGCTGCCCATGCTGGTGGTGAAGTCTGCGAAGATTCCACTCGTCTGCCCCACGGCGATCAGAGTGGACAAGCCCAGCACTCCTGTTACAGCCAAACGCGCAACGATCCCGCGGAAGTATTCAAAGGTCATCTTCAACTTGAGTTTCAAAACGTCTCGTTCCCCATGCCTCCGAGCGGCGATGCCGAAGACTTGGAGTCGGCGCCGCGCGCAGGCATGGCTCGCCCATAGAGTATCAGAGTCCTCCCCGGTCTCAATCTCTTAGTTTCGACTTGAGAAACGCCAGCGCCCGGGCTCGGTGGCTCAACTCGTTCTTGATCGCTTCGTCCAACTCCCCAAAGGTGCGCTCGTAACCAGCCGGAATAAATAGCGGATCGTAGCCGAACCCTCCCCGCCCGCGCGGAGCAAAGCCAATCCGCCCTTCACACGCGCCCTCGAACAACTCAGTCTGTAATTCCAATTCATCGGCGTAGCAGACCGGCGAGGCCGGTCGGTTCTCTGAGCGGAGCACGGGCGTCAGAGCCACCATACAGCGAAACCGCGCCGTCCGCTTGTCCAGTGGCGTGTCTCCTAGCAACCGCATCAGCTTGGCATTGTTCTCCGCGGTCGGCGAATTGCCCGGCCTCCCTGTGTCCAAAGCCGCATAACGCGCCGAATGAACGCCCGGCGCACCTCCCAACGCATCCACCTCCAGGCCGGAATCATCGGCGAGCACGTATAGTCGGTCTTCTCGCGCTCCAGCTTTCAGACCTGCGACCTTGGCCTCTAAGCCCTGCGATTCCACCAACCACTTCGCCAGCACGACCGCCTTCTTGGTTGCATTGCCGGCAAACGTCCCGGCGTCCTCGATCACCTCGGGTGGATTCGGAACATCATTTAACGTCAGGTAGTGAAATCCGTCACCGAGGATGGCGCGAATCTCCCCGACTTTATGCGCGTTGCGTGTTGCGATGAGCAAAGTGATCATGCCCCTTCAGCATAGAAACGCCTGCGCGAACAATAAAGCCCTCTTCGCCGGGGCTAATTCTTCCATTGTCTGTCCCCCGCCTTTACGCAATATTCCCGCGCTTATGGCATTCGGACGCAGGCAATATCCGTTTCATCTGATTGAACCCAAATGGCAGCACCAATGGGAAGAGCAGCAGGCTTTCCGCGCGTGGAATCCGGGCGAAACCGTGCCCGCCAACCATCCCTTCGCGGGGCGCCACGCCCAGACCAGGCCGGAGCAACTGCCCAAGTTCTACATCCTGGACATGTTCCCCTACCCGTCCGGCGCTGGGCTGCACGTCGGTCACCCCGAAGGCTACACCGCCACGGATATTCTGAGCCGGTATCGGCGCGCATTGGGCTACAACGTTCTGCACCCAATCGGTTGGGACGCCTTTGGTCTGCCGGCCGAGCAATACGCCATCAAGACCGGCCAGCACCCGCGCAAGACCACCGAAACGAATATTGCCACCTTCAAGCGCCAGATCAAGTCGCTCGGCTTCAGCTACGACTGGAGCCGCGAACTCGACACCACCAACCCGCTCTACTTCAAGTGGACCCAATGGATTTTCCTCCGCCTCTACAACTCGTGGTTTAATCCGCAGACCAATAAAGCCGAGCCAATCGAGACTCTCCCTTACCCGCGCGAACTTCAAAGTGGGGCAGGCGTCTCGCCCGAGCTCGAAGCCAAGCGCCGCGCTTACCGCGACTCGAAGCGGCTCGCTTTCGTCACCGAGGCACCTGTTTGGTGGTGCGAACAACTCGGCACGGTGCTCGCCAATGAAGAAGTGGTGGATGGCAAGAGCGAGGTCGGCGACTTCCCCGTCGTCCGCAAGCCGATGCGCCAATGGATGCTTCGCATCACCGCGTACGCCGAGCGCCTGCTCCAGGACCTGAACACGATCGACTGGACCGATTCGCTCAAAGAAATGCAGCGCAACTGGATCGGGCGCAGCGAGGGAGCGGAAGTGGACTTTCAAGTGTCCGGTTCGCCCGAGCAGATACGCGTTTTCACGACCCGCCCAGACACGCTGTTTGGCGCGACCTACATGGTGCTGGCGCCGGAGCACAAGCTGGTCGCAGCCATCACCACCCCGGCGCAACGGCAGGCGGTCGAGGCCTACAAGACCGATGTGACCAAGAAGAGCGACCTCGAACGCACCGAACTGGCGAAGGAGAAAACCGGCGTCTTTACTGGCGGTGACGCCATCAACCCGGTCAACGAGGAAAAGATACCCATCTGGATCGCCGACTACGTGCTCATCAGCTACGGCACCGGCGCCATCATGGCCGTGCCAGGCCACGATACGCGCGACTTCGAGTTCGCCACGAAGTTCAACCTGCCCATCGTCCAGGTCGTCGAACCGCCGCAAGGCACAGACTGGCACGGCTACGTCGAAGACGGCATCTCGGTCAACTCCACCGGCTCTGAGATTTCCATCAGCGGACTCCCCACCCCCGAAGCCAAGCGCAAGATCACGGCCTGGCTGGAATCCAAGGAGCTGGGCAAGAAGACCATCAACTACAAGCTGCGCGACTGGCTGTTCAGCCGCCAACGCTATTGGGGCGAGCCCTTCCCGATCATTTGGAAGACCGGGCCGGATGGCCAGCCATATCACGAAGCCTTGCCCGAATCCGCCCTGCCGCTATTGCCCCCGCGGCTTGACGACTATAAGCCCACGCCCGACGGCCAGCCGCCGCTCGCGCGCGCCCAGGACTGGGTGAAGCTACCCGATGGCTCGACTCGCGAGACCAACACCATGCCCCAATGGGCCGGCAGTTGCTGGTATTACCTCCGCTATCTGGACCCCCACAACGACCGCGCCTTCTGCAGCCCGGAGGCCGAACACTATTGGATGGGTAGCCGCGGACGTCAGTCCGCGCCGACCAACTCTCCCGAGAAAAGTGCGCCGACTGACGTCGGCGACTACAAAGCACAGGGCGTGGATTTATACGTCGGCGGCACCGAGCACGCCGTGCTGCACCTGCTTTACGCCCGGTTCTGGCACAAGGTGCTCTTCGACCTGGGGCTCGTCTCCACGCCCGAGCCCTTCTTCCGTCTCGTCAACCAGGGCCTCATCCTGGGTGAAGACGGCCAGAAAATGTCCAAATCGCGCGGCAACGTGATTAACCCCGACGATATTCTGGTCGAGTACGGCGCCGACGCGTTCCGCCTTTACGAGATGTTCATGGGGCCGCTGGAAATGGTGAAGCCCTGGAGCACCAAAGGCGTGGAGGGCGTGTATCGCTTTCTCGGCCGCGTCTGGCGCATGTTCGTGGACGAGCAAAGTGAGACGGAGTTCGAGCAGAGCCTGACCACGGACCCACAGCGCGGCACGGAACTGCTCGGAAAGATCCTGCTCGCCCCCGGCATCACCGACGCCCAGCCGACCGCCGCCCAGCTCAAGGCGCTCCACGCCTGCATCAAGAAGGTGACCGAGGACCTCGACGGTCTTCGTTTCAACACCGCCATCTCCGCTCTGATGGTCTTCATCAACGAAGCGATGACCTGGGAAACCAAGCCCGCGAGCGTCCTGCGCGACTTCCTAATCCTGCTCCAGCCCTTTGCCCCGCACATCGCCGAAGAACTGTGGGCCAAGCTCCACGCCGCGCGCGGCACGCAACCGGCCCTCACTCTCACCTATGCGGCGTGGCCGAAGTTCGACGCCGCTTTGCTCGTCGAGGACACGCTCGAAATCCCCGTGCAGGTCAACGGCAAGCTCCGCGATGTCATCAAAGTGCCCGCCACCGCTTCCCAGGCCGACTTGGAAGCTGCAGCCCTGGCCTCGGACAAGGTGAAGCCATTCCTCGAAGGCAAGACTATCCGGAAGATCATCGTTTTGCCCAGGAAGCTGGTAAATATCGTGGCGAAGTAAGCCTCCCCGACGCTCTGCGTCAGACCGCCTGCAAGCAAAAGAAAGGACCACCGACTGATGGTGTCGCAGCCCTGCGACGCCAGCCGGGCGGGAATCCCGGGCAGCCGTCCCGGCCTGGCAGCTAGACTGTCCCTACCTGCTGGCCACCTACGCTAGCCCATCTCCGGCGTAAATATCAGGCAATTCCTATGCAACCATCATGCAACTACCATGCAACCATTATGCATCCATTATGCAGCGATCATGCAACTCTGGGGGCATTGGCCACCTGCTTGGGCGGCACTGCGGCGTTGCTGGGCGGTCCGGCGGCACTCGCCTGGAAACTAACCGGGATACGTAGTCATTCGGCCCCGCCTGGCCAAGCTGGAGGTTGTTTCGCTCTTTTCGCGCGGGTCGATTCTGGCATTGTGAAGCCGCCGGCTTGACACTATATTATGGTGCGTGCAGCGCTTGACCAAACAGGAACAGTTTGTCTTGTGTATTATTCTAGGCTTGCTTCTGGTTGGTTGGACCGTCAAAACATATCGGTCGGCGCATCCGCCCGCGATGGCCACTAAAGAAACACAACCGTAACATGCAGGAAGTCAGTTTCGAAGAGGCGCTGGCAAAGATCCAGGCCAAAGACCCGCGTTATCACCGCGAGGCCTATCTGTTTGTCCGCGACGGGCTGGATTACACCCAGAAGACGATCAGCAAAGACCCCCGCGGACGCGTCCGCCACGTGACAGGCCAGGAATTGATCGCCGGCATCCGCGAGTATGCGCTGCAACAGTTCGGCCCGATGGCCAAGACGGTCCTCGAAGATTGGGGTGTTCACCGCTGCGAGGACTTCGGCGAAATCGTCTTCAATATGATCGATGTGAGCTGGCTGGCGAAAACGAGCAAGGACAGCCGCGCTGACTTCGCCAACGGTTACGACTTCGACGAGGCTTTCTGCAAGCCTTTCCTGCCCAAGAGCAAGCAAGCCATCCCAGCGCCTGAAGCCAAGCCGGCGCGGTCGCCGGAGCATATGTCTTAGCGGCGCCACTGGATGAGCCTCGACCTATCCAGCGCGGGTCCCCTGCCCGCCATCCCACCGGGTGTCAAGCTGACCACGCTCGACAATGGGCTGACCATCATTGTGCGGGAAGATCACAGTGCGCCGGTGGTCTCGGCCCAAGCGTGGTCCATGGCCGGCAGCATTCATGAAGGCAAATGGCTGGGCGCGGGCATGTCGCACGTGCTCGAACACATGCTTTTCAAAGGCACCACCACCCGCCCCGGCAGCCGCATCGACCAGGAAGTCCAGGAGGCGGGCGGCTACATGAACGCTTACACGTCCTTTGATCGCACGGTGTTTCATATCGACGTGCCCAACACGGGGGCGAAGGTCGCCATCGACATCCTGTGCGACATCATGCAGAACGCGACTCTGCCGGAGGACGAATTGGCCAAGGAGAAGCAGGTCATCCTTCGCGAGATGGACATGAACGTGGACGACCCGGGCCGCCGCGCCGGTCGGCGCCTGTTCGAGACTGCTTACACCAAGAGCCCCTATCGCTTCACCGTCATCGGCTACCCGGACATCTTTAACGAGCTGAGTCCGGAGGACATCGTGGCGTACTACCGCGAGAAGTATGCGCCGAACAACCTCTTCTTCGTCGTGGCAGGCGATGTGAAGCATGATGATGTCATCGGTCAAATCCGCGCGGCCTTTGCGAAAGTCAAAGCCCGGGCGCAGCCGCCTATCGTGCTGCCCGAAGAGCCGCAGCAGACCGGCCCGCGCGATGTGATCGAAGAAGCGCCCATCGAGCTGGGTTACTTCTTCTATGCCTGGCATATCCCCGAGTTGCGCCATCCCGACGTGCCGGTCCTGGATGTGCTGGCCGTCCTGCTCGGCAGCGGCCGCAGCTCGCGCCTTTACCAGGCTGTCCGCGAGCGCCAGGGCCTGGTCAACTCCGTCGATGCCTGGACCTACAGCCCGGGCAATCCCGGCCTCTTCGGCCTCAGCGCGACAGTGGATGCGGATAAGTTCGCCGCCGGCGGCGACGCCATGCTGGCCGAGGTGGAAACGATGAAGTCGGCCCTGGTTGCTCCGGACGAATTAAGCAAAGCGGTGAAGCAATTCATCTCCGCCACGCTCTCGTCGCGTAAGACCATGCAAGGCCAGGCGCAAGACCTGGGCGGGAGCTGGCTGGCGGCCAGCGACCTGAATTTCTCCGAGCGCTACCTGGCCGCGGTCAAACGCGTCACGCCCGCCGACCTCGAGCGCGTCGCCCGCCAGTATCTCGCGCCGGAAAACCGCACCCTCTACGCGCTGCTGCCCACCGGCGCCACACCCAAGCCGGTCGCCGAGGACGAGACCTCGCAGGATCAGCCGGTGCAGAAGTTCGCGCTCGCCAACGGCCTGCGCCTGCTGGTCAAAGAGGACCACCGGCTGCCCTTTGTCGAGTTGCGCGCGGTGTTCCAGGGTGGGGTGCTGGCCGAAACGCTGGCCAATAACGGCCTCACCCAACTCACCGGCAAGATGCTGCTCAAGGGCACCACGCGGCGCTCCGCCGAAGACATCGCCCGGGAAATCGAGTCCGTAGGCGGCAGCATCGACAGCTATGGCGGCAACAACAGCTTCGGCGTCAACGCCGAAGTCCTCAGCGCTGATTTCGCCACCGGACTGGACCTGCTGGCCGACGTTCTCTTGCATCCGGCCTTCCCCGCCCCGGCACTGGAGCGCGAGCGCGAGGTTCAGTTGGCCGGCATCCGCGCGCAAAAGGACCACCTGCTCCAGAGCGCTTCCCTGGCCATGCGACGGGCATTGTTTGGCGAGGGCGGCTACGGCCTCGACGCGACCGGAAACGAGAACAGCGTCCAGTGCATCCAGACCGCCGATTTGAAAGCCTTCCACCAGCGCTTGATCGTGCCCAACAACTGCGTCCTGGCAATCTACGGCGATGTCAAAGCCGACGAAGTCAGGACCGCCGTAGAGAAGGCGTTCGCCTCCTGGAAACCCGCCGCCCCCCCGACTTTAGACTTTAGACTCCAGACTTTAGACTCAATCAAGCGCGTCACCGAGACCCGCGACAAGAAGCAGGCGGTCCTGGTCGTGGGGTTCGTCGGCACAACCATCCGCGATGCCGACCGGTATCCGCTCGAACTGCTGCAAGAGGCCTGCAGCGACCTCGGCTCGCGCCTCTTCCTGCGCATCCGCGAGAAGCTCGGCCTGGCTTATTATGTCGGCGCGCAGAACGTCCTTGGCCTGACGCCCGGTTTCTTCGCCTTCTACGCCGGCACAACGCCGGAGAAGGCCGGCCTGGTGGAAACCGAGTTGCTGAACGAGGTCGAATTGCTCCGCGCCGAAGGGCTGGCCCCCGAAGAACTCAAACGCGCCAAGGCCAAAATCATTGGCCAACGGAAGATTGCGCGCCAGGACCTCGGCGGTTTCGCCATGACCACCGCGCTCGATGAACTCTACGGCCTCGGCTACGCCCACACCGACACCGAAGACCCGCTCTACGAAGCTGTGACGCTGGAACAGGTTAAGAGCGTCGCCCGCAAGTATCTGACGCCCGACGCCCTGGTGATTGCGGTGGTAAGGCCCGAAGGTTGAGGAGTCGCGAGGGCACGCGCAATTCCGAAGGCCGAAACCCGAAGGCCGAAAGAAGGCCGAAGTCCGAGGACCGAAGGAAACAGCCGCTCCCGGCAACAGGGGCAGATTCACCACGCAGGCCTTGGTCTGGCAGACTTAAAGCCCACAAACGGACCGTTCCAGAATTTGAGTGCGGCCTTTCGGACTTCGGCCTTCGGCCTTCTTTCGACCCTCGGCCTTCGGGTTTCGGATTTCCACCTCACCCCACTTCCGTCAGCTCCCATCCCGCCCGGTATTCGCGGCCGAGGCATTTGTTAGCTTCCGCCACATTGGTCACCTTGCCGGCAGCGGCGTCAAAGAGCAGCCGCTTGCCTCCCAACCGCAACGAAACCGCCCCCAGGTTGAAAGCGTCCGATATCGGCCCGGCCTGGAGGAAATCTCCGTAGGTCGGTTGGCCGCCCTTGCAGGCTGCCACCCACAGCGCCCCAGCCTCGCGCCGAGCCTGACCCGCTTGCGCTTGGCGCGCCGCTCCCGACAGTTTCTCCGCCGCCTGGTATTCCCGCATCGCCTTCTCGGGAATGATCCGCGCATCGTCGCCACGGAAGCCGGCAAGGATCTTCCCCTTGTCGCCCACGAACATCATCCCTTCGGGCGACAGTTCTTTATTGTCGGCCTCCAGCTCTGCGGGCGTCGGCGGCCGCATCGAGCCGTCATACCAGAACAGGTCCAGCGCCGGCCTGCCGCCCTTGGCGGCGAACTTGAAGCGAATCGTGCAGGCAGCGGGGAAGGAATAGTCGTTCTTGATCCGCACCGCCACGTTGTCCGCAAGCTTGCAGAGATGGCTAGCCCGTGATTCGACCATGACCGGGGCGTCCAGGTCGAAGAGCCTGAAGACGGGCCAGAGGCTGTAATGGCCCATGTCGGCCAGCGCTCCGCCGCCGAACTCATACCAGCCGCGGAACACCGCGTGCGTGTAGTGCGGATGATATGGCCGGTCCAGCGACGGCCCCAGCCACAACGACCAGTCAAAGCCAGCCGGGACGGGCGGTGTGTCGGTGGGGATCGTCGCGTATTGCGGCCAGACTGGCCGGTTCGACCAGTTGTGAATCTCGCGCAGCGTGCCGATCGCGCCGGCATCGACCCAGGCCTTGATCCGCTGAATGTTGGCGCCGTCGCTCGCAGGCAGGAAATGCGTCGCGACCTTCGTCTTACGCGCCGTTTCGATAACCAGCCGCGCCTCCCGCAGGCGGTTGGCGATGGGCTTGTGCAGCATGACATGCTTGCCCTTGTTCATCGCCGCAATGGCAATCGTCGCGTGCAGGTGGTCGGGCGTCATGATCTTGACGGCGTTCACGTCCTTTTCCTTTTCCAACAACTCGCGAAAATCAGCATAGGCGGCACAGCCGCCGAACTTTTCCGAACGCCTCTGGCTGGCGTAAAACATCTCGATGACTTCCTTGGCAACGTCGCGTCCACCGGGAATGCCGGGCGCGCCCCGTCTCCAATCTGGCTTGCCCAGCGCCTCGGCGACGGACGCGCGCAGGCCGTCTTTCGACCAGTCCACATAGTCGTGGCTTTCCTTCACGGGGTCGCACACGGCGACAATCTGCACCTCGGGCAGCCTGAGCATCTCCGGCATTTCCCTCAGCCCCTCGCTGCCGCAGCCGATGTGGGCCACCGTAATCTTCTCGCTGGGAGCCACAAATCCCGCCCCGCCCAGCACGTGCCGCGGCACGATCGTAAACGCCGCCGCCGCCGCGCCGCCAGCCGCGAGGAACTTCCGCCGGGAAACGCCTTGAGCATGAGATGGATTCGGTGTGTCGCCTGTTTTCATCTGTGACCTCATAGCCAAGATAACCGGCCCAGCGCAAGCGCGATCTTCCGTCCCGGCAGCCACTTTTCTCTGGCGCCGGGTGGCGAGCCGGCATTCAATAGCGGCATGTTCACCAGCATTGCTTCCCTTCCCGGTTCACCCGCACGGCAGTCGCGGCGTGAATTCATCCGTCACGTCGGATCGGCGGTGGCACTGGGCGCGGTGATATCGCCTTTCGCCCGGAGCCACGCGGCAGAGAGTCAGCGCCACGCCACGCAGAAGACCCTGGTCGGCTCCAATAGCTACGGCTGGGGCCAATACGCCCAGCGCGACAAGAAGAAGCTCGACGTGGAGGAAGTCATCTCGGCACTCCGTGATGCCGGCTACGATTACCTGGAGCACACCATGAACGCGGCTCAGCCGGAGGAGAACGCGAAGTTTGCCGAACAGCTCAAAGCCAAGGGCCTCCAACCCGTCAGCCTTTACACTGGCGCGCGCGTCCATGAGGCCGCGAAGGCCGGCGCGGTCGTGGCCAGGATTCTCGCCGCGGCCAAAGTTTGCCAGCAGGCTGGCTTCCGCGTCATCAGTTGCAACGCCGACCCGATCGGGCGCGAGAAGACCGATGAGGAACTGAAGACGCAAGCGGCTGCGCTCAGCGAATTGGGAGAGGGCTTGAATGCGCTCGGCCTGAAGTTNNGTCCACTGGGTCTGGAAAGGCGGAGTCATGCCGCTGGATGCGCTTAAGCAGTATGGCGACCGGGTCATCACCTGGCACCTGCGCCAAAGCCGCGACGGCGTTTGGTGGGAAGACCTCGATACCGGGGACGTCGATTACGAAGCCGTGGCGAAGTATGCCAAGGAGCACAGCCTGCCGCGGCGTTTCACAATCGAACTAGCCCTCGAGGCCGGCACGAAGATCACTCGCTCCGTGTTGGAGAACCACCGCCGGAGCCGGGAGTTCGTCAGACGAGTCTTTGAAAGCCAGTGAGGGAGAAGCGGCTTTCTTCATACATTCCTTACCTCTCAAAAGCTGGCGATACGTAGCAGTCGAGAGTTCTTCGCGGTGGGGCTACGGAGAACGAGCTGCCAAGGGGTAACAGCGTGCGACGGGAGCCGGCACGCATGATCCGCTCCTTCGATATGGAGGCGAGATATCTATGCTCCGACACCTGGGCTGCATTGCTCTGTGCAGGAGGGGCCGGCTTCAGTGCCGGGCTCAATCCCCCCGAAAAGGCGTGCTTTCCATGCGATTTGGGGATGTGCACTCAAACGCACACTTCCCGAAATGGGCCAAGTGGGTTAAATGCGGCCATGGCATCAATTTCGCAAACTGATCCCTGCAGCGCGATTATTTCCCGGATCGCCGCCTACGGAAGCTCAATTATTCCAGTTCCCGCACTATCCAGGCTATTAGGAGTCAAAAGCACCACCTTGAACGCCCGGTTCCGAAGGAAACAGATCCTGTTGCGCACGATTGGAAGGACTAATTATCTACCGTACGATCAGGCTCTGCAATTGGTTGAGTTGCACCGGTATGCCCTAATTGGATGGCCGACGTTGCAGGCCGCGAGCAAGATCACTGATGTCAAGCCCGCCACTCTGAAAGCCAGGTGCGAGAAGGGGCGATTAGAGGGACATATTGATTTAACCAAGCGGCTGAGGTTGAATCCGGCTGAGCTTGAAGGACTCTGTTCAGCGGCGAGCCGGGCGGAGGTGAAAGTGAAAGCGCCTCGATTTGCAGCCTGGGCTAAATCCCCGGCCAGGAAGAACAAAGCCAAAGCCTTCGCCCCTGCTGAAATGAAGGAGGAAGCGCGGTTTTCTGAGGCCAAGGGTGCCATCGATACACTAGGGCTCGGACCAGTCGAAAGGCCCCCATTTGCGCATGGCAACTTTGCCTTACCCACGGCACCTAAGCCGAAGATCGAGATTATCGGCCTAGAGGACTATGGGCTTCCCGAGGTGGAAAGCCCGTCTCAAACCACCTGCCCACGGCCTCAACGTTCAGAAGACATGCAGAAGCAGCCGCCGTGTTTGGTTTACGATCCGCTGAGGCCATTTTCGCTCTCCGTCTGTTCTCCCGGGAAGGCGGTAAGATATGGCCAATATGTTGGGACGGTCCTGGGGCTCATTGATGACCCCTATAATCCCAAGATCAAGGTCGCCTTTCCGGAACATGATGACCCGGTGATGAGAGAGGTCTTGCTGGTAGTGGACAAGAAGAAGCGTTCCGAGGTCTTGTCTTGAACCTCGGGGCTTTCTGGGAGTTGGCCCACCCGACCGCCTATTTTGCGCTTGCGGCTTTGGAGGCTGCCTCGCCCGCAGGCTTCGCCGCTTCGGCCACGCGCACCGTCGTGCCGCCCACGAGCGAATCCGCCGGGTTGAGGATGACGCGGTCGGTCGCGCCAATGCCTTCCAGGATTTCGAGGGTCGGCCCGAAGTCGCGGCCCAACGTGACGCTGCGCAGCTCGACTTTATCGCCCGCACCCACGACACCCACCTGCGGGCCCTCGGACCGGAAGAGCAGAGTGTTCGCGGGCAGGGTCAAGGCAGGGTTCGCTGTGGTTGCCGTTAAGCGCACCTGGACGTAGGTGCCGGCCAGAATCTCGCCACGCGAATTGTCCACCTCCAGTTCGACGAGCAACGTGCGGGAATCGGCGCTCATCGCCCCGGAAGTCCTCACTACCTTGGCGGGGAACACTCGTCCGGGCAATTCAGGGACGGTTACTTCCGCCATCAGCCCGGGGGCCACGCCCTGGGCGGCGGCTTGCGGCACGCGCACAAAGACGCGCAGGGTGCCGGTTTGCGCCAGCCGGAAAAGCTCGGNNTCCAGCCGGCGCACATTCGCGCGGGAGGCCTCGACAGTTGCGGCCTTGAGCGCCAGGTCAGCCTTCTTCTCAGCGGCTTCCTGCTCGCTAACGCTGGCAGTCTTGAGCAATTCGGCCCAGCGGGCGTCGGTGATCCGGGCCAGCGCGAGGGCGGCTTCGGCTTGGGTGAGCTCGGCGCGCGCCTGCGCCAGTTGCTGGTTAAGCTCCGGGGTGTCAATCTCGGCGAGCAAGTCTCCCGCCTTGACCTGCGAGCCTATGTCCACTAGGTAACGCTTGAGGTAACCGCTGGTGCGGGCGTATATCGGCGCTTCGACAAGCGGCTTGGCTTCGGCGGGCAGGACCAAGCCGGCGGCGCTTTTACCCGGGGTAGGTGAAACCACGCTCACCGTCTGCATGGCGAGTTCCCGCGTCTCGGCGATCAGCGCCGTGCGATGCAGTGCGCGCGGAACCAGCCCCGCCACCGCGCCGATGACGATGAGCACGGCGGCCACGATGGCGGCGTTGCGCAGCTTGACGCCGGAACTCGCGGCGGCTTCCGCAATTGATGCCGGGGCTTCCCGGGCGGGTGGAACCGGTGTCGGTGCTTTTGCGGCAGAAGGATTCATGTTAAGTTCAGGCGCCGGCAGCGGCAGGGTTGATGCCGCCAGTTTGAGGCGCGAAATCGGAGGGTGTGCTGACGGGCGCGGTCGCACGCCGGTGCAGGAGGCTGAAGACGACCGGCACGAAGAAGAGGGTCGCGATGGTGGCCACGACCAGTCCGCCGATCACGGCGCGGCCCAGCGGAGCGTTCTGCTCGCCGCCTTCGCCGAGACTCAGGGCCATCGGCAACATGCCAATCACCATGGCCGCCGCGGTCATGAGCACCGGCCGCAACCGGCTGGTCCCCGCCTCCCAGGCTGCCGTCAGCGGGTCCAGGCCCTGCCGGAGATCGTTCCGCGCAAAGGTGACCACCAGTACGGAATTGGCTGTGGCAACCCCCAGGCTCATGATCGCCCCCATCAGGGCCGGCACGCTGGCGGTCGTGAGGGTAAGGTGCAGCGCCCAGGCCACCCCGGCGAGCGCGCCCGGCAACGCGGTGATAATGATGAACGGGTCGAGCCAGCTCTGGAAATTGACCACCAGCAACAGGTAGATCAGCACAATCGCCATGACCAACCCGATGCCCAGGCCAGTGAAACTGGAATGCATCGTCTCCGCCTGACCGCGCAACATAATCGCGCTGCCCTTTGGGAGTTCCTTCTCAGCCTGAGCGATCAGCGGCTGGAGTTCGCTCAGGACCCCGCCGAGGTCGCGCCCGCTGACGCCGCCGTAGATGTCAATGACCGGCATCACATTGTAGTGGGAATAAATAGGCGCGCTGGCGCCGCGGGTCACCGTGGCCAGGTTCGCCAGCAGTTGCTCGTCTCCCCGGCCCGGCTGGCCGGCGTTGATGGGGATCGAATTAAGCGCCGCCAGCGAATCCATCCGATGCTCGGGGACGCGAACATTGACCAGGTATTGGATGCCGACGCGCGGGTCGATCCAATAGACGGGGGACACCTGGCTGCTTCCGCTCAGGCTGAGCAGAATCGAATTACCCACGTCGCGCTCCGACAAACCCATCCCGGAAGCCCTGCTGCGATCAATCGCCACGTCCAGTTTGGGCAGGTCGGCCGGCTGTTGCACGCGCACGTCCACCGCGCCCGGCACGTGGCGGATCTTCTCCGCCAGACGCGCGGCGATCTCGCGGTTCTTCGCCTGGTTGCGTCCCACGACTTGCACGTCGAACGGCGCCGGCAGGCCAAAGTTAACAGATTGGCTCACAATGTCCGCAGGCAGGAAATAGAAAGTGATGCCTGGGAACTCACGATTCAGGCGAGCCCGCAAGCGATCCACGTAATCGGCCGTTGGACGGTGTTTGGGGCGCAGCGAGACGAGGATGTCCGCGTCGCCGGTCCCAACCAACCCGCTGTCATTGTAGGTCAGGTTGATGCTGGAGGCGGGAATGCCGATGTTATCCAGCATGCCGCGAAAGTCCTCGGTTGGGATTTCCCGGTGAATGGCAACCTCGACTTCATCAACCAGCTTGGCGGTTTCCTCGATCCGTGTGCCGCTCCGGGCACGGAGGTGCAGCCGGAATTGCCCGGCATCCACCGAGGGAAAGAAGTCCTGCCCAAGCTGCGGCACGAGCAACATCGACCCGAGGCAAAAGAGCAGGAAGATCACCGCAAACGGCGTGCGATGGTGCAGCAACGCCCCGAGAAGAATGCGGTAGCCCTCGCGGAAACGATCGAAGCCCCGTTCGAAGCTGGTTTGGATAGCTACCAGCGGTCGCAGCCAGGGGGCAACCGCAGCCGGTTCATCGTGGCCGGAGTAGTGTTGCACGTTGCGGTAGAACCACATTACCAGCGTCGGCACCAGTGTCCGCGACAAGACGTAGCTGGCCAGCATGGCGAACACCACCGCCTCGGCCANNGCATGGCGAACACCACCGCCTCCGCCAGAGGCACAAACAGGTAGTGGGCCACCCCGGTCAGGAAGAACATCGGCACGAACACAATACAGATGCAAAGGGTCGAGACGAAGGCCGGCATCGCGATCTCCTGCGCGCCGTCCAGAATGGCGTCGTTCAGCGCTTTGCCCGCTGCCATGTGCCGGTGGATGTTCTCGATGGCCACCGTCGCATCATCAACCAGGATTCCGACCGCCAGAGCCAAGCCGCCCAGGGTCATGAGATTGATCGTCTCGCCCAGCGCGCTGAGAATGGCAATGGAAGTGAGCACCGACAGCGGGATGGAGAGCGCGATGATAAACGTGCTGCGCCACGAACCGAGGAACAGCAGAATCATCAATGCCGTGAGAGCGGCGGCGATGATCCCTTCCCGGACGACGCCGGAGATGGCCGACCGGACGAAGATGGACTGGTCGGCAAACTCCTTAACGCTCAAGTCAGAGGTAAGGCCGCTGAGGACGCGCGGCAGGGCCTTTTTGATACCGCTGACCACGTCGAGCGTGGAAGCGGAGCCGTTCTTATAGACCGTGAGCAACGCGCCCCGCACGCCTTCATTGCGGACAATGTTTTGCTGCGGCTGGTAACCGTCCCGCACCTGCGCCACGTCCCGGATGCAGATGAGCGCGCCGTTGACGGTCTTGATAGGGAGGTCGCCCAACTCTTCCATTTCCTTGGCCGTGTCATTGAGATCGACGGCGTATTCCGTGCCGCCGATTTTGGTGGTGCCGCTGGGCAGAACCAGATTCTGAGCGTTGAGGGCGTTGACGACGTCCATCGGCGCCAGGTTCTTCGCCTTGAGGGCGGTCAGATCGAGGTCCACTGACACCACGCGGTTCTTGCCGCCGTACGGCCAGGGCATGGCCGCGCCCTGCACTGTGGCCAGGGCAACGCGGACCTGGTTGGCGGCCAGGTCGAAGACGGCTTGCTCGGAAAGCTTCGTGCTGCTGATGCTGTATTGCAGGATGGGAACGGTGGAGGCGCTGTAGCGGATGATCAGCGGCGGCGTCGTGCCCGGCGGCATCGAGCGAATAACCGTCTGCGCGATGGCGGTCACCTGCGCCACGCCGGCGTCCACGGAAGTGCCCTCGCGGAAAAAGACCTTGATGACGCCGATGCCGTTATAAGCGGTGGACTCGGTATGCTCGATATCATTGACCAAGGTGGGGAGCGAGCGCTCCGAGTTGTAGTTGATGCGCTGCTCCATCTCCCTCGCGTCCAGGCCGGTGTATTGCCAGACGATGCTGACGACCGGGATATTAATGGACGGAAAGATATCCGTTGGCGTGCGCAAGAGCACGAACGGCGTAAGCAACAACAGCACCAGCGACGCTACTACAAAGGTATAGGGCCGCCGCAGGGCCAAACGGACAATCCACATAACCTCACTAGTATTGGCAGAACCTACCCGTCCGGGGCAATACAAGTTTGATCCGGCTGGCTCATGGCCGCGCGACGTCCAGGCACACCATCCGCGTCAGGTCACGGACGATGAGCCTGCCGCCCGCCAGCGCGAGCGGCCCCCACGATTCCCGGTCTTTCAACACCTGCGCCTGCGCCAAGAGCACATACTTCTGCGGCGTGGCCTCGATGAGGCGCAACAGGCCCGCGTCGTTCATGGCGAAGATGATGCCATCGGCCAGGATGAAGGACCCGAGCCCGAATTGCTGGCCGGACCCGCTGGCCCACACCGGCTTTCCCTCCAGCGTCAGGCAAGTAAACTTCCCGTCGGCCCGAACGCCGTAGAGATGGTTATCGTAAAGCACGGGCGTGTGCTGCGTGGCGCCGAAGACTTCCGGCCCCAGCTTGAAGACCGTGCTCGGCACGAAGCGCTCCCCTGCCCTGCTGATCTGAAGCATCAAGCTGCCCGCATTATACCCGCCGCTGAGGAATATCCGGCCCCCGTCCAGGATCAGCGGCGAAGGCACGGTGGCGATGCTGATCTTCCAATCAGTGGTCTCCCATAGGATCGCGCCATCCTTTGCAGAAACGCCCACCACGCCACCATTCGCGCAATAGACATACATTCGCTCGCCGCCGAACTCCATTGGCATGATGGAGGAATGGGTCATCTTCCAACCGTGCGGATTGGGGGTCTGCCACAGGATCTTGCCGGTTTCACTTTCCAACGCCAGCAGCAGCGACTCCTTGCCCCCGGGCGCCAGAATCACGGCGCCCTTGTCAATCAGCGGGCACTGCCCGGCGTACCAGGGCGGGATCGTCGCGCCGAATTGCCGGACCAAATCCAGTCCCCAGCGAAGCTCGCCCGTAGTCGAATCCAGGCAGACGACGTTGCACTTGGGCCCCATGGCCACAACCAGCTTGTCGGTGACCGCCGGAGTCGTGCGCGACATGCCGTGATTGCGTTTCACCGAGACCGGATACGCATAGCGCCAGATCTCACGACCATCCGCCAGGGACAGACAGCGAAGGGCGTCCTGCTTCTTCTCGCGGTCGTAGTCCATGAGGAAGACGCGCCCGGTCAGGATCGCGGCGCCGGCATAACCGTCGCCCACGTCAATCCCCCACAGCTCGCGCGGCTGCCCCGGCTGCCATTTCCGCGCCAGGCTCGCCGTTTCGGTGCTGATACCATTCCGGTTGGGCCCACGAAACTGCGGCCATGCGCCCGGAAGATCAGCCGGCTGGCCATCGGAGCGGAGAAGCTTGCCGGCGAGAACGGCGTTGCCGTTGGTGCCTCCCTCGGCTCCGGGCGCCTTGTCCGTTCCCGGCACGCGCAACGCCAAAGGCTTGTCTGTTCCGCGCCCGATCCATAGCACAAACGCCAACACCGCCAGGAGCCCGAGGGCTCCCGGGAGCAGTAGCTTTGCAAGCCCAGGTGTTTTCATCAATAGCGCGACAGCATGCCGATTACCCAGCGCGCAAGCCAGAGCAAAGCCGCCACGTTCTGCCCTGCGGCGCCAATTGCGCGTGGTTTCACTATTGGGTATAATGAAGCAGTCAGTCGGCGGGCTGGTGATTAAAGGCCTTTCGATGGTCGGGCTGCGGCTGGCGGGCCCGCAGTCCGCTAAGCTGCAAGCTGAAATAACTTAACCCTATGAAAACACATGAGGTCCCGCGAATCGGCCTGCACGGCCACACGCTCGGCCGGAGGAGCCGCGATGGCCAGTAAGCAGCGCAAACCCGCCGCATCCAAGAAGCGCCCCACGGCCGGCCAGCGCCGCGCCAGGGCAGACATGTGCACGCTGTCGGCTGCGTGGAATAACCTCACGGAGGAGCAGCGCCAGGCGTGGGGCGAGGAGGCGCATACGAATCGCCGGGGCGGTCTGGCGGCCCACTCCCGCCGGCGCAGCGGGCGAAGGTTGTATGTGAAAGTCAACTCCCGCAGGCTTGCCCTCGGGCAGGACCTGCTCGCCTGGCCGCCCGGGCCGGAAAGCCTCAGGCCGACCCCGATCGTGCAGTTCATGATCACCAACAACGGCGGCCGAATTGCCCTTAAGGTCAGCGTATCCCATGGCCAAGCCGAGGGCATCATGGTCTCAAGCTGGCACCCTGTTAACGCGGGCGTAATGGTGTGGAAGAAGTTCGTTCGGATCTGCCTGTTGCCTCCCCCGGTCGGGGGGATGAGCGACTTCACACGGGAGTTTACCGCGAAGTACGGCGTCCCCCCGGTTGGCAAGAAGGTCTTCATCCGCATCCAACAGATGAATGATTATGTGGGCAGCATCGTCCAAACAGTTAGTGCCGTCGTTCCCGCCGAGCCGAGCGGGAACGGCAAGGCAAAAGGGCTGTAAACCATAGCGAAACCATAGCGAAACCATAGGGAACACTAAGCGAGGAATACCGTGTCTGTCGGCGGTCGCTTGCCTGGCAATTCCGTGACAGTGCTCTGAAAGTGCCTGGTCGTCCAGACCTCTTCCCAAAGCTGCGTAGTCGTCCCGCCTGCCGCGCGGGGCAGCTCGCGCGTGGTGGGAAGTTTCAGGGCGAACTACGGCGCCTTTGGCGATTCAAGCGTGGCACGATGCCGGAGCAGCTTGAGGGAGGGAAGCAGACAATAGGACCCGTTCGCTGTCGAGCGGAGAGCCAGAGCATTACTTGCGTGTCTTCTTCGCCTTGGAGCGGGGAGCAACGGCTGGTTTGGCGTTACGCAGCGCCAGTTCGCGGCGGGCGTCGGCCAGCTCGGCGCGGACCTTTTCCAAGTCACCCTGGCGTTGTTTGCTCTCGCGGCGGACATCGCCCAGTTCGCGCGAGCGGCGGCGCAGCTCGAGCTGCGTGACGACGTGTCGCGCCAGGATGCGCAGCGCCTGCTTCTGCTCGGGACGCAGTTCGCGCGGCACCTTGTCAATCACGCAGAGGGTCCCCAGTGCGTAACCGTCGGGCGTGATGAGCGGAGCGCCGGCGTAAAAGCGGATCTTCGGTTCGGAAGTAACCAGCGGATTGCTGGCGAAACGCTCGTCCTGGGTCGTATCCGGGACGATGAACAGGTCGGGCTGGTTGATGGCGTAGGCGCAAAAGGAGAGGTCGCGCGAGGTCTCGCTAAGGCTCACGCCGACCTTCGATTTGAACCATTGCCGCTTCTCGTCCACGAGGGAGATCAGCGCCATCGGGGCCTCGCAGATTTGCGCGGCCAGCTCGGTCAGATCGTCGAAGACCTCTTCGGGGACGGTGTCGAGCACTTCGTATTGCCAAAGCACCTTGAGGCGCTTCTTCTCATTCTGAGGGAGCGGGGCAGTCATAGTGTTCATTCGTTACTGGAGCCCTAAGGATAGGAATTGTCGGGTGGAAGGCAATATCTGAGTTTCGCCAGCGCCGGCCATTACATCGGATCGCGGTTCACGTCCTCGCAATAGATGAAACTGGCAGGCGTCTTGCCCATCGCTACAAACCATTGCGGGCAATAGGGAGCCGTCCAGATCACATCGCCGGCTTGCACGGGATGCCAATCGGCTTCCAAGCGGCAAAGGCCCTGTCCGCGCAGGACCATGAGTCCCCGCTGCATGACGGGCGCCTCGACCTGGGACGGCACGGCGCCGGGCGGGCAGGTGCGGATATTGACGGCCATGTCGAAGCCCGGCTGAGCCGGCAGCAGGGCCTGCACGCGCAGGTCCTCATTGCCGCGGAACGGCTGGCCCTTGACTTCGCGCTCGTGGGCGACGAAGCCGGCGGGCTTGGGCACGCCGTGCAGCGGCTCGTATTGCTTTTGGAAAACCAGGAGACGCGTGGCCGCAGCCCCGCTGGCAATCTGAACGTCCTGGCCGGACGGCAGGTAAGCGTAGCCGCCCGGTTCGAGGCGATGGTTCCTGGCTTCGAGCAGGACGCTGGCGGAGCCTTCGAGCACATAAACAAAATACTGGTTTGCCCCCGTGTTGCCCGCGCACTTGCCGTCCCTGTCCAGTGTGATGAGCAACTGGGAGAATCCGGCGCCCAGGGCAGGCGAGATGAGCACGTAACACACCGCCTTCTCCCAGCCCGGCAGAGAACTGGGCACAAAGCCCCCGGGGGTCAGCAGGGCATACCGCCCTTTAACAACATTACGCGTGGTACCGAATAGTTCTGTCATTATCTTGTTCCTCGCTGCGAATTCTCGGACGTCATGGTAGTCAGGCGCTATTTAGGCCGCAATCGTGATTCCTTGCGTCCCGTGCCGTATTTGCGCGCTTGAGTCGGCGTGCGTCTGGCAGCAGAATGCCGCGATGTTCCGAGACGCAGCCGCTTTTGGACACCCAGGCTGGTGTGGCCTGAGGACAGGGCCGCGACCCGAGACGAACTTGCGCCTGGCCAGCCGAGCGGGCCGGAAGCGCCTGGCGTCATTGCTGGTGATTGGGAGCCTGATGGCATCATCGGCCTCGATCCCGGGGGCCGTCTTGTGGAATGATTTAGGCCCGACCTTGGCCCACGAAACCGGTGAGGGCAGTGACATTCTAAACGGCGCTCTCAAACGCGACGACTCTTCCACCGACACACTCTACTTCAGAGCCCACGTGGACCCGCTGTCGGACGCCAGCACCGAGGAGTACCTCGCGGCGTTCGAGCTGTATGAAGGGGGCGAGGAGCGCCTTGGTGTAGGCAACGCTCTCAAGGCCTGGGCCTACAGCGCGTTCAAGACGATTGACACCAGCGATGCGGGCAAGGTCACCGATTACGTTGATCTGCACTCCTCGCGGCCTGAACCTTCCGGGCCTGGGACTGTTTACACTTATGAGCATCCGCATCGCGGCCTGGAGAGCACCATCGTCTTCAAGGTCCAATACGTGGCCGGCGGTGACGACTTGGTAACGATTTGGCTCAATCCGGACCTGGGGCCGGGCGCCACCGAGGCGAGCCAGCCCGAGAGCCTCATTACCCGTCTCAATGCCAATGCTTCCTTCGATGAAATCCACCTCCGCCATAGCGGGGGAGGTAGCGGCTGGATTTTCAGCGACTTGGAGATTGCCACCTCCTTCAGCGACTTCACAACTCCGGCCGGCACCCCGGCGAGCGCCGCCGGCCCCGGTATGGGCCCGGGCGAACTGCCCTTCACCTTTCGTTCCTGGCAGACCGAGCAAGGGCTGCCGCAAAACTACGTGCGTGCCCTGGCGCAGACGCGCGATGGCTGCTTGTGGGTTGGTAGCGACGATGGGGTGGCGCGCTTCGACGGCCTGCGGTTTGTGTCGTTCGGCTTGCGCGAAGGCTTGCACAGCGGGCCGGTGCGCACGCTCTTAGGGGACAGCCGGGGAGCCCTTTGGATTGGCGGCGCCGGCGGTGGGTTGACCCGCTGGCACGAAGGACGGTTTACGACTTTCACATTGCAAGACGGCCTGCCCTCCTACTCGATTACCGCCCTGGCCGAAGACAATACCGGACGGATTTGGGTAGGCACCGAGAGCGGTTTGGTTGTGTGGGATAACGGGCGCCTGACGCCGCTGACTGCGGCGGAAGGATTCAAGGGCAAACGCATCACCGCGCTGTTTCAGGACCACAAGGGAGCCATGTGGCTGGGCGCGGCGAATACAGGAGTATTCTATTTCCAGGGTGGCCGATTTGCGCCGCTGCAGGACGCCTCAGTGGACGAACTGCTGCACGACCCGCACTGTTTGCTGGCCGACAAGGAGGGTCGGCTCTGGGTCGGTGCCGGCGACGATTTTGTCCTCTGCCTGGAAGGCAAGCGCTGGCGCCCCTATCGCATCCCCCGGCACCAGGCTCGGCCTTATGTCTGCGCTTTGGCCGAAGGACCCGATGGCACCGTCTGGGCCGGCTCGGCGGGTGAAGGGCTGCTGCAATTCCGGGGAGGCAAGGCTGAAGTGCTCAGCGCGCGGAGCGGACTATCGGATAACCTGACCGAGTGCTTGTTAACGGACCAGGAAGGGGTGCTGTGGGTCGGCACTCACGGAGGGCTGAATCGGCTGCAGCGCAAGCGGCTCTTCGTGTTCGGCCAAAAAGAGGGGCTGGGCTACGGTCCAGTCCATAGCCTGGCGGAAGTCTCCCCGGGCGTCGTCTGGGCCGGTAAACCCAGCGACGGCCTGTATCGGTGGGATGGGCGGAACTTCAGCCGCCTGGCGGCGGCCGGTTTGTCCCTGGGCGGCCCCCAGGTCAACGCGTTACTCATGGCGCGGGATGGCAGTTGTTGGGTAGCGGGGGCTCGCGGGTTGCTGCACTTTAAGCAACCTCGCAACGCCGCCAGCCAGGCAGAGTTGTCGGCGCTTGCGGGGCGGAACGTCCTCGCCTTGGCTGAAGATTCTGCCGGAGGCCTCTGGGTGGGAACACGCGAAGGCGAACTGTGGCGGCTGTCCCAAGGCAAATGGATCGCCCAGACCAACCTCTGGCAACCGCATCCGATTACCGCCATCGTACATGGCCGGGATGGCAGTGTGTTCCTGGGCACTGAAGGCGGCGGCCTGGACCGATACCTCGGAACCACCCATATGCATTTTGACAAACAGCAGGGCTTGTTCAGCGAGCTGATTCGCACGCTCTACCTGGATGCCCAGGGCGCGCTTTGGGTCGGCACCACCGGCGGCGGCCTGAGCCGGTGGCTGGACGGTCACATCAGCACCTTTACCACCCGCGATGGGCTGCCGGACAATACGATCTCCCAAATCCTCGAGGACGACGCGGGCCGCCTTTGGCTGGGTAGCAACCGGGGAATTGCCTGCGTCAACAAACTCGAACTCGAGCAGCTCGCCGAGGGCAGAATCTCTGCCATCTATCCGCAGGTCTATGGCCGCGCTGAAGGAATGTTGTCTGAGGAATGCACGGGTGGCTTCTACCCCGCCGGCCTTAAGACCGAATCCGGGCTACTCTGGTTCTCCACTCTGAAAGGCATCGTAGTAGCCGACACGCACCTGCGCGCCACTGGCGCCCCGGCGCCGCCGGTCTTGCTGGAGGAAGTGCTGGTGGAGGGGACCCGCCTGCCAAACTTCAAAGTCCAGGGCCCGCCAGCCAGGGAGCAAACTGCGCCGCCCGCCCACGCGGAGCCGACCACAGAAGGTCTGCGCATTCCCCCCGGCCAGCACCGCATTGAGCTGGTTTATACGGCCGTGAGCTTCGATGCGCCCGAGCAAGTGCGCTTCCGCTACCAGCTCGAAGGACTGGATTCGGACTGGGTGGAGGCCGGCACGCGCCGCACCGCTTTTTACAACTACGTGCCGCCGGGCAACTACCAGTTCCACGTCACCGCCTGCAACACCGATGGGGTGTGGGACTCGACCGGGACCAGCCTGGCGTTGACCGTCCTGCCGCGTTTCTGGCAGACATGGTGGTTTATGGGACTGACGGCTGCGGGGATGCTGGCCTCGGTCGCAGGCGGGGCTCGCATCGTGGAGAAGAGAAAACTCCAGCGTCGGGTCAAACACCTCGAACAGGAGCGGATGCTGGAACGGGAGCGGACGCGCATTGCCCAGGACCTGCACGATGAGATGGGCGCGAAGCTCTGCCGCATCTCCTTTCTCAGCGCCCACGCCCGCCGCTGCCAGGACGCGCCGGCCGAACTGCGCCAGCAAGTCGCCGCGATCTCCGACGATTCACGCGAGGTGCTCCATTCACTGGACGAGATCGTCTGGGCGATCAATCCGCAGAATGATACCCTCGAACACGTCGCCTCCTACATCGGGCAGTACGCGCAGGATTATTTCCAAGAGACCGGCATCGAGTGCACCTTGGATATTCCCTCGCAGGTGCCGCCCCACCCGCTTTCCTCGCAGTGCCGTCATCATCTGTTCCTGGCCGTGCACGAGGCCTTTACCAACATCCTAAAACACTCGAGAGCGACTAAGGCCAAAGTCGCCATTAATTGCAGTCCGTCCCTGTTCGAGATAGTCGTCTCCGACAACGGCAAAGGCTTCGTTCCGCCGGATGGCGCGACAACTGGGGCGGGTCCGAGGGTCGAAACCGGCAATGGCCTGCGCAACATGCGCCAGCGCCTGGCCGTTCTCGGCGGGCGCTGCCACCTCGACTCCGCACCGGGCCAGGGGACCACCATCCGTTTTACCTTCCCGTTCAACCAACCGGCACAAGAAGAGTGAACCATGATTTGTGTCGCCATAGTCGATGACGAATCCGGCCTGCGCCAATCCATTGCCACCTTCATCAACGGCTCGCCCGGCTTCCGCTGCGTCAGCACCTATGGCAGTGCCGAGGCCGCCCTAAAGGGCCTGCCAGCCGACCGGCCCGACGTGGTGCTCATGGACATCCACATGGCTGGCATGAACGGCATCGAATGCGTCCAACGCCTCAAGGCGCTGTTGCCCTCCATTCAGATCGTCATGTTCACCGTCTATGAGGACACCGACCAGATCTTCAAGGCGCTAGCGGCTGGCGCGAGCGGCTACCTGCTCAAGCGTCTCACCCCCACCAAGCTGCTGGAAGCCATTGGCGAGGTCCACGCCGGCGGCTCGCCCATGTCCAGTTCTATCGCCCGCAAAGTCGTGGCCTCCTTCCAAAAGGCCGGTTCCGCCACCAATAAGGACGCGCTGCTCTCTCCGCGCGAACAAATGGTCCTCGCGTGCCTCTCAAAGGGATTGGCCTACAAGCAAATCGCCGACCAGATGGGCATCGGGGTGACCACCATCCGCACCTACCTGCGGCGCATCTACGAGAAGCTCCATGTCCAATCCCGCTCGGAAGCGGTAGCCAAGTACTTGCAGCGCTGATTCCAGAGGGTGAGCGTGAATCTGAGCCCGGACCTGGCCTTTCTTGCCCAAAAGACCCCGCGGAAACAGTAGTTCGGCTTGCGTTGAGTCTCGAAGCTATCCAGCCTGAGGGGGTGCGAGCCAATGCAGAAGCCACTTCGGCGCGGCAGCCTGAGGCAACCATCTCTGTCTCCATAGTCGATGACGAGACTGGTCTGCGCCAATCCATCACCACCTTCATCAACGGCTCACCCGGCTTCCGTTGCATCAGCGCCTACGGCAGCGCCGAGGCCGCCCTGCGGGGTCTGCCAACCGACCGGCCCGACGTGGTGCTCATGGACATCCACATGGCCGGCATGAACGGCATCGAATGCGTCCAACGCCTCAAGGCGCTGCTGCCCGCCATCCAGATCGTCATGCTCACCATCTATGAGGACACCGACCAGATATTCAAGGCGCTGGCAGCCGGCGCCAGCGGCTACCTGCTCAAACGCTTCACCCCGACCAAGCTGCTGGAAGCCATACGCGAGGTCCACGCCGGCGGTTCCCCCATGTCGAGCTCGATCGCCCGCAAAGTAGTAGCCTCCTTCCAAATGGTTGAGCCGGATTCAGACAAGCGGCCCCACCTCTCGCCGCGCGAAAGGGCCGTCCTCGACTACCTGGCCAAGGGGCTCACCTACAAACAGATTGCCGGCGAGCTGGATATCAGCATCGACACGGTTCGCACTCACCTGCGGCGCATCTACGAAACGCTGCACGTCCAGTCGCGCACGGAAGCCATCGCCAAGTATCTGCGCCCCTGAAAAAGGCCCCGCATGAATAAGGATTTGCAAAAAAGTCGGCTCCTTGCGGAGCCGGCTGGTGACCCAACGAAACGAATGTCCCTCTCTACCGGGCGTGCCGCCGCGCGATCAGCAAACCGAGCGCGCCAAGCCCTATCAGCGCCAGCGAAGCTGGTTCGGGAACAGCGACGACAAGATCCTTGAAGTTCAGGTCATACGTGCCTGTTTGAAAACTGCCCGGGTCACACTCCAGGTGGATGTGCTGGATGTCAGCGAAATTGAACCCGGTAACCGCGCTCAAATCGGCCGTGAGCACATAACTGCCGGCAGTCTGCCCATACCACGCGAATGTCTTCCAGGTGCCATTGTTGTCTATAAGATCCACAATTGGCCCCGCAATCACCCCCGGGTCGCCGCTGATGTCAATGCTCAGTTTAAGCTGGGTCGCGCCCGATGCGTTTATGTCGCCCTCATATTTCCAAAGGCTCCCGTAGCCGACCGATGAGACATCCCACGTTGTTGGGCCGGCGGTAATCGTCGCTGCCGGCGACGCCCATGAAGCATACAACGCGTTCGGGACGAAGTTATGGAAGTTATCTATCGTCACGTCTGCCATCGCACAATTGGCAGTCGCGCCCGCAATCGCTATCACAGCCGTCAGCCACTTTACATTTCGTTTCATATTCTCAGTTCCTCGGAGGGTTAAGGATTTGCCATGTTGACCAGGTTGACATAACATCAACTCATTTCAAGTGGTAGTTTAGCCCGGTCGACCCCGGCTCGGGGAGTCGCATGAAGTGAGGACACGACAGTTGTCCTCACTTCATGCGACTAACGGTTGAACGCCCAACCGCTAGAGTGGTGCCTGATTCTGCACTCAACGGATGTCACGCTTATGAAAACATTGTATAAATGCCTGGTTGCTGCCGCCCTTGCCGCCCTGTCAACCGCAACGCTGACTGCGCAGACCAATATGGTCCTGGAAGGATTTGAGGGATTTCAAGACCTTGTGCCGGGACAATACGTCTGGTCCCCCGACAGCAACGCATATATAGAATTGTGGACGATGTGGGGCGGGCGCTCCGCCTCGGGCCAGGTCACTGTTGGTGTCTATACCGCCACCAGCCCGGATGATCCGCGCGTCACCGAAGGGACTAACTCCATCGCCGTGACCTTTCTGGCGGACGGCTTCGGCAATGACCTGGGGATTGCCCTGGATGCCTTGGCCGAGACGGCCATTGAGAATGCGGCCAGTTCCAATCAGCTCGCTCGCTACATCCTGCGCTACGATGTCATCTTCGAGCACGCCGACCAATATGCTTATTTCAATCAGCACGCCCTTTTCTGCAATGATTGGAATTATGTGACCCTGGGCGGGGCCGTGTACAAGACCAACAACGGGGTGGTGTACGCCGTGGTGAGTTATTCCTCGGCTTTGGAGCTTCCCACCACCGGGGTGCCGGCCAGCGGCCACCTGGGCTGGTGGGGGGGTAGCTGGATCATCACCGACCAATTCGGCACCACGCAGACCCCGTTTACCAAATGCACCATCTACCTTGACAACGTGCGCCTCGTGGACACCTACGCTCCGGGGGCGAGCCCCGTGATCTATCCGCTGCAATCGTTCGAGAACCCTGCCGACCCGCTGGGTGGGGCCAAGAATCTGTATCCGACGGTGTCCTCCTTCTTCGGCAACCTCGCTACCAACCGCGCGACCTTGACGAGCTTTCTGACGAACGGCCTGTACGATCCCTCCAGCGGCGACGGTGTCCCCGGGATCTACACCACCAACAAGGGCCCAATTGACGGCGATTTCGCGGTCACCGACGGCAGGCACGCCCTGCAAGTCAGCAACCGCTGGCGTGACAATATCAACTTCCAGTTTGATTTCGCGTTGCCTTTCGCCGGCACCAAGCTGGCCCAGGTGCTCGCCGCCAGCCATTCTCCGGCAGATTTGGCCCATTATACCCTGCGTTGGGACACCACCATGCCCGCGGTTTGGTCGGCTGCGAGCGACGGCGATTACATCAACATGGTCTTCAGCACCGGCTCAAGCTACCTCCCCGTGGCCCAAGGCCGACGCCAGAGCCTCGGCCAAATCGGCCTGCAGAATATGACTTACTCGGTGACCCTGGATCAAATCACCGCCTGGGGCGGGTGCCCGACCGGCGGAGACCCGGCCTTAATCTTCGCCTTCAATGGCGCATCGGAAGGCATTCCCTATATCTACTATTTCGACAACTTTGAGCTGATTGACACCGCCCCGGTGCCGACGCCGCCCGCGATAACGACCTGCCAATACAACAACGCCACCCGTCACTTCACGCTCACCTGGGATTCCCAGCCAGGGGCAACCTATTCCGTGCTGACCTCCCCGACGCTTGCGGCTGGCAGCTTCACCACCACGCTGGCCAGTGGCATCGCCTCGGGCGGCAGCCAGACGACGACCACGGTGACGATGCCCGGCGGCAACGCCGGCTTCATCCGTATTTCGCAACCGTAAAAGAATCCGAGAGCACCTATTACAGCCTGACGACGCGATGAACCCAGCGCGGCAGAGTCGCAACCAAACTGCGCGAAGCATTTGGAGGCCCCTCACCTCCTCCCTATGATCCTTGGGAACATCCAACAATCAACATCCAACACCCAACACCCAACGACTACCATTCGCGGAAGCATTGGATGTTCGATGTTGGTTGGTTGTTGTTGGATGTTCCCATTCTTTGGTTCACCCAGGGTGCCCGTCAGGGCGGGTGAAGGGGCATCGGCTGATCTACCGAGCTTCCACGGGTCAGGATATTTGAGCCTCCTTAAGGGTGTGTTGCCCAACTTAGAGCAGGCTGTGGAGAGCTTCTGCGGCTCCCAAAGTCGCGAAGCGTTTGGAGTGCGCGGAGCTTGCTCCCGCTTTCGGCTGTCGCTGCGGGTACGAAAGCGGGAGCAAGCTCCGCGCACTCCAAACGCTTCGCGTGATTCGATTGCTTGGCCGGGGTACGTTGGGCAACCCGCCCTTACGTCGGCTCCCACAAGGAACGGCATTCCCCAAGTGCGCTCCGCGGTTTGGGCTGTCCTGTTCCTGATGTTCCTTGGCCTCGCCGGGCCGGTGGCGGCTGCTCCCGCGCCCAAGCCGGTATTGGCGCATTACATGCCGTGGTATGTCGCCAAACCTTACAGCAGCAGTTGGGGCTGGCATTGGACGATGAACCACTACAACCCCGACAACGTCGGCCCGGACGGCCGGCGCGCGATTGCCGGCTGGTATTACCCGGCCATCGGCCCTTACGATTCAGCCGACCCCGCAGTGCTCGAATACCACGTGCTACTGATGAAGCTGACCGGGCTCGATGGGGTCATTGTCGATTGGTATGGGATGGACAACTACCTCGACTACGGCGTCAACAATCAGCGCACGGCGGCGTTGTTCAACTACACGAAGAAGGCAGGCCTAAAGTTTTGCCTCTGCTACGAAGACGCCACCATCCAGCAGGAAATCAATGGCAGCTTTATCATCGCGGCCAGCGCCGCTGCCCACGCCCAGCAAACCCTGCGTTACGCCGAGTCCAATTACTTCGTGGCCCCGAGCTATTTGCGGTGGTCCAACCAGCCGGTCTTCCTGAATTTCGGCCCGCAGTATTTCAAAGCCAGCTCCGACTGGCAGACCATCTTCTCCGTGCTCAACACCACTAACCAGCCGGCGTTCTTTCCGGAAGACAACCGCTTGGCGGTCGGGGCGGGCGCCTTCGACTGGCCACCGATGTGGATGAGCCAGGCCAATGGCGGGGTCCTGTCTGCCACCCAGTTGGAGACTTACCTGTCCGGATTCGAACAGAAAGCCCTCGCCCCGCCCGCCTGGCCGGCTTTCGTCAGCGGCGCCTTTCCGCGGTTCCACGACATCTACCAGCAAGCGTGGGTGGGCTCCTCGTACGGTTACCTGGATGATCGCGGCGGCGACACGCTGCGTGAGACTTTAGGCCGCGCCTTCACTAACGCCTCCGCCATCGTGCAGGTGGTCACCTGGAACGATTTCGGCGAAGGCACCGTCGTTGAGCCGACGCTCGATTACGGCTTTCGGGATCTGGGCATCCTCCAGGACTTCCGCCGGCAGTACTTGGATGCCAGCTTTGCTTGCCACACTAACGACCTGGCTCTCGCACTCCGGCTATACAACTTACGCCGCCAAGCTGCGACCAACGCGATCATCTCGGCGGAACTCGACCGCGTGTTCACCAATGCAGTTTCGGGCAATCTGGCGCTGGCTGGCCTTCAGCTTACCGGCCTCGAGGCCACCCGGCCGGTCATCTATGACGCACTCGTGGCCGGCGGCCAATTGAGCTTCTCCATTGGCGGCTACTTGTCCACCGCGGGCCTGCAGGTGCAAACCTCATCCAACCTGGCCGTCGCGTCCTGGGAAACCGTCAGCACGCTCCCCGCCGCCACAAGTCAGCCCACTTTTTCGATTCCTATCGCTACCGAAGGCCGGTCTGCTTTCTTCCGGGTCCGAAACGCCGGTCCGTAATGGGACGACGGAAGCTTTGTGAGGGCAGGAATCGTGAACATCCGCCGTTGAAAACAACGGGCAGTAGTCACAACATCGTGTTGCTGTTATGAGAATATGCGTCGCTGCGGTGCTCCTTTGGGTGGGCATAAGCTTTGGCTGGTCCCAAGAGGCCAAGCCCCCCGTAACCTATGCCATTATGGGCCTGGCGCACGACCACGCCAACGGCTTCATCCCCCGCGCGCGCAACCGCCCCGAACTCCAATTGGCTGGCATCGTCGAACCGAACCAGGAGCTGGCAGCGCATTATGCCCGCCAGTTCAACCTGCCAACCAATCTGTTCAGCCCGAGCCTGGAAGCCCTGCTGGCCCGCACGAATATCCAAGCCGTCGCAACCTTCACCAGCACCTTCCAACATCGCCAGGTGGTGGAGAAGTGCGCGCCTCGGGGAATCCATGTCATGATGGAGAAACCGCTGGCCGTCAGCCTGGCGGACGCGCGCGCCATCGCCGCGGCGGCCAAGAAGGGCGGGATTCAGGTCATTGTGAACTACGAGACCACCTGGTACCTGGGCAACGAGAACGCCTACGCCATCGTCCATGACCAGCATGCCATTGGCGACGTGCGGAAGATCGTGGTCCACGACGGCCATCGGGGGCCCAAGGAGATCGGTTGTTCGCCGGCCTTTCTGGAATGGTTGACTGACCCGGTGCTCAACGGCGGCGGCGCCTTGACCGATTTCGGCTGTTACGGCGCCGACCTCATTACCTGGCTGATGGATGGCCAGCGCCCTACCTCCGTGCTGGCTCTCACGCAGCACATCAAACCGGAGGTCTATCCCAAAGTGGAAGATGAGGCCACCATCCTGCTGGCTTATCCGCAGGCGCAAGGGATTATCCAGGCATCCTGGAACTGGCCTTTTGACCGCAAGGACATGGAAGTGTACGGCCGGACCGGCTATGTCCTGGTGCCGCAAAGGGACTTGCTTCGCGTCCGCAAGGCTGGGGCCGAGGAGAGTGAACTCAAGCTGCTCCCGCCGCCGGTGCCCGGCCCTTTGACGGACGAGATTGCCTACCTCGCCGCTGTCGTCCGCGGCGAAATCCAACCCTCTGGGCTTTCCTCCATCGAGCTCAACCTCATCGTGGCTGAAATCCTTGACGCCGCCCGGCAATCCGCCCAGGCCGGCAAGCGAATCGACCTGCCGACTGGTCCTTCCCAGTAACGGACCGATGACGAGGCACTCTCAGAAACTGTATCCATTTCCGCTTCTCTGCAGCTTGGATACGGCCTAGCGTGGGCTGGAGACTTAGCGGTTTGCGGACATGGTAGAACCCGGGCGGTTCAAGCCAATGCTCTGGAAATGACTTATGGCGGAAAAAGGGAAATGGACCCCAAAATTCGGACAGTAACTTAAGTTAGACTTTTCAGGTTCTGCTGGAGGTGAGAGAACAGCAGGACTATGAGCAAAGCTAAACGGAAACGATACACGGGTGCCTTTAAAGCCAAAGTCGGACTGGAAGCTTTGATGGGCATCAAAACGGTCGGGCAGATTGCGCGGGAATATCAGGTGCATCCGGTGCAGGTGACGCAATGGAAAGGAGTCATTCGCGACCATCTGCCCGAGTTATTCGAGTCGCCGCAGGCGGCCAGCCAGGACAGCGAGCAATTGATCGCCCAACTCCACGAGAAGATTGGCCAATTGAGCGTGGAAGTGGATTGGCTTAAAAACAAGTGCAAGCAGCTGGGCCTGTAAGCGCTCGGCGGAACTTAGTTGAGCTATGCCCCGAACTGAGCCTCCAGCGGCAATGCGAGTTGGTCAGGATCTCGCGCAGTGGGTTCTATTACGAACCGCTGCCGGAGAGCCCGGAGAATCTCGCCTTGATGCGGCGGCTGGACGAGTTGCATCTGGAACATCCGGTCTATGGGAGTCGGCGGTTGACGGCGCTTTTGCAACGAGAGGGCCGGGAGATCAATCGCAAACGGGTGGCGCGGCTACTGGAGTTGATGGGGGTGCAAGTGGTCTATCCCAAGCGCAACCTGAGCCAGCCCGGCGAAGGGCACCGGATCTACCCTTACCTCCTGGAAGGGCTGGAAATCAGTGGTCCGGACCAGGTTTGGTGCAGCGACATCACGTATGTGCCGATGGCCTACGGGTTCATGTATCTGGTGGCGGTGATGGATTGGTGGAGCCGGTATGTGTTGGCCTGGGAACTATCCAACAGTCTGGACAGCGAGTTTTGTATCCGGGCCTGGACGGCGGCGCTGGCCAACGGCCGGCAACCGCTGATTTCCAACACCGACCAGGGCAGCCAGTTCACCAGCGAAGCGTATCTGGACGCGGTGGAATCGGTGGGCGTGGACGTGAGCATGGACGGTCGGGGGCGGTGGATCGACAACCGCTTCATCGAGCGTTTATGGCGCAGCGCCAAACAGGAAGACATCTACGTGCAGGACTACGGCGACGGGTTGGCGGCCCAGAGGGGATTGGCTCGTTGGTTTGGCGATTACAACACCGTGCGTCCGCACCAAGCGCTGGACTATGCCACGCCTGGGGAATGGTATCACTCGCCCGAATCGTATGGGGCCAAGCCGGCCGCGTGGCGATGGAAGTAGAGCGAGGCGTCCGCGGCGTCCAGCCCTCCGTTCGCCCCTTCGACCCTGACGGGTCTCAGGGGCTCACTCCGGGCTGGACGCCGGAGCCTCGGAGCAGTGTAATGGTGAAAACGCAGAGCAGTGACAACAAACAAAAGAAATAAACCTAATCCCGCAGAGCCTGAGAACCTAACTTAATTTCTGCGTTTTCCTGTCCAAAGGATGGGGTCCACTTTTCCCCGCTGCCAGGTATAGGCTGCCGACTCCATGATGGGACAGTTATTACCCATTACAAACGTCGAGGAACCTAAATTTAACAACCGCAGTGATGGAATTAGGGCTCAACTTCGACATTCAAATTGATGATTGCCGGAGCTGATCGCAAGTGCAACCCGTCTTTCCAAATTGGCCTCTTCAGGGATGTTCCGGCAG
>PLZQ01000090.1 GCA_003152225.1 Limisphaerales bacterium | reverse complement strand
GCTTGGGACGGTTGCCTCTCTGTGGAGCTGGCTGTCCGGCATGGATTCGAACCATGACAAAGAGCTCCAAAGACTCTTGTGCTACCATTACACCACCGGACAAGACGGGCATAAACTAACGACCCGCCGGGCCTGGCGCAAAGGAAAAACACCAGCTCACCTTCCATAGGCGTCGTAGAGCAATTTCAACGTCAAGGCGAGAACGACGGAAATGAAGACCGGCCGGATAAACTTCGTTCCCCGGGTGATAACCATCCGTGCGCCGAGCTTCGCTCCAAGGACCTGACCGACTCCCATCGTCAACCCGGCGGCGAAGCAAACGTTTCCGCCCAGAAGAAAGAACGCGAGCGAACTCAGGTTGCTGGCAAAGTTCATAACCTTGGCGTAGCCGGTTGCCCGCGTCATGTTGAACCCGAGTCCAAGCATGAAGGCCATCGTCCAGAACGTGCCCACGCCCGGACCAAAGAAACCGTCGTAAAAACCAAGCAGCAGGCCGAAGGAGAGGTCAAACACTCCGCGTGCCATGCGCGGGTGCAGGTCTTCGGCGCCCAGCCTTGGCTTCAGCAGGGTGTAAATCGCCGCGCTGATGAGCAGGACAGGAATGGCGCGTTTGAGGAATGAGGGGTCAATCTGCTGCACCGCGAGCGTTCCCAGGGCCGCGCCCACGAGCGAGAGCACGAATCCGCGCGTGCAATCCTTGAGCGGAATGGTTTTGGCCTCCGCATAATGCCATGACGCGCTGCCGGAGCCAAAGGTGGCCTGCAGCTTGTTTGTGCCCAGGGCGTGCCGGGGGTCCAAGCCGAAACTCAGCAGCACGGGCAGCGTGATCAACCCGCCGCCGCCGGCAATAGCATCAACAAAGCCAGCTACCAAACCGGTTCCGAAGAGCAGCGGCAGGTGCCAAAGCTTGAACATGGTGGTCATGGTAGCCGCCGACGCCAGCCAGCGCCATCTTCGGTGCGGAAAGAATGCGCCGACTGACGTCGGCAGCTACACCCTATGAGCGAAGTCTGCCGAGGGCGCAGAAGGTTGTGCAACAGCCGCCTTCTTTGCTAACCTGCGCTGCAGCGCAATGGACTTCTTTGACCGACAAGAACAGGCCCGTCGCCAGACCACCTGACTGCTGGCCTACTTCGCGGCTGCGGTAGTCGTAATTATCGTCCTGACGAGCAGAAGCTGCGCAACGTCGTCGAGGAGATGGCCGTCGCTTCCGGCATGCCCGTGCCCGAGGTTTATGTGCTGGACCACGAGCGCGGCATCAACAGCTTTGCCGCCGGCCACACGCAAAGCGACGTGGCGATCGGCGTCACGCGCGGCTGCCTTAAGCTGCTCAATCGCGACGAGCTTCAAGGTGTGGTTGCCCATGAGTTTAGTCACATCCTGAATGGAGACACGCGTCTGAACATGCGCCTGATAGGGATTGCGCACGGGATTCTGTTGCCGGTCATTGTTGGCCGCGTCCTGCTTTCGGCCTTGGCGCATATCGGCCAGGAAGAGGAATTCGCCGCATCGGTCGCCTTCCAGCGCGGGGCCGGTTATCTCGATGCCGCGGAAGGTGCGGTCAGTCTGCTCTCTGGTGAAGCGCGCAGCCTCACGCGCGTGGACTCGGCGCTCGATCAGTTAGCCCAAGCCTCTCCCAGTGTGAAAAGGAATGTTCTGCTTGCCTGCGCCCAGACTGTCGCCGCCGACGGCCAGGCCCTCTACCGCGAAGCCGAACTGCTCCGAGCCATCGCCGATACCCTTGATTGCCCTGTCCCGCCGTTCGTCGAAGCCCTGGAAAACCAGCCATCTGCTCAGCCGAAACCATTCAAATCAACCACAGATGAACACAGATGAACACAGATGAACACAGATGAACACAGATGAACACAGATTCTGAAGGCTGGACTCCGGTGTTGGCTTGGCTCGAGTAGGGTCGCTAGCCGGTGAACGGATTCCCGCCAAGGCAAAGAGCGATATCGGGCAATCCTTATCTGTGTTTATCTGTGTCCATCTGTGGTTTTGTTCCGCCTGGACAAAGCTTGGCGGTCTGCCGTCACTTCGGTTCCAACAGTTCATCCACGCGGACGAACTCGTAGCCCTTGCCGGCCAGGTAATCGAGCAACTCGCTGAAGCGCGCGGGGAACTTATCCGTGCGGCCCGGGCCTGAGCCGATGTGCAGCAGCAGGATAAACCCATTCAAGCCGTTGGTGTCCTTGTTCTCCCGGGCGACGATGCTGTCGAAGATGGTGCGCGAGGAGACGAAGTTCTTCTCGGCCTCGCCAGTATAGTCGGCATTTGCGCGCGTGCCGGGGGTAAAGTTCACCACCGTCAGCCCCATCGCTTTGGACCAGTCCACGATCTCCTGGTTGTAATACTCGTAAGGCGGCAGGAAATAGCGAATCTGCGGGCGCGCTATGCTGAACCGCTCGATCTTGTCCAGGTTGCTTTGCAGGTCGGCCTGAAACTCGGCGTGAGTGACCAGTGTCTTCTTCGGCCCTTCCCAGGGGCAGTAAAGCACATGCTTATCCGAGTGCGGTCCAAGATAGTGCCCCTCCTTCACGATGCGTCGTATCAGCGGCTGGAAACTCGTGTTGGTCAGGAAGTCGCCGGTGAAGAAGAACGAACCCTTGCCTTTATGCTTGCCCAGCTCGTTGAGGATGGTCTCTCCGCCCTCAGCATACCCATGCCCGGTGAAGACGACCGCCAACGTCCGCGCCGATGTCGGGCCGCGGATGATCCCGCCTTCCCGATACTCCAGGTCAGGCCGTTCCGAGCCTTGGCCCGCGGCATTTCCGCTCACGGCAGCCTGCCCGGACCCGCGCAACGGCACCAGCGCTCCCAGCGCCGCAATCGCCCCCAGTAAAACCGCTATTCGCCCTGACTTGCTCATGGCGCCCAGATTGCCGCCGCCCCACCTTTTGGGGCCAGCAAAATCGCGTGCGAACCCCGTATGCAGGCAGGATGCCGCCGGGTCGAGCTTGCAGCCAGGAAACCCCTGCCGTGATCCTGCGGCCCATGTCTTCTGAGGGTGCCAAAGCGTTCATTTCCCGCTGGGCCGCCGCCAGCGCTTCCGAACGTGCCAACAGCCAGCCATTCCTCTGCGAGCTTTGTAACATGCTCGGGGTAGCCAGACCCGAGCCGACGCGGGAAAAGGGCTACGCGTTCGAATACGACGTAATGAAGCACCATCCTGACGGTTCCACCACCAAGGGCCGCATCGATCTCTACAGGCGCGGCTGCTTCGTCCTGGAGTCCAAGCAGTTTCAGGCGGCCAAGGCGGCGGCCTCCCAGCTTGAGCTGGCCGCGCAGGAAGCCGGGGTCATTGAGAAGAAGAAGTCCTCCCAGCCGGTGCGCGGCACCAGTGCCTGGGACGACGCGATGGTCAAGGCGCGAGGCCAAGCCGAGCGCTATGTCCGCGCCCTGCCGGCCAACGAGCCAAACCCGCCGTTCCTGCTGGTAGTGGATGTCGGGCACAGCTTCGAGGTGTTTGCCGACTTCACCCAGGCGGGCAAAGCCTACTTGCCGTTTCCCGATCCCCGCACCTTCCGCATCCGCCTCGAGCACCTGGCAGACGAAAAGGTCCGCGAGCGGCTAAAGCTCATCTGGACCCAGCCCACGGCCCTGGACCCCGCGCTCCAATCCGCCGACGTCACCCGCGAGATTTCCGCCCACCTGGCCGTGCTGGCCAAATCGCTGGAAGAGGCTGGTCACCGTCCGCGGGTGGTGGCGGATTTCCTGACGCGCTGCCTGTTCTGTATGTTCGCGGAAGACGTGGGGTTGCTACCGGAGCGCAGTTTCACCGACCTGCTCAATTCCCTGCCCGCGGACGCGAGCGGCTTCCCGGAGCTGGTCGAGCAGCTTTTCCGCGAGATGAACAGCGGCACCGGCAAGGGCATCTCGCTCGTCCTGCGCAAAAAGCTGCTCCAATTCAACGGCGGCCTGTTCGCTGACTTCACCGTCCTGCCCGTGAACGGCTTGCAGCTCGGGCTCCTCAAAGAGGCGGCCAAGCAGAACTGGAGCCACTTGGAACCCGCCATCTTCGGCACGCTGCTGGAGCGAGCGCTGAACCCGGGCGAGCGCCACAAGCTGGGCGCGCACTACACGCCCCGTGCTTATGTCGAGCGCCTGGTGCTGCCGACGGTGGTCGAGCCGTTGCGGGCCGAATGGGAAAGCGTCCGGGCTGCGGCCTTCACGCACGCCCGGGCGGGCAACCTCAAGGCGGCGCGGGACGAGGTCAACGCCTTCCATGATAAGCTCTGCCAGGTGCGGGTGCTCGATCCCGCGTGCGGCTCGGGCAATTTCCTCTACGTGGCCCTGGAGCACCTCAAACGGCTGGAAGGGGAAATCCTGGATGTGGGCGCGCAATTCGGCGAGAGCTTCAAGCTCGAGCTGGAGACGCACAGCGTGGACCCGCACCAGTTCCTCGGCCTGGAGATCAATCCCCGCGCGGCGGCGATCACCGAGCTGGTGCTCTGGATCGGCTATCTGCAATGGCACTTCCGCACCCGGGGTCAGACGATGCCAGCCGAGCCAGTGCTCAAGAAGTTCAAGAACATCGAGTGCCGTGACGCCGTCCTGGCCTACGACGGCGAGCCGGAAACGGCGCGCGATGAAGCGGGGAACCCACTCACCGTTTGGGACCGGCAGAGCATAAGGAAGGACCCCGTGACCGGGCGCGAGGTGCCGGACGAAACCAAGCGAGTGGCCCTGCTGACCTACAGGAATCCGCTTCCGGCAGATTGGCCCACTGCTGATTACATCGTTGGGAACCCGCCTTATCTCGGAAACAAGCGGATGCGCGAGGTACTCGGGGCTGGCTATGCGGAAACGTTGCGCCGGACCTATCCCGGGGTACCGGAATCGGCCGATTTCGTAATGTATTGGTGGCACAAAGCTGCGGAACTAGTGCGAGCGGGCAAAGCGCGACGTTTTGGGCTGATTACGACGAACAGCCTAACGCAGACGTTCAACCGCCGGGTGGTTCAGGCGCAGTGTGCCTCGGTTCCGCCGCTGTCACTGATCTTCGCGGTTCCTGATCATCCATGGGTGGACACAACGGAGGGGGCCGCAGTTCGAATCGCGATGACCGCTGGTGCCGCGGGGAGCCACCCTGGCAGGTTGGCGACAATCATTGACGAGAAGGAGCATGATGATGGGTCAGCCGATGTAACTTTTCCCGAGAGCCGCGGACATATCTCGCCCGACCTAACATGTGGTGCAGATGTTGCGAATGCGGAACTGCTGAGGGCGAACTATGGCTTGGCTAATCCAGGAGTTCAGCTCTCTGGTCAAGGTTTCGTGGTGCCGGCCGATGATTTGAAGAGGTTCAGCGTCAGAACTCGAGGGGATTTGATTCGGCGCTACGTCACGGGTCGTGACCTGACCCAAGGACTGCGGGAACAATATGTATTTGACACGATTTCGGTAAGCCAAGACGAACTCCGAGCGGTTTATCCGGATGCCTTTCAGTGGCTTCATGACCGCGTGTTACCCGAGAGACTGACCAATCCTCGTGAGAAGTATCGCCGTGACTGGTGGATCCACGCGGAACCGCAGGGCCGATTTCGCCAAGCCTTAAAGGGCCTGAGCCGATTCATAGCCACCTCCCGGACCGCTCGACACCGGGTCTTCCAGTTCCTAGAAGACGAATATCTGCCGGAGACGAAGGTCTTGGTGGTGGCATTCGATGACGCGTACTACTTGGGGGTCTTGTCTTCGAGGATTCATGTTACCTTTGCAAATGTTGCTGGTGGGTGGCTGGGTGTGGGCAACGACTCTACTTATAATCACTCCGAGTGTTTGGAGAAGTTCCCTTTTCCCGCATGTGATGAAGCCGCTCAAGACCGCATTCGCAAGATTGCAGAGGAATTGGACGCGCACCGGAAGCGGGTGCAGTCGCAGAATCCCGCCCTGACGCTGACCGGCATGTATAACGTCCTGGAGAAGCTGCGCGCTAATGAGTCCCTAAACGCGAAGGATAAGCAGATTCATGATGCGGGCCTGGTTTCGGTGCTCCGGCAGCTTCACGATGATTTGGACGCGGCGGTTTTCGCGGCCTACGGCTGGCCGCCGACTCTGACCGACGCAGAAATCCTGGAGCGCCTGGTGGCGCTCAACGCCGAGCGGGCGAAGGAGGAGGCGTCGGGTTTGGTGCGCTGGCTGCGGCCCGATTACCAAAACCCGGGCGGAGCCCAGACGCAGCAGACCGCTCTGGCGGTCGAGGTTGAGCCGGAAGCGAAGCCCGGGAAGCAGCGGGCCGGGAAGCTGGCCTGGCCCAAGACGCTGTCCGAGCGGGTCAAGGCGGTAAGCACGGCACTGGCAACGGTAAAGGAGCCGGTGACAGCCCCGGATATGGCCAAGCGCTTCGCTCGGGCAAGGCCGGCGGACGTGGGTGAGATTCTGGAGACGCTTTGCGCGATGGGGAAGGCACGGCGCGGCAAGGCGGACGGGACGTTTCTGCCGTGATCGATAATCAGTGATCAGTGTGGATCCGGAGATTCTTCCGGCGGCGACGCACTCGGGCCGACTGACCGGAACGGGTCGAACCTGGCGGCTTGTTTAGGGTCAATCTCCCTGAGCGCGTTCAAGAGAGAGGAGCGGTCGATGAGGTTCGTGACTACGGCCAGAGAGTTTGTGAGGTCAGGGACGGCGGACTGGGCGCGGTCCTTAAATTTTCCGAGAGAATCGAGGGCGAACCATCTGGTGTCTTGGTCTCCTTCATGTGTGCATCGAAGAATCACGGGGACGAAGATTTCGGGTTTTTCGCCTAACTTTCCTAGAGCTACGGCAGCATTCAGGCGGACGCAAATGGCTTTGTCGTTCAGCATGGCTTCCAGATTGGAGCAGGCAAGGGCAGCGTTCGTTCCATTTTCGCCAAGAGCGTAAGTGGCAAGTGCGCGGGCGATGTCATTGGTATGTGAGAGCGCGGCAAGCAAAGCAGGGATTGCGGGTTTGCCAATATTGCCGAGAACCATGCAGGACTTTTCTTTCGTATGGTCATCCTTGTCGGCGAGCATGGTTATGAACTGGGGGATGGCGGTTTCGGCTACTTCCGAGTATTCGTTGAAGACCCAGAATGCCAAGGAAGGTCGGCTCGGACGGTACGTCGCCTCTAGCCTGAAGCGTATAAATCGCTGGCGTGAGAGAAGCCCGTTGATGACCTTTCTGTAGGCTGGATCGGAGTATGGCGGCTCCTCCTCACGAAACCATTGGAGCAGGAGGGCGAGCTTGTTGGTGCCGATGCAAATGACCGCGGCTCGGGTTTTGGCTTGCTCGGCAGCCGGGAGCCTCTCGTTGCGTGAGCGGACAAGCCAATATTGGAGAGGCTTTCCCCCGTAGCGGGGTTCGCCTGGCGGGAGCCGTGCCACCGCAACGAGCAGGAGCCCAGCGACGACAACAAACGGCACGAACCGGAGCAGACGGGCTGAGCGTCTCGCCTCACTCATAGTTGTCAGGTCCAGCAGGCGGCGAACTGAGCCGTGGGCGGCTAGTCTGGTTGGCTGGTGGCCGCGACGATGGTTGGAATCCGGGTGGGATCTCTGAAGGGGGTGGCATATCCGTGATGTTCTTGGGAAGAAGCTTCTCAGGATGCTGGCGTTTGTACTCTTCGAATGCGGCTTGAACCATCCGGAGATTGAACTCGCAGATTCGGCGGTCGAAGCTGGCAGCGTCTATCGCATCTCCGGGGAATAGAGCTTCGGAGCGAGAGTTGAACATATCCAGACAAACGCGTGCTTCCGTTCGGACGATCCTATTCTCGTTTGTGAGGGCTTGGCGGAGCAGCGGTAGGCCCTCCGGTCCAATGCGTGCGATCAGGTAAGGTGCGCGAGGGTCGGGCGGGTTTTCGTGCAGGAGCTTCTCCAGGGTGGGTAATGCGTTTGCTGCGGCGGGGCCAAGGGCGTCAATGGCGGCGAGCGCCTCATGTCTTGGGCTGGCACCCGGGCGAAACTGGATCTTCACGAGTGATTGTTTGTTCAACAGTTCGAAGAGTTTCAACTTGAGAGCAAGGATCGTGGAGGATGACCGTGGGCCCGGGTGCTGGAGACGCTTTATGATGAGGGGGAGAGCGTTCGTGCCAATTTGGCGGATTGCGTCCGCGGCGCTCGCCCGGCTTTCGGGCTTGTCGGCGTCGAAGTCGCGGAGCCAGGCGCCGAGCGTTCTTCCCTGCCAAGCGGGTTCACGATTTGGAAAGACGAGGATGCAGGCGACCAACGCGGCGAGTGCGAGGAGCACGACTGCGATTAACTTGCGCCGTTTGTTTCGCATGGGCGGATCATCGCCAGGGTCGAAAGAGAATCCAATCCATTTCCGAGGGTGTCGCTCTTCGGGCTGACATCCGGGCAGCGGGCGCCAAGGAGGTGGCTCAGACGATGGGCACGGAAGAAACAACACCTGTTGAACATGCGGCGGATGCGTGAGAATCACGCATCCTGGAGAGCCGGAAAGCCGTGCCTGGCAAAGCCACCCAAAGCCACCCCAAAGCCTGTTGATAGCCAACCGATTGCGACCCCAAAGCCACCTCAATGCGTCCCCAAAGCTCCCCCAAAGCCACCCTAAAGCACTCCGCACTCTGACTGCTCATTCCCGGCGCTGGAAGGTCCCGCTTCGAGCGCGGGAGCGGTTCAGCGCGGCTCCAGGTCCATCGCCGAGCCGTTCACATCGAGCCTCACAATGCAGTCGATTTGCGGCTGGGTTGAGCGGCTGGGTCCCTGCCGGAGCAGCAGCGCGGCGCCGTGGTCCGGCGGGCGCGCGGATGGGGGATCGATGCGGATCGTCAGCTTGCGCCCGTCCTGGGCTACTCGGGCGGTGCCGCCGGTCAGCACGAAGCTGCCGATGATTGTCCGGGGAATGTCGGGAAGGGTGACCGTTCGGCCATTCCAATCGAGCAGGTGCAGGTAAATGCTGTTGCCCTGCCGCGTGCTGGCGAGGGACTTGGTGGGCTTCCAGGGCCCGCCGCGCGTGCCGTAGATGCTCTCGCCATATTTTCGGAGCCAATCACCCATCTCCTCCAGGCGCCTGACCTGGCGCGGCTCGATCCGGCCGTCCGGCATGGGGCCGACGTTGAACAGCAGGTTGCCGTCCCCGCCCGCGCAGCGGACGAGCGTTTCCAGGCATTGCGGGAGGGACTTCATCTCGTCGCCCGGTTTCCAGGCCCACTGGTTGCAGATCGTGATGCAACTCTCCCACGGGCGGTCGTTCTGGAACTTGCCGATTTCCTGTTCGGGGGTGTCGAAATCCTCCGCCAGGCCGTCGCGGTTGTTGATGAGAATGCGCGGCTTTAGTTTGCGGGCCATAGTGTTCAGCGCCTCGGCGTCGTAGTCTTCGGCGCTCTTGCCCAGGCCGTCGAACCAGAGAATGTCCACCGGGCCGTAGTGGGTCAGCAGTTCGCGCACCTGCGTCTTCAGGAAGGCGAGGTAGTTCGTATGCCGGTCGGTGAAGGCATCCGGGTGATGCCAATTCGGCTGCGAGTAGTAGAGGCCGAAGCGGAGCCCGGCGCGGTGGCAGGCGTCAGCCAGTTCCTTCACCACGTCGCGGCGGAATGGGCTTTCGGGTGAGGTAATCTTGTAATCGTCCGCCTGGGTGTCGAACTCGCTGAACCCATCGTGATGCCGGCTGGTGAAGACGAGGTACTTCATGCCCGCGGCCTTCGCGGTGGCCACCCACGCATCCGCGTTGAAGTTGGTGGGGTTGAATTGCTTGTAGAGATTGTCATAGACCTCAATCGGGATCTCCGTGCCGTGCGACTTGTATCCGCGCCGCTCGCCGCCGCGCGACCAGCCGATCTCGGTGCCTTTGAGGCTCACCGGCCCCCAGTGGATGAACAGCCCAAACCGCGCCTCGCGCCACCATTCGATGCGTTCGGCGGCAGGAGGCGCCCCGGCAGCGGCCTCGGTGGATCTTGCCTCAGCGGCGTTCAGCGACAGGCCGCACGACAGAGCGGCGGCCAACAGCAGGAGTCTCATATGCAGGTTCATTTCAGGTAGAATACTTCTTGTGTGTCAGACCAGATCTTGCCCTTGGCGGCGGCGTCCGGCAACGGGCTTTGGCAGGGGTCGGTTTCTTTCCACCAGCGCTGCGTCTCCGGGTCGGCGGCCATCTTCTTCATGTCCGCGTCGAAGTCGTGGCCGGTGAATTCGAGATACGAGAACAGGTAGGGCTTCCCGTCTATCTCCTTCTCGTAGATTGAGTAGTTCTGGACGTGGCAAGCCTTGAGCTGGCGCATCACGCCCGGCCACGGGTGGGCGTGGAGCTGTTTGTAGTATTCGGCCTTCTCCGGCTTGAGGCCGGTGACCCAGGCGAAGCGTTGGGGAGCCTTGGGTGCGGTAGCGCAGCCGGCCAGTATGCTGGCCAGCAGCAGACAAGCGAGGTGTCTCATATCGGGCAGGTTATCAATTGGTCTGGTCATCAGGGAAGCCTGATCAATCTGCCATATCGGGTCCAAAACGGCCGCTGGCAGAGTCGCATTGGACTGCGGCGGCAAGCGAAGCGCGACGCCGCTTTTCCTGGCCGTAGCTACTCCCTGATGCATCCGTCTGCGCCACCCTTATCCAAAGCGGCGTCGCGCTTCGCTTGCCGCCGCAGTCCATGCCTGTGCCGTCGGGACAGGTCGGCGACTTTGGCAAAGGCCGTGCGGGGTCAGAGTTAGGGAGCGGCGTCATCGGAAGACGAGGTAAAGCACAACAAATGCCGCCAGGACACAACCGGCCAGCACCCGATAGTTGCCCAAGCCGTGGCCATGAGCCTCGCCGCGCAATGGCTCGCGCCAGTCTTCCCAGACCAGCGCCCGCGCCTCGGGCTTGAGCGGCTCGGGCAGCAGCTTCGACGCGCTCCACATGATGGCGCTGCAAATGAGCAGCAGGTAAAACGCGGTCAGCATGAAATCATTGATCACGTGGCGGCAGAAGCCGTCGTAAGCGCCCGCCAACAACGGGCTGTTCCGCGCCAGCCAGGCCGCAATGTCCGACTTCCAGAAGTCCAGCGGGAAGATCGCCGCGCCCATGGCCGCGCCGGCGAGCAGCGTAATGAAAGCTGCCCGGCCCGATGCCTTCTTCCAGAACACGCCGAAGAGGAACACCGTGGTGATCGGCGGGGCGACATAGGAGATGAGCTTGTTAATGCCCGCGAAGATGGTGTCGTAATGGCCGAACAGGGGCGACATCACAATGGCAATGACCGTGGCCACGACCGTGGTGATCTTGCCAATGATGACCAGCCAGTGGTCGCTCGTGGCAGGTCGCCAGCGCCGGACAATGTCGTAGGCAAAGAGCGTCGCCGCGGAGTTGAGCGCCGCGGAGCAGGTCTGCATCGCGGCGGCCAACATGGCCGCGGCTACCAGACCTTTCAAACCCACCGGGAGCAGGTGCACGAGCATGAAGGTGTAAGTATCGGCCGCCTTTGCTGGCGCCGCGCCGTTGAACAGGCCCTGCTGCACGAGCGCGACACAGATCACGCCGGGCAGTACGAAGAAGAACACCGGCAGGATCTTCAGAAAGGCGCAGAACAACGGGCCGAGCCGCGCCTGTTTCTCGTCCCGGGCTGCCAGCACGCGCTGGACGATGGTCTGGTCGCAGCACCAATACCAGATGCCCAGCACCGGATAGCCGAGCAGGATCGAATACCACGGCAACCCGCTGGGATCGCTGGCACCACGGGCCATATTGAGGAAGTTCGTAGTCGTGGCCGGAAAGCCTTCCGCCCCGGCCATCGGGTGCGGATGCGCCGCCAGAGTGTGCGCCAGCGCGGACCAGCCGCCGATCTTCAGATAGCCCACCACCGTGATGCAGACCGCCCCCACCAGCAGCAGCACCGTCTGGATGCTCTCCGTCCAAACCACGGCGAGCAGGCCACCCACCATCGTGTAAATGCCAGTCAGGACACCGAGTGTGATGATGAAAAACATCAGCGCGTCGATGCCGAGGATCGTGGCATGCGGATCGAGGTTCAGAATCCCGCGCAGCACCCACGCCGCAGTGTAAAGCGCCACCCCGATGTGAATCACAATCGCCGAGAAGAGGGAGACGAACGCCAGGTAGTCGCGGCAACGGCGGTTGAAGCGGCGCTCCAGGTAGTCGGGCAGCGTCGGCACCCGCGAGCGCAGGTAGAGCGGCGCAAAGAACAGGGAGAGCAGGATCAGCGTGAACCCGGCCATCCATTCGAAGTTGCCAAAGACCAGGCCATACTTGTAGGCCGCCTCAGCGAGACTGACGAGATGGACCGTCGAGATATTGGCCGCGAACATCGCCAGGCCAATAATCGGCCACGTGAGGGTGTTGCCGGCGAGAAAGTAGTGGCTGCCCTCGCCGCCGCGCCGCCGCAGAAAACCCGCCGCGATGCCAATGCCGACCACCCCCGCCAGATAGACAAGGATAATAGCCCAGTCAATATTGGTCACAGAGTCTGACATGCGCTCGGTCGAATGCCGGATAATCACCACGAATCGCTGGACCAGTCAAGTCACGGCCCTCACGCGGCCCCCCTGCCCTGTTCGTGCTTGGCAAAGAGAATGTAAGTCGGGCAACGTTTCCGTTATGAACGTTGCCCCGCACACCACGACATCGTCTCGGCCCACAAAGCTGCGCCACCTCCTTGTTGCACCCGGCTTGCTCGCGCTGGCGGTTGCCTTGCTGGCCGACACATCAGCCCGCAGCGAACCGGCGCCGACTCCCGGCCCCGATGCCTACACCCCGAGCCTGTATGAAATGCCCGCCAATGCAGTTGAGACGCGCTGGTTTACCTTCGAGAACCCCAAAGGCCTGAAGGGCCAGGCCGGGCAGACGAGGTTCGGTCGCAAGGGGGCGCCCGCGACGGGAGTTGCCCCCGGCAAAAGCCTCGTGCTGGCCGACATCGAGGGCAGCGGCACCATCCGGCGCATTTGGGCCACGCTCTACAATCGCGACCCCGCTGCCTTGCGCGGACTGAAGATCGAGATGTATTGGGATGGGGCCAAGATCCCCGCAGTGCAGGCGCCCTTCGGCGATTTCTTCTGCCATAGCCTCGGCCACATGGTAACCTTCGAGAACGCCTGCTTCTCGTCCTCGGAGGGCCGCTCCTTCAATTGCGTGGTGCCCATGCCCTTCCGCAAGTCAGCCCGCATCGTGCTCGTGAACGAATCATCGGCCAACAACGGCATCTACTACGAAGTCGATGCCACGTGCGGCGACCAGCATAGCGAGAACGCGCTCTATTTTCACAGCTACTGGCGGCGCGAGAATATGACCACGCTGCGTCGCGATATGACCATCCTGCCCCATGTCGAAGGCCGCGGCCGGTTCCTGGGCTGCAACGTTGGCGTCCGCCTGCACCCTTCGTGCCTGAACTTCTGGTGGGGTGAAGGGGAGGTAAAGGTATATCTGGACGGCGATCAGGAGTCGCCCACGCTCTGCGGCACTGGCACGGAGGATTACATCGGTGACGGCTACGGTCAGGGCTACTTCTTCAATCGCTTCTCCGGCAACCAGTATGTCTCGCCGACCAAGAATGCCTATGGCTTCTACCGTCTGCATGTGCCCGACCCGGTCTGGTTTCATAAGGATGCGCGAGTCACCATCCAGGTCATGGGCGGGCCGAGCTACAAGGCCATGTTGGACGCGCTGGACAAGGACCCCTCCTTGAAGTTCATGAAAGCCGGCGACGGCACTCAGTATTACACCCGTGAAGAACTCGCCGCCGAGCCCAAGCGCGCCGAGGTCATGGAGCGCATCGACGACTACTGCGCCACCGCTTACTGGTACATGGACAAACCAGAGAACGGGCTGCCGCCGCTCGCCCCCGCCTCCGAGCGGATGAAGGACCTGCCGTAGCGGAAGGCACCGGCACGGTTCGCCGCCGACAATTCGCAGTCGTCAGGGGTTGCCGGCCAAGCGGTAAATGCCCTGGCCGCTCAGCAGCACCAGCTCATGCTCCATGATATGCGACTCGACGAACGGCAGCGTCGCGCCAGGCCGGCAGCCAGCCGACTACAAAACCAGCCGGCGTCCGCAAGGCAACCGCGCCTTCACCACATCCCGCGTGTATCCGAAGAGCTCGCTCATTTGACAGGTCTGATTAGCCGTCCGGGCCGCTGCGCTACAATATCGCCGTCGTTGAATAGCGTCCGGCCGCGCAATACGGTGCGGACAACCCGACCGCGCAACCGGCGGCCCATGTAGGGGGTCTGGGGGTGACGATAATATAGATCGTCCTCCTGGACATCCATGGTGCGGCTTAGGCTCACCAGCACGAAGTCCGCGTCCGCCCCAACCGCGATCCGGCCTTTTGTCTCCGGCAGGTTAAACCGTTTGGCGACGTTGCCAGAGAGCAGTGAGGAGACCAGCGACAGCGGCGCTCCGCGCTTAAAATGCGCCTCGGTGAGCAGAATCGACAGCGCATGTTGCGCCCCCGAAATGCCGCCCCAGACCTCGAAGAAGTTGGCGTTTTCCTTCAGGTCGGGCGGGGACGGAGAATGATCGGAACCCACGGTCGTCACGTGGCCGGCAAGCAACTGCTGCCAAAGTGTTCCCTGCTCCCTCGCGGAACGCAGCGGCGGCGCGCATTTGGCAGTCGGGCCGATCTTCTCGACATCGGCCGCGGTCAGCGCCAGGTAATGCGGGCACGTTTCGCACGAGACATCAACGCCGCGCCGGCGCGCTTCGGCAATCAATTCGATGCCTTCGCCGCAACTCACGTGAACGACGTGCAGCGCACAGCCGGTTTCCCCCGCCAGGTCGAGCGCGCGGCGAATGGCATCAAGCTCCGCCGTCACGGGACGGGAGGCCAGATAATCACGGATGGAAGTCCGGCCCCGGGCGAGGCGCTCCTGCGCGAACTGCCGGGTTATGGGTTCGCTTTCCGCATGCACGGCCACCGGCAACCGAAGCTGCGCCGCGCGCTTCATCCCCTCGCGCAGCACCCGGTCATCCACGCACGCGAAATCGTCCATGCCGCTGTCGGCCATGATCGCCTTGAAGCCGATGACCCCGCACTCGGCCAACTCGGCCAGCCGGTCCAGGTTTTGCGGAACGAGGCCGCCCCAGAAGGCGAAGTCCACCACCGACTTCTTCTCTGCCGCCGCGAGCTTGAGCCTGAAGCTTGGCGCGTCAATCGTGGGCGGATCTGCGTTGAGCGGCATGTCGAAGAACATCGTGCCGCCTCCCGCGGCCACTGCGCGTGATCCCGTCTCAAATCCTTCCCAGTGCGCCCGGCCCGGCTCGTTGAAATGCACGTGCGCATCAATCACGCCCGGAAGAATGTGCAGGCCAGTGGCGTTCACCACCTCGCCGCCCGCGCCGGACAGGTCCGGCCCGAGCGCGCGGATTTGTTCGCCTGCGACACCCAGGTCCGCCTTCACCAATCCTGCGGGGGTCACCACTGCCCCACCGCGCACAATCAGATCAAAATCGCCCATACTCGCTTGCCAATAACCGCAGAAAACCGTTCACGACCGCGAGTGCGACCCGCACATCCTCGCGGCTCGCCGACTCATCGGGATGATGACTGATACCACCTTTGCACCGGATAAACAACATGGCCGCGGCAGTGATCCGAGCGAAGATGGCGCGCGGCGGCAATCTGTCGGGCAAGCTTCCGGAGTTGTGCTCCGGCGGTCCGCCGGACGGAATCGGTCTGGTGCCGCGCGTCCAAAAGTGGGAGCAACTCACAACTCTCCAAACACTTCGTGCAGTTCGGCTGCGGAATTCTACGGTGCCACCTGGCGTACTGTCGGAAGCCACCGTGTCAGCAGGTCATGGCAGTTGATCACCTTCTCGGCCAGGTCCACCGGCACATAGTAGTACTGGTTGGATGCCTCAAAGCCGATCCGCGAGTCGCGGCTTTGAATGGCGTGCAGGCGGCGGGCCAATGCCGCCTCTGCCCGCAGGAGCCGTTCCAGTTCGGCGCAGACGGACTCCGCCTCGTCATGGGACTTGGGCTGCTTCAGGCGGCGGCGCGCCATGACGAACCTCGCCTGATTGGCCACGCTGCGGAAATGGATTGCCGCTGTTTCTCCCACGCTCAGCTCCTGCAGTATCGTCGCTCTCTGGTCGGTCGTCATATGACTACGGCACGCCTGGAAAGCAGCGGTCAGGTTCGCGTGCGCGTGCTCGAAGCCGGTCGCTACCTTCTCGAACTGGCCGATAAAGACCTCCGCCGGATACACCGCCCGCCACGCATCAAGATCGTCGTAAGGAAAGCCGACCATCGAGGCGCGGTAGCCCGTCGGCTCGCCCCAGAGCGGGTTGGCGGGGCCGACCTGCATCGGCCCGTTATAGACCAGGCCGCCGTGAAACGGAAACTCGCTGAACGCCACGCTATACTCCTGCCAGGCCCGCACCACGTCTTGAGCCAGTGCCTTCCCAAAACGGCGCTCCGCCACGCGCGCCATCGCGCTGTCCGGGTCCGGCGCCGCACTGTCTGCCGAGGTCGTGCCCAGCTCGGCGACCACTTCCAGGTTGGGCGACGGGTAGCCGCCCAAAGTCCAGCCGAGCATGAGGCCGTTCACGCCCTCGCGCCGAAGATTGGCGGCATGGCGGGCGACGTTAGCCAGCGCCGGGATGTAGGGTACCGCCGAAAGTTCCCAGGTGTTGCCGCATTGAACCTTGGCAAGCGTGCGCATCCCCCGGGCGCGCGCCAATTCCCAGTTGTGCCGCGCCCGTTCACCGGGCCCGATCGTGGAGATGGAGTATTCGCCCACCGCCGTAGCCACGCCGCCCCGGTTGATCGGCATGCCCCACTCGCTGACCGCCATGAACCGCGCCTCGCGTGGAAGTTGGGCAATAATGCTCTCCTCCCAGTCGTCGTGCCAACCCCAGTCCCAGACGATCAACGTCTGCCCGTTGCCCGCGCGCCGCATGCCTTCGTAGAACGTGCCGTTGACCTCGGCGATGACCTCAGCCGCCGGACGTTTGCCGCAACGCGGGCAGGCCTGACCGTTGCCGTGCGACCAGCAATTCGACAGGTTCTCCGAGCCGCTGATGGTGAAGAAGCCACCCAGCCCCGGCACTGCGCGGCAGATGGACGCCACCGCCGACGCCAAATATTCGCGCACCTCCGGCACGCTCGTGCACAGCGCTGCGAAGTCGCCTTCGACCACGCCCTTTAGGTTCGGCCTCGCGGCGAAGAAGCTCACCGGGCACGCGCGCGGCTCGTTCAGGTAAAGATAGACGCTCACGCCATGCCGCCGTGCCCGCTCCACCAGCAGGCGCAAGTTCTTCAATCGCGTGTCGCAATCCTTGCTCTGCGCTGGGTCCCACGGAAACGGCGCGAGCCGCGTCAGCACCGCTTGCAACCACACCCCGTCCACGCCCGAGGCGGCGAGGCGCGCCAGGTAACCATCCGGATAAGGGTCCAGCGTCGGATCGAGCAGCGGATCGCCGTAGAGCGCAAAGTAGGAATAGCAATACCGCGGGGAGAAAGCACTGGCGCCCGCGGGCCGGCCCTGGCCAGCCTTGGGTGGACGCGACAGTTCCTTGACGAACTCAAAGAGCGGCTGTTCCGGCTTGCCGACTCCTTCGGGAAACTCCGCGCGCAGAATGCCGGCAATTTCCCGGACGCGTGCCTGCGTGCGGGCGTCGGATGGAACATACCGCAGGGGCTCGCATTGCGGCTTCAAGTTGCCCAGCTTGACGTAGAGAAAATCGTCCTCGCGCAGCGTGAAAGCCATCTGCTCAACCGTCCAGCCCAAGAGTTGCAGGAGTTGATCGTAAGGCAAGAGCTGCCAGTTGCGCTTGATGATGGACAGGGAGGCCCGGCGTTGCTGCTCGACAGTAATGCGCGGCGGCCCCGCCAGCCCCATGCTCCGCCCCAGACGCACAATCTCACCGGCGCTGGCCCCAACCACCCGGCCCATCCGGCGAGCGGGCACCAGTTGCCAATTGCGCCACACGAAAGCGTGCAAGCGGTCGGGGAAATGCGGGAACGGCACCGGCCTGGGAGCGGTGCCACGCGGAAGATCCGCCGCAGTCAGGCCAGCCTCCTTCCCATTCGAAACCGCACTCGCCCAGCCTTCCACCGGGCTAAACTTCACCAGCGCGCAACTCCCCAACGCCAGGGAGGCCGATTTGAGGAAAGTTCTCCGCTTGAGCAATCCGCCCGCTCGCTCTTGATTCGAGGCCATTGTGGACATGTGTGACCGCGTGATAAATCATCCGCTCGCTCATGGCAATAGGGTTCAGCGGGAAATCGACGCCCAATTTGAGCCATGCGCCCAGGATAACGCGGCTCGGTTGAGACCCATCCCAGTAGCCTCAGGGTGGCTTCGGGGTAGCCTCAGGGTAGCCTCAGGGTAGCCTCAGGGTAGCCTCGGGGTGGCTTCAGGGTGCCTACCGGTTAGCCACCAGATAGCCTGAGGGTGGCTTCAGGGTGGCTTCAGGGTGGCCTCGGGGTGGCCTCGGGGTGGCCGTAACCGCCCTTGATCATGGCAGGGCCAGGCTGGTGTGTGATTTTGGCGCGGGGGCAGTCCAAGGCATGAAGATCGATGTTGCCGGAGCGAGGGCAGTCCAGCGAAGGCAGTTCAAGGGCAGCGCGCACAACACGAGGGATTGTGTGTTTCTTGACTCCATAATGACAATTTCCGCTAATGAATTGCTGGAGGATTAATCTGGACATCTGCTCGATTCAAGCTCAAGGTGGGCCATCAGGTTAGTAGTGTCAAACGCAGCGGGCCTTCATTGGTGCTCGATATGATTAAGGCGAAAGCACAATGCTCCAACAGGTTAAGCAGGTTCTGCGCTTCATTGGCGTTCGCCTTGCTTAGCCTGACCGTGCCGGGCTATTCCCAAACTCCCGATGACTTCAATCCTGGTGTTAGTGGTGGGTCTCCCGCCAGGGTTTATGCCCTGGCCGTCCAACCGAATGGCAGAGTCTTAGTGGGGGGCGATTTTACCTGGCTGGCAGGCCAGACCTGGCCTTACCTCGGGCGACTCAAGGCCGACGGCGCGCTGGACGGGAGTTTCAACGCCGGAGCCAACGGCCCCGTCGGCTCCGTGGCGCTGGACGCCGAAGGCAAGATCCTGGTAGGAGGCAATTTCACTCAACTGGGTGGGGCGGCGCGCAGCCTGCTCGGGCGACTAAACGCCGATGGCACCGCGGACACCACCTTCAATCCGGGTGCGAGTGGCGGGTATGGTGCTGGAGTTTCGTCCCTTATCGTGCAGCCGGATAGCAAGATCCTGGTAGGGGGGATATTCAACACCTTGGCCGGACAAGCGCAGCGCGGTGTTGGGCGGCTGAATGCTGATGGCACGCTCGACACTAATTTCACTTCGGTAGTTGATGTTAACGTTTATTCCCTGGCGTTGCAGCCAGACGGCAAAATCGTGGTGGGCGGCGATTTCACAACTCTCGGCGGAGCCACGCGTATTCACATCGGCCGACTGAAGGCCGATGGCACGCTGGACAGCGAATTCAACCCCGGGGCGGAGGGAGATTATTCCGGGGTGTATTGCCTGGCGATCCAGGCGGACGGAAAGATCCTGGTGGGCGGCCGGTTCACGACGCTAGGCGGGCAACCGCGCACGAATATCGGGCGGCTCAACAGCAACGGCACGCTAGACTCTCTCTTCAACCCGGGGGCGGACTATGATGTGATGTCAATGGCGCAGCAGGCGGACGGAAAGATAATGGTGGCCGGCGCATTCTATACGTTGGGCGGGCAGCCGCGCTTGGGAATTGGTCGGCTGTATGGGGATGGCACGGTGGACAGCGCCTTCGACCCAGGAGCGGGTGGTGTGAATGCGCTGGCGTTGCAGGCGGATGGAAAGGTCCTCGTGGGAGGCATCTTCAACATGCTGGGCGGGCTGAATCGGAGCTGCCTTGGGCGGCTCTATAACACGGAGCCTGCGACCCAAAGCCTGAGCTACATCGGATCAACCATTACCTGGCTGCTGGGCGGCACCGCGCCCGAAGCCTGGCGCACGACCTTTGGATGCTCCACCAACGGTTCGGATTGGCTCAACTTGGGTGCCGGGGAGCGGATCTCGGGTGGTTGGCAACTGACCGGTGTGTCGGTTGCTTCAAATTCCACGTTCCGCGCACTGGGCTTTGTCGCAGCGGGGGAACAAAACAGCACAAGTTGGCCAGTCGAGACAATGATTGGCCCCCCGGGCATCAGCGTCCAGCCCTGTGGTAAATTCGTCAACGCTGGACAAACGGCTGAGTTCGATGTGACAGCCGGGGGCACCGCCCCCTTGAGTTACCAGTGGCGCAAGGACGGTGCGCCCCTGGATGGGGCGACCGCCGCGTCGTTGGAGTTGATCAATGTGCCACTGGCTGCGGCAGGCGGCTATGATGTGCTGGTATCCAACGCGTTTGGCTGCGTGACCAGCACGGTGGCGAAGTTGGTCGTGATAACTCCCGACGCGTTAGACCCCGCTGCGAACGGTTTTATCAATACCACGGTGTTGCAACGGGACGGACGGATTGTGTTGGGCGGCAGCTTCACTGCACTGGCAGGGCAAACGCACAAGTACATAGGCCGACTCAACCCTGACGGCACACTCGACGCCACGTTTGGCGCCGCCGCTAGCAATACGGTTTGCACTCTGGCGATGCAGCCGGACGGCAAGATCCTGGTGGGAGGGATGTTCACTGGGCTTGGCGGACAGGCGTGTAAGTACATCGGGCGTCTTAATGCCGATGGTACGCTGGACGCAGCTTTTAACCCGGGCGCAAGCAACACTGTGCGTTGTCTGGCCGTGCAGGCGGACCTCAAGATTGTGGTGGGTGGAGACTTCACTTCGCTGGGTGGGCAGCCGCGTAACTATATCGCACGTCTCAATGCGGACGGGACACTGGACGGCAGCTTTAACCCGGGGGCCGGCAGCTCGGTCTATTCACTGGCATTGCAGGCGGACGGCAAGATCTTGGCCGGAGGTTTCTTCAGCACCCTTGGCGGACAGAAACGCAACCGCATCGGGCGTCTCAATGCGGAGGGAACTGCGGACGCCAGCTTCGACCCGGGAGCCAGCGCCACCGTTTACTGTCTGGCCGTGCAAGGGGACGGGAGGATCGTGGCGGGAGGCAGCTTTACCACAATCGGGGGACAGGCGCGCAACTACATAGCACGTTTGAATACGGATGGCACCCTGGACCTCGCCTTCAATCCGGGAGCCAACGGCGGCGTTAACTCCCTGGCGTTACAGGCCGACGGGCGAGTGCTAGCCGGCGGGATGTTCTCGACCTTGGGCGGGCAGACCCGCAGTTACCTTGGGCGCCTCACAGCCGATGGTGCGTTGGATGGCTCGTTCAATCCAGGTGCCGGTAGCACTGTGCTATCTCTGGCTCTGCAAGAGGACGGCATGGTCCTGGTCGGAGGCCAGTTCACAACCTTGTGCGGACAAACCCGCACCAATCTTGGGAGGCTAAACAATACTGAACCCGCGACCCAGGACCTTGCTTTCGATGGTTCGAGCGTAACCTGGCACCGGGGAGGCACTTGCCCCGATGTCTGGCACACGAGTTTCGATGCCTCCACCAACGGCACGGACTGGCTCAGTCTGGGTGCTGGAACGCGCATCACGAATGGGTGGCAGGTGACCAATCTTTTCCTGCCGACTAACACCACTATTCGCGCACGCGGCTCGGTTGCTGGAGGCTACGCGAGCAGCTCAGGCTGGCTGGTCGAGACCAGTTTGGGCTCAGCGGCCGTCACTGCCCAACCGGTAAGCCGGACGAACAACGCGGCAACTGCGGCGACTTTCAACGTGGTCGGAGCAGGGATAGCACCACTGGCGTACCAATGGTTCCGAAACGGGACCATTCTGAGCAATGGTGACAACGTTTCCGGGGCAGAAACATCGGTGCTGACCCTGAGCACTGTGCTCGGGGGCGACGCGGGGGGATACTCGGTGGTGATCAGCAACGCTTACGGCGCCATAATCAGCCAAGTGGCCACCCTGACCGTCGTGGATCCAATTATCGCCCTCCAGCCCGTCAGCCAGGTGACCACCGCCGGACTGACTGTGGTCTTCGGGGTAACTGCGGCCGGGACAGAACCCTTCAGCTACCAGTGGCGCAGGAACGGTGTAAGTCTGCCTGGGGCGACCGCGTCGTCACTGATCTTGACTAACGTGCAATGGGCCGACGGCGGCAATTACGAGGTGCTGGTAAGCAACGCCTACGGGAGCAGCACCAGTGCCGCCGCCGCTCTGGCATTCCCGGCGAGTCTCGACACGCTGAATCTGGCTCCCAATGGTCCAGTCTATGCCCTCGCCGTCCAAACCGATGGCAAAATCCTTGTGGGGGGCGACTTCTGGGGGCTGGGAGGACAGGGGCGCTACAACCTTGGACGTGCCCTACCCGACGGCACACTGGACACCGCGTTCAATCCCAACGTTGGGGATTCCGTCTACTCCCTGGCCGTGCAGACAGATGGTCGAATCTTGCTCGGAGGCATTTTCTCAACAGTGGGTGGGCAGGTGCGCCCCTACCTTGGACGGATTAACGCTGACGGCTCCTTGGACGTCGCCTTCAATCCCAGCCCCAATTCCAACGTGAACTCTGTGGCGGTCCAGCCAGACGGCAAGATTCTCATAGGCGGCGCGTTCACTAACCTGTGCGGGCAGGCTCGCGGCTTCATTGGGCGGCTCAGTGCCGAGGGCACGCTGGACGCGGCTTTCAATGCCGCGGCCAGTGGCATCATATATTCCATGGCGGTGCAGCCGGACGGCAAGGTGCTGGTGGGTGGCGCTTTTACTAACCTCTGTGGGCAGGGCCGCATGTATGTGGGCCGGCTCAATGTCGAGGGCACGCTGGACGCGACCTTCAGTCCGGGAGCCAACACCAATGTGTATTGCCTGCTGGCTCAACCGGACGGGAAGATCCTGGTGGGCGGCGCGTTCACCAGTCTGTGCGGGCAGACGCGTATGTATATTGCCCGGCTCAACGGCGACGGCACGCTGGATACCAGCTTCAATCCGGCAGCGAGCAGCCTGGTGTATTCGCTGGCGTTGCAGGCGGACGGCAAGATTCTGGTGGGGGGCAACTTCACCGTGATCGGCGGACAGATCCGGAAATACATCGCCCGGCTCAATCCCGACGGGACGCCGGATACCACCTTGAACCCCGGGGCCAACGGCGTTGTTTATGCTTTGTCGTTGCAGGCGGACGGCAAGATTCTGGCAGGCGGCAACTTCACTACAGTCGGAGGACAGTCGCGTTCTCGCCTCGCCCGCTTGAACAACACCTACCCCGCGACTCAGGAGCTGGGTTACGATGGCGCCAATATTACCTGGCTGCGCAACGGTACCAGCCCGGAGCTCTGGCGAACCACGTTTGAGGCTTCTGCCAATGGGAACTCCTGGATCAGCTTGGGCAGCGGAGTGGCCGTCCCAGCTGGCTGGCAACTGTCGGCAGACTCGGTGCCCGCCGGCTCCACGATCTTCGCACGGGGTTCAGTGGCGGCAGGATATGAGGGCGGTTCGAGTTGGTTTGTGGAGGCGGGCCAGGGGCCGCCGGCCATCAGAACGCAGCCGGCCAGCCGCACGAACAATGCAACCAGCCTGGCGACGTTCAGCGTCGTAGCCGCCGGCGCCCAGCCGCTCGACTGCCAATGGTTTAAGGACGGGGTGGCCCTGAGCGACGGAGGGAACATCTCGGGCGCGCGAAGCTCGAGCTTGGCCGTGCGCAATGTCCTGGGCGCGGATGCGGCCCGGTATTGGGTTGTCATCACGAATGCCTACGGCAGCGTGACGAGCCTGGTTGCCACTTTGAGCACCGTGGATCCATATCTTAGCAACCAACCAAGGAGCCGCACGAATAACGCCGGCACAACCGCCACGTTCACCGCTCCGGTGGCGGGCACAGCGCCCTTGACCTGGCAATGGCACAAGGGAGCAGCGGTGCTGGATGACGGGGGTAACATTTCCGGGGCCTACACGGCGACGCTAACGTTAAGTAATGTGTTGGGCGGGGAGATGGGTGGTTACTGGGCCACCGCCAGCAATTCGCTGGGCAGTGTGACCAGTGCGGTGGCCACTCTGAGCGTCGCCGACCCGTGCGTCACCAGCCAGCCGGCGAGCCAAAAGGTAAGTCCGGGGCAAACAGCCTCATTCAGCGTTGCCGCCGCAGGCACCGCACCGAGCTACCAGTGGCGCAAGAGCGGTGTCCCCTTGCCAGGGGCCACCACGACAACGTTGGTGGTGACCAATGCGCAGCGGCCCGATGCCGGCCTTTACGAGGTGTTGATCGACAGCAGCTTTGGCAGTGTGACAAGCGCGGTGGCGATGTTGACGGTGAACCTGGCAACCGTGGACTCATTCAATCCAGGCGCCAACGTGAGTGTGCAGACGGTGGCCGTTCAAGCGGACGGCAAGATCCTGGTGGGCGGCAATTTCTCCACACTAGGGGCTCAGCCGCGCACTTGTATGGGACGGCTCAATGCCGATGGGACATTAGATTCTGCGTTCGCTCCTTCGGCTGTCGGCAATGACGGCGTTTATTGTTTTGCCGTGCAGCCGGACAACCGGATCCTGGTGGGAGGCGCATTCCTTTCACTCGCCGGCCAGTCTCAGCCTTTTTATGGCCGGCTCAATTACGATGGCACGCTGGACGCGCCATTCACTCTGGGAGCGAATGGCTGGGTGAGTTGTTTGCTGCCGCAGGCCGACGGCAAAACCCTCATAAGTGGTGGTTTCACGACGGTGGGCGGCCAGACGCGTTACACCATTGCCCGGCTCAATGCCGACGGCACACTCGACCCTGACTTCAAACCGGACGCCAATTACATCGTGCTGCTCCTGGCGGCTCAACCGAATGGTAAGATTCTGGCCTGCGGCGGCTTCACTAACTTGGATGGGCAAGCCCGCAGCCACATCGGCCGGCTCAACGCCGACGGCTCCCTGGATACGGGATTTAACCCGGACGCCGACGGGATGGTGTATTGCCTCGCGCTGCAGACCGATGGCAAGATCCTGGTCGGCGGTGCGTTCACGAACTTGTGCGGTCAAGCCCGCAGCTACATCGGCCGGCTCAATAGCGACGGCACCCTGGACAACGCGTTCAACCCCGGAGCTAACGATGTCGTAAAGGCGTTGGCGATTCAGACCGACGGAACCATTCTGGCGGGAGGGAATTTCACGATGTTGGGGGGACAGGCCCGCAGCCGGCTCGGGCGGCTCAACCTGGATGGCTCGCTGGACAGCACATTCGATCCCGCAGCCGACAACACGGTAAACACCTTTGCCGTACAACCTGACGGCAGGATTCTTGTCGGGGGCCTTTTTGCGACCCTCGGCGGGCAACTGCGGGTTGACCTCGGGCGATTGGGAAACCCCGATTCTGCAGGCCAAATGCTGACCTTCGATGGCTCAAATATTACATGGCTGCGGTCCGGAAGCGGCCCGGAGGTTTGGCGCACGTCCTTCGAGACTTCACGCGACGGCACGAACTGGGTTAGCGCAGGGCAGGGGACGCGTATCCCTGGTGGCTGGCAGGTGACCAATGTTTCTGTGCCACCTGACTATACGATCCGTGCGCGAGGTTTCGTCGCCGGTGCCGGGTACTACAACGGCTCAAGCTGGTTTGTTGAAAGTCGCGTGCAACTCCGCCCGGAGCTGTCCGCCGCCGGATGCTGCTCGAACCAATTCTGGTTCAACATCAGTGCTGTGCCGGGCCAGGCTGTAGTGATCGAGGCCTCGACTAACCTCGCGCAATGGATTCCCGTTCTAACCAACGTGATGACCAGCGGTGGAGTGGTCCTCTTCGGTGACCCGGAGTCAGGCTGGCGGGCGCGCCGCTTTTACCGCGCCCGGTATTATGAAGGGACTTTACCCCCGCCCGGCAGTTGAGTCTGTCGCGTCCGCCCCCGTAAGATTGCCCGCACTGGATTGAGGATTCATACCGCCGAATAGTTGACATGCCGGCGGGTGTCCTTAGCCTGCGCAGTGTCAGACAATGACATCCGGGAGAGAAAGACACTGTCAATGGCAACGCAGAAAGCACGGATTGGACTAGTCGGGTTAGGCTACATCGGGCGGTTTGTGTATGAGCAGATCACGAAGCGGCCTGAGCTGGGGTTGGAGGTCGCTTTTGTCCATGAGCTAGCCGTCGAGCGGCTGGCGGGTGTGCCGACGGAGATTGTCCTGCCGGAGATTCGCGACTTCGCCTCACGCCAGCCTGATCTCGTGGTCGAGATGGCGCATCCGACGGTGACGCGCCAGTTCGGGGAGCTGTTCCTGCGGGAGACGGACTACATGCCGCTCTCGATGACGGCTTTTGCGGATGAGGGCTTACAGCAGCGGCTGCTCGAAACGGCCCGGAGCCGCGGCACCTGCCTGTTCGTCCCGCACGGGGCAGTCGTGGGGCTGGAGAGCATCTTCGAGGGGCGCGACCTGTGGGAGGAGGTCACGATGGTGATGAAGAAGAGTCCGAAGAACCTCGACTTCAGCGCGGCGCCGCAGTTCAAGGCCGCGGCGATCACGCAGGAAACGGTGCTTTACGACGGCCCGACGCGCGCGGTGTGCCCGCTGTTCCCGCGCAACGTGAACTCGCACGCGACGGTGGCGCTGGCGGGGATCGGGTTCGATCGCACACGCTCGGTGCTGGTGGCGGACCCGTCGTTGGATGTGTCGGTAATCGAGATCACCGCGCGGGGGAAAGGCGCCGCAATGCGCATCGAGCGCTCAAATCCGCTCAAGGGTGTGAGCGGCGTCTTCACGCTCAACTCGACGCTGGCGGCGATCACCCGCGCCAAAGGCACGGGCGGCGCCCTGCAAATCTGCTGAACGGTTAGTCATGCGCAAATTGGTTTCCACCATCACGGGCCGCGAGTATCCCTTCGAGCGGCTGGAGGAGTTTGCCGATAACGGCGAGGCGCTGGAGGTTGAGCTCGCGGGCATCGAGCGCGCTCGACCCCGGCCGGGCCGCCACCTGTGGGTACGCTTCGCGGAGTTTCTCCCGTTCAAGACAATGGACGCCTCGGCTTCGCTGGGAGAAGGTAATACGCCGCTAGTGGAGGCGGGTAAACGGCTGACAGCATTTAGCGGCCTCGCGCGGCTGCTGCTCAAGAACGAAACGCAGAATCCCACCTGGAGCTTCAAGGACCGCGGTTCGCTGGCTTGCATCTTCATGGCGCAAGAGATGGGCGAGCGGACGACCGCAACCATCTCGACGGGCAACATGGGTCATTCGATCGCCGCCTACGGCGCCAGGCGGGCATCAAGGCGCTCGTCTTCGTGCCGAAGTTCGCGCCGCGCGAGAAGCTCATTGCCATGACGATGCACGGCGCGACCGTTCTGCGGGTGCACGCGCCGGATTATGCGGTAATGAAGAAGGCGGTGCTCGGCCTGGCCAAGGAGTTCAACCTGCGCATCGTGTCCGGCAACGGGCCTATCCGCGCCGAGGGCTACAAACTGTCCGCATTCGAGCTCTACGAGCAGATGCGCGGTGAGCTGCCGGACTACATCGCCGTGCCGACTTCCGCCTGTGGGCACATCCGAGGATTGTTCAAAGGCTTCCGGGAACTGTTCGCAGCCGGGCTCATCCGTCGGCTGCCACGGATGATTGTGGTGCAGGCCGCGAACAACAGCCCGATCGTCAGTGCCATCAAGCAAGGGGCGAAGCATGTCATTCCATTCGCGAACTTCCACACGGTCGCCGAGGCCATCACAACCGGCAACCCGATGGGCGGCGACGAGATCATCGCCAAGGCGTGCCAGCACGGCTGGCTGGCCGAGGACGCGGCGGAGGATGAGATACTGGAGGCCCAGCGCGTCTTCGCGCAGGACGGATGGTTCGTCGAACCGGCCAGCGCCACGACGCTATGCGCCGTAAGGAAACTGTGCGCGGCGGGCAGGATCGCGCCGGACGAAATGGTTGTCCTCATGCTGACCGGCGCCGGCCTCAAGGACTTGGGCGCACTGCAATTCCAGCCGTTCAACATTATCGAGAGCAGTCTCGACACTATCCGCCGGGACGTGGAGCATGCCTTCAAATGAGCGTCGAAACAGTTCTTATCACCGGGGCGTCGTCGGGCATTGGGCTTGAGCTGGCTCGGTGCTTTGCCGCTGACGGCTGCCGGCTTGCCCTCGCGTCGCGCAAGGGCGATGCGCTGGAGGCGCTGGCTGCCGAGTTGAGGAAGGCCCATAAGATCCAGGCGCAGGTTTTCACCGTGGACCTCGCTCACCCGGATAGCCCGAACCGCCTGCTGGCTCACCTGCAAAGCGCCGGCCTCAAGGTCGATGTGCTGGTCAATAACGCCGGGTTCGGGGCGCAAGGCAAGTTCGTGGAGCTGCCCCTCGCGCGACAGCTTGAGATGTTGCAGGTGAACATCACCAGCCTCACACACCTGACGCGGCTGTTGCTGCCGGGCATGATCGAACGCCGCCGCGGCGGCATTCTCAGTGTCGCCTCGACTGCCGCCTTCCAGCCCGGCCCCGGTATGGCAGTCTATTACGCGAGCAAAGCCTATGTGCTCTCCTTCACCGAAGCCCTGGCCGAGGAACTGGCCGGAACGGGCGTGACGGTCACCGCCTCATGTCCAGGTCCGACGGCGACGAACTTCGGCGCCGCCGCCAACATGAATACGCTGGGACTGGTGAAGAAGATCTCCATGTCGGCCGCATCGGTGGCCCACATCAGCCATCGCGCTTACCGGCGCGGCCAGGTCGTTGCCATCACGGGTTTCCGCAATCAGCTACCCGCGTTCCTGGTCCGGCTGGTACCGCGCGCGGCCGTTCGCAAGATCACCCGAAGGCTGAACAACGTGCGCTGAGGCCAGGCCAAAAAGTTGCGGGGGATGAAGCCCAAGACAGGCATCCCCGCCATGATGCCGCACGGCATCCCGTCCCGCGCTGCCGGCGTCAACATCAATCCTCGCAAAATGGCTTGCCTCGACTCGCCGGGAATGATGAAGTGGCGCCGTGCTCCGAGACGACCGCACAGCCTAATTGCCCCTTCCCATGCAACGACCACGACTAAGCTTTTGGCAGATCTGGAACATGAGCTTTGGCTTCTTCGGCATCCAGTTCGGCTGGGGGCTGCAGATGGCCAACATGAGCGCCATCTACCAGTACCTGGGCGCAAAGGAATCCGAGCTGGCTGTCCTGTGGCTGGCCGCGCCGCTGACTGGTTTGCTGGTACAGCCCATCATCGGCTACGCGAGCGATCGCACCTGGGGGGCGCTGGGGAGGCGGCGGCCTTACTTTTTGACGGGCGCGCTTCTGGCCAGCCTGGCCCTGATCGCCATGCCGAATTCGGGCACGGTCTGGATGGCGGCGGGCTTGCTGTGGATTCTGGATGCGAGCGTGAACATCACCATGGAGCCGTTCCGCGCATTCGTGGGCGACCTTTTGCCCAGCGAGCAGCGCAAGACCGGGTTTGTCATGCAGAGCCTTCTCATTGGGTTTGGCGCGGTGCTTTCCTCGGCACTGCCTTACATGCTCACCAATGGATTCGCGGTCAGCAACGAGGCGACGGTCAAGAGCCCGATTCCGCCGGCGGTGAGGCTGGCCTTTTATATCGGGTCGGCCGTGTTCTTTGTGGCTGTGCTCTATACGATACTGACGACCAAAGAGTATCCCCCCGATGACCCGGCTGCATTCGAGAAAATGAAGGCGGAATCGGCTGGGGTGGGTCGTGCCTTCCAGGAGATCTTTGCAGGTATTGGGTCGATGCCCCGGACTATGCGGCAGCTTGCGGTGGTGCAGTTCTTCACGTGGTTTGCGCTGTTTTGCATGTGGCTCTACTTCGTACCGGCGGTGGCGACCGGGGTATTCCATGGCCAGACGCTTGGGATTCATGACCCGGCCTTGAAGCTTGAGGTGACGAGCGAGGCGGGCAAGGTCTATGTGGCCGAGGGGGCAGCCATTGCCCGAGCCTACGAAGCGCGCAAGCAGGAGGCCGCCGAGGCAGCCGCACGAGAGGCAGGCCAAAAGGCGTGGTATGACGCGTTCCTGCAAATGTTCGGACTCAAGCCGGCTGCGCCCGATCCGGGGGAACGCATCGATGCCACAGCTCTGCAATCCCTGATCGCCGGCCAAGTGGCCACGCCTGGGCAGACGGACAAGGCAGACGTGGAGAGTCCGCTGGTCCAGACTTTTGCCGCCGCCCTGATGCGCCATAAGGTCACCGCGCCGGTTTCGCCGGGAATTGCGGCGGCAGCGGCGGAGATTCACAGCCGGTTGGCGGCGGCGCGAAGCTACCAGCAGGGAGCCGCTTGGGGTGGAGTCTGTTTCTCAGCTTACAACGGCACAATGTTCTTGTTTGCCTTCCTGTTGCTGGCCCTGGTTGGGAAGTTTTCCGCCCGCTCAATCCACCGGGTTTGCCTGGTCTGCGGCGGAGCAGGCTTGATGTTCGTCGTGGTGTTGCATCAACAATACTTGCTGATCGGCTCGATGGTGCTGGTCGGAGTCGCCTGGGCGAGCATCCTCTCCATGCCTTATGCGATGCTGGCCAACGCGATCCCGGCCCACAAAATGGGCTTCTACATGGGTGTGTTCAACTTCTTCATCGTCATCCCGCAAATCCTGGCTTCGCTTGGGTTGGGCACGCTGATGAAGTCCGTGCTGGGCGATAACCCGATGAACTCGGTGCTGCTGGGCGGCTGCTCGATGATCGCCGCCGGCCTATGCGTCGGATTCGTCTCGAAGGACGTGGATAATTCCGGTTCTGGCAGTTGAGGTGTTTGGTCCACAGGCAACGAGAGCGGGCAAGGTCCACGGGAGTTTAAGGACCGGACGCTGCGGTGGCGCTAAACACTGTGCGCCGGTTGACAGCGGCCAAGATGGCTCGTACGTTGACCCTGTTCATTGCTTTTGGACACGTACGCTAGCTTGGCGGAATGCTCCAGAGTCTCTCCGCCAGGGTTGCCTGGAATGAAACTGAAAACGATCCAATTCAGGAGACTGTAAATACTACAGAAAAACCCCTTGTGCCAAACTACGAGTGAATGGAGGCAGCCATGACAAAGAACTACTACCAGCAAACTCCGGTCGCCGCTACGCGCCGTCGGCCTTGTGATCCGGCGCCCGAACCGCTAATGGGCAAGCGGCCCGGGAGTGAACCCCTCCGCCCGGTCGAGCCAGCCCGCGGCTTTTTGGAGGCTTCGCTCGCGGAATCCTTCGAGACCTATCGTCCGTCGTTCGATGAGCTGTTCGCGCGGCTCTGGAGCAACTTCGAGCCTCATGGGAGGCCCAAAGCCGAGGAGTTGGAGAGCCTTACGGTTGAGGTGGTCATCAATCCGGACGACGCTCGATTCGGCGGGCGAGTACGCGTGTGGATCCCCGCGCGAGCCACCTGCTCCATGTGCGGCGGACATGGCATGGTCGGGCCTTACGAATGCTGGCAGTGCGAGGGGCATGGCGCCCTCACCAGTGAATATCCGGTTACAGTCGAGTATCCTCCCGGCATGCGTGACGGCTATGCGATCAGGATCCCGTTGAGCCGGTTCGGCATCGAGAACTTCTACCTGACCGTGCTGCTGCGCGTGGGCGGAGCTTGAGAGTGAGGCTGACTATGCGGTATCGCTAGTCTGATGCACAACGCCGTCCGCTTGTCGAAAACTGTCACTCGCGCAGGTCACCCTTTCGCCACTGCTTACCACGCCAGCGACTCGAGATAGCGCAGGCTCTGCGGGATCTGCTCGACGGGAACCGGCGACTCATCTTCGATAAAGAAGTGCTTCACGCCGACCCGTACCGCCTCCCGCAAGGTGGCCGGGATATCAATCTGGCCCGAACCGATCATCACGTCATTGCGGACATCTTCGCTGCCGGTGAGCAAGCCCGTCTTCGTCCCGTTGCGCATGTCTTTGACATGCATCAACGCCCAGCGGGTCGGGTACTTCCGCAGCAACTTCACAGGGTCCTGCCCTGGGTGCACCGCCCAGAAGATGTCCATTTCAAAGCTCACCCGCTTTGGGTCCGTCTCAGCCATCAGCAAGTCGAACAGGGTGCCGTCCCCATACGGGACGAATTCAAATCCGTGGTTGTGATAGAAGAAGCGGATTCCTTCTTTCGCCAATGCCTCGCCCGCCCGGTTGAAAACCGCGGCGGTCTTCTTGACATCGGCGGTGGTAAGAGTGCCCTCGTGAGGAATTCCGGCCGTGCCGATGAACTGCACTCCAAGCGTCTTAGCCTCCTCGATGACCTTGTCGAGGTGCTCTGCGAACATCCCATAATCCTCAATCGCAGAGACGGGCTTCAGGCCGAACCGGTCCAGCGTTGCGCGGAATTGCCCCGGGGGTACGCCATAAGTGCCCGCGAGCTCCACTTCGCGGAATCCAAAGTTGCGGGCGAATTGCAGGCCGAGGCCAACATTCTGGCTGAGGATGTCTCGCAGACTGTATAGTTGGAGGCCAACGGGCCCGCTGAAGTTGGCGCTGGTGCCAGCGCCGTGGGCGCCCGCCCGCGTGCCGTTGTTCAACCAGACGTCCACCCGCGGCGCGTCCCAGTTATACGGCTTGTTAAGCAGATCAAGGTCGCCATCGCCATCCAAGTCGGCCAACTGGCCCTCGTGCCAGCCGTGCCCGGTGATGAGCTCCGTCTTCCTGAAATGCCCCTGGCCATCGCCGTAAAAGACCCAGGCCGTGGCGCCGGGGTTATCGCGCTGAGGCTGGTTCTCGCTCCATTTGGCCATCTCCGCGGCGAAGATGTCCAGATGACCGTCGCGGTCAATGTCGCCCAGTTGCAGCGTATGGCCATGGACCACTTGGCGATCGATCAGATCATGACCCGCCCAAGCCTTGGAGTCCTCGGGATCGCCCGTGCACTCGTACCAACGCAAGTGGCCCACGCCGTCACCCGGGGAGATCACAACCTGAGCAATCTTTGAGGACTTAAAGTACCCGGCGAAGATCAGCCCCCCTTCCTCGGCGATCTTGATCGGTTTGAAGTTCTTGCCGCCGGTGTGTTTGTACCAGGTGTTGAAGGCCAGCAGGTCCACCTTGCCGTCCCCGTCCACATCGAAAGCGGTTATGCCTTCGGTATACGGGGTCGATCCTGAATTGGCGGCGGAGGCAATCTCGGTCAGCGGCCATAATCCAGCCGTGCGCGGGTTCTCCGGGATCTCGGCCAGGTAAAGCTTCTTGGCCCCCTGGTTCCAGAAGGCAAGCTGCGGTTTGCCGGTGCCGAGAAAATCGCCGAACACCTGGTCATGGTGCTGCGTCTGGCCGCCCTTCTTGATGAGGTGCCGTTTCCAGGGCACCTTCGGATCAAAATTGGGGGCCGGGTTCTCCCACCACCAGACTTCGTCACTCTGCCAATCGCCCCCGAAGACCACGTCGGGGTGGCCGTCACCGTCAATGTCACAAACGGCACCGCCCGCCTCGATGGTGAGGTAGTCCTTTTCAATCACGTAAGGGTCCCACCCGGTAGCTGTGCGTCGGTACCACACCAAGGCGGGGGCTTTTTGGCGGAAGCTAAGGATGAAATCGTTGAGGCCGTCACCATCAAAATCGGCCACCACGGCGCCGGTTTGTTGGGTCGAGCCTCCCGGCGGCATGGGCAATTCCCCGCGCTTGCTGGAGAGATTCTGCCAAACCGGATCTGTGCCGGCCCAAACCTGTGTCGTGGCAAGCATGGCCAGGCCAGCCAGCCAGAGGTGTTCCCAGCCACAATGGCAGGATAGGATAGAGCGCGACGATGATCTCATAATTACTGAGAGCAGGAATCTGGTTATCTGCGCGACGTAGGCCACCCTTATCAGCACGCGCTGGAGGTGTCAATAATGAGACCAGCGCTTGCTTGCTGGTGATGTGCCGCCGAAGCCAGGCACAAGCCAGGGGAGAGCGTGTTGCTCCGGTATTGCTCTGGTGTTGTGAGCGTGTTGCGAGCCTGTTGATCCCTTAACTATCCCTTGTATAACCCTTGTACTTCCCTTGTTTATCCCTTATACCTCGCATTCTTCTCAATGCGCCGCTGGGAGATGTCGCACTCGCATCCCTCGGACGCCACGGCTACTTCACGGTGCGGTGGTAGATTCGCCACTCGAAGCCGTTCAAGCGGAACAAGGGAAAGCTGTCTGGGGACGGCTCCGGCGTGCCGGCGATCTTCACTGGCTTGAATTCCCGGTCGTGCAGGACTTCCACCCAGCCGGTCGTGGGCCGATTGGAGAAGTTGATGACGACCACGAACTCGTCCTTGCCATCCAGGCGCATGAGGGTGACCAGGTTCGCTTCGTCGGAGTTGTGCAGCCAGATGACCCGGTCGGTGCGAAACGCAGGGTATTGTGCGCGCAGCTTGATCAGCCCCTGGTAGATCTCACGCAGGGGCGGGCGGTCCTTCGGATGCCAGAAGACCGGCAGCTTCTCGAACAGGGCCGGATCGCCCGATTCCGTCGCATCACCGACCTCCATGCCGTTGTAAAGCAGGGGAACGCCGTCGAGCGAGAGCATCAGCACCTGAGCGGCGAGCGCGCCTTTAATGCCGAAGCGGGCCACCGCGCGCGGCTCGTCGTGATTGTCGGAAAAGCGCAAGTGAAGGGATCCGCTGGGGAACTGCTTCTGACTTTCCTCCCATGAGCGTTTGAACTCGGAGGCGGGGGCGCCGCGGAGCAACACGTCGTTCAGGGTCGAGTGCAACGGCCAGGAGTAGTCCACGTCGAACGCCTTAACGAGCAACTCGGGCTTACTGGCCTCGGCGAGCAGGATCAGGTCCGGCTTGACCTTCGTCAGCTCGGCACGGGCTTCTTCCCAGAAGCTGGTGGGCACTTCGTAGGCGACGTCGCAGCGGAAGCCGTCGAGGTCGAACCCGGCGGGATCAATCCAGTGCTTGAGCATCGCGATCATGTATTCGCGGAGCTGCGGGTTCCCATAGTTCAACCCTGCCACGTCCGTCCACTCTTTTACCGGCGGGATGATCTTGCCGCTGGCATCCTGTTTGTAGAACTCGGGGTGCTGCATCAGCACGCTGTCCCACGCGGTATGGTTGGCGACTACGTCGATGATAACCTTCAGCCCGCGCTGATGCGCCTCCGACACCAGGCGCTTCAAGTCGGCCTCGGTCCCGTAGTCGGGGTTGATAGCGTAGTAGTCGCGGATGGCGTAAGGGCTGCCGAGCGTGCCTTTGCGCAGCTTCTCACCCAGTGGGTGAATGGGCATCAGCCAAAGGACGTTCACCCCGAGGTCCTTTAACTCGTCCAGACGGGCGGTGATGCCATTGAAATTGCCCTCCGCGGAGAAGTTGCGGGGGAAGGCTTCATAGATGACCGCGTCGCGCACCCACTGCGGGCTGGGGCGGGCGGCATTCGACGGCTGCGCGCAGAGATGAGGCAGGGTGGCGGCCAACATGGCTAATGCCACCGCCAGCCCAAATACAGTACGGAGCTCATGGAAATCCGAACCGCCGGAGCGCCGGCGGGTTGCCGGCTTACAGGGGTCGGCGGGGAAAGGTTCCGGCAGGCGAAATGTTTGCAATACGGGGCACGTCTTGGTCATTGCCCCTAGATAAGCAGAGCGGCAGGCAAATTCAAGACATACGCTCCCGCATATTTGTGCGGTGGCTTTGCTTCGCTGTCGCATGCTACGGACAGGGTCATTGGCAACCCGGTAGAGCTGACTTGGTCCAGCCTTTGTGAACGCGTTTAATGGCACGATCAAAGTCGAGGTCGTTGCCGTGCCAGAACCCTCCACCCTCGCCCTTTCAGCTTGTCAGCGTTGGCGGCTACACAAGTTTGCCGTCGGCTGAAAACTGGCGGGAAAACGCGAGGAGGTGGTCGGCGATCTCCTGATTTGCCTGCTCCTTGGTTTCCTCGCCGCCAGCGAAACGTTCAAAATGCCGGGCGATGATTTTCACCGACCGAATGGAGTTCGACGAAGCGGCGGAGATGGCGTGGCTAAGGCTCAGGCACCAGGGTGTGAGCGCCAGGGCCTCCAGCAGATCGGCTGCGGAGAAGTAAGCATCTACCCGTGCCTTGTCCTGCTCGTCGGCTTCGAAGATCTTCGCCGCGTAAGACTTTCCCCCGAATTGCGCGTTGAATCGGTCCATCCGGTTCCTGAACCGCGATTCTTCCTCGGCCGGCGAACCGATGAATGCTCTTTCGAGCCGTCGGAAAACATAAAAGGCATCGCAGTAATCCCTGTTTTGAAGCAAATGCTCGAATATCTGCATCCCGACAAGCTCATGCTCGGCCATGAAGGGAATCAGGTGGTCGCGGTCGAGTTCAGCGCCCAGGATAAACAGCGCGGTGGTGAGAAAAGACCGGCTATGTTCCCGGGTGCCAAGCAGCTCGTTGACCAGCCAAACCGTTCCCTGCTGGGCGCCGCCTTTGGAGGCAAACCCCAACACGTGCTCAAACAGCGCCCGAAAAAGCCTGCCGGTCAGGACCGTGTTCCCCGAAAGCATCGGTTTCAAACTGTCCGGCACGGTTTCCGGCGCGGGGCTCGACTGTCCCAGGACGCCGCCCGAAGTTGGGCCAACTTGGCCGGAGATTGCTATTCCGAAACGTCCCGGATCGACTAGCGCCGTCAGGAGCACCTTTGTGCTGTCGAAGACTCGGGCGACATGCTCGCTAACGGAAGGTTCTCCCCACATCATGACGAACCGCTGGGCGCCAACCAGGGCCGCGATGGCTTGCGGGTCTTTGAACGCGGCCTCGTCCATGTCCACAAGCCTGCCAATCTCGTACAATCCTTCCTTGATTGTCCTTAAGCCGGCAGATGCCTGCAGCTTTCTTTTGAGTTCCGATGCGTTCTCGAGTAGCCTGAGATAGGTGAGCAATGCTTTAAGCGACATTGGGGCCATAGACTGCCTTCCTTTTCGGTTATTTCAGCGCGGGGTCACGCAACCGCTCCTTCCGTCTCATTATTCGGCGTAGAAGAGGGTGCAGATGATGACAGGGATTGATAAGAATTCGGTTCTTGGCAGCGCCCGTAGGCACGAAGCGTTGCGCTAGTAAGGGAGAATTGATTTCTGGTCTCACTCATTATGGGCGCACGGTATCAAGCCCGGCCCCCTGGTCAAGCCGACTGAATGCCCCGCGCGGCAATGCCGCCGCCGAATTGCGCGAAGCGTTTGGAGAGTTCTGAGCTTGCTCCCGCTTTCGGACCATCCGCTGCCTTGCGACAGCGCCGGCAAGCTGGACGCTCTCAGCGTGCGGCTGGGGCGAGCACGGCTATTACCCCGAAATCAGCGAAGGACCGCCGGTGGGATCGCATTCGTTGTGTGATGCTCCCGACAGTAAATAGGTATCCGCATAACGTTCCAACATCACAACTGGCGAGCGGAGGCCGGGCCGTGTAGGCTTGCCGCGTGCCGAAGGCAAGCGCAGGTCTGGTCATGTATCGGGTCCAGGAAGACGAGTTGGAATTCCTGCTCGTCCATCCGGGCGGACCGTTGTGGGAAGGCAAAGACGCCGGTATATGGTCCATCCCGAAGGGTGAAATCCACCCCGGCGAAGACTTGCTGGAGACGGCGAAGCGCGAGTTTGAAGAAGAGCTTGGCTTCAAGGCGGACGGCGCCTTCATCCAACTAAACCTGATCAGGCAGAAGAGCGGCAAGATCGTCCATGCCTGGGCGTTCGCGGGCGACTGCGATCCCAGCCAAACGCGGAGCAACACCTTCTCGATGGAATGGCCGCCGCATTCGGGCCGCACCGGCACTTTCCCCGAGGTGGACCGGGCAGCGTTCTTCAAGTTCGAGCAGGCCAAGGGCAGGATTAACCCGGCCCAGGTGCTTCTGTTGGAGGAGTTGCGCCAGAAGCTCGCCCAGGGCGGGTAATCGCGCTGGCACAGCCTATGCCGGGCGTAGGTACAAACCCTGATTGCCCGATAATCTGAAGCTTGCGAGTATCCGAAAGGCACTCGGGCCAGGGACACCGACGCGGGTGATCAACAAGCGGGGTGCTTCCTTCAACTTCTCACATCGGCTCAATCGTTTTAAGTTTGCCTGCTCATTTTATTGAGGTTATTGAAACCTCAGCCATCTATGCGAACACACCTCTCAATTTGGCTCCTGGCTGCCAGTTCCGCGTTGCTTCTGGCGGCTTCTCCGGGGTCGAACGCCGCCTTCGTGGCTCAGGGATCAGCCTGGCGCACGGAGCACCGCGTTATCGACATGCATCAGCACATCGACTGCACCACCCAACACCTCGCGCGGGCGATAAGAATCATGGATGCCGCGGGCATTGGTCTTGCCGTCAACTTGAGCGGGGACACGGTCACCCCAGGCAAAGATGGCGGACCAAGCGATTTCGAGCGCAACAAGGCGCTGACCGATGCGCTTTACCCGGGGCGTTTTCTGCAGTACATGAACCTCGATTACACGGACTGGGACCGGCCGGACTTCTCCGAGCGGGCCGTAAAGCAGATCGAGGAAGGCCATCGCCTCGGCGCTGCCGGCTTCAAGGAATACAAGCGGCTTGGCCTGTTCCTCCGCGACGGCGCGGGCGCGCTTATCAAGGTGGACGACCCGAAACTTGACCCCGTGTGGAAGAGGTGTGGCGAATTGCAAATGCCCGTCTCAATTCATGTGGCCGACCCGAAGGCGTTCTGGCTCCCCTACAACGACCAGAACGAGCGCTGGCAGGAATTGAAGGATCACAAGAGCTGGTGGTTTGGCGACACCAACAAGTTTCCAGCGTGGAAGGAACTGCTGGAATCCCTTAATCGCGTCATCGCGCGACACCCGGCCACCACCTTTGTCTGCGTTCACTTCGGCAATAATGCGGAGGAGCTGGATTGGGTTGACCAGTCTCTAAGCCGTTACCCAAACATGATGGTGGATCTCGCTGCACGCATCCCGGAAATTGGCCGGCACAACCCCAACCAGGTCCGACGCCTCTTCGTCAAATACCAGGACCGGATCTTATTCGGCACGGATTTTCAGGTTTACGATAAGCTCATCCTCGGCTCCAGCGGCAATGAGCCTCCCGTCACCGATGCCGACGCTGAAGTCTTTTTCGGCAAGGAATGGCGTTGGCTGGAAACGCGCGACAAGAACTGGGCGCACATGACCCCCATTCAGGGCGACTGGACCATCAGCTCCATTGAGCTGCCCGCCTCCATCCTGCGAAAGGTCTATTTTGACAACGCGCGCAAATTGCTGGCCCGCTCCTTGCCCCTGGGCACGACACGAGCCCGGCACACCACTCGCGATTTCGAACCCGACGGGGATCTGAGCAAGACCATTTGGCAAACGGCACCGCCCGCTCGCCTGGAGTGTCAGTCGCGCAACGGCGAGGCGCAGCCTGAACTTTCCTCGACGGTCCGTCTGCTTTGGTCCAATGAATTCCTCTACCTCGGTTTCGAGTGCCCGTTTACCAAACTCACGACCTTCGAACCATCGCGGCAAGGGCAGAAGCGCTTTGACCTTCTTAAGCAGGGCGTGAGTCTGTGGGACCGGGACGTGGTCGAGGTCTTTATCGGCGCCGACCCGCAAGCGCCGCGGCGCTACGGCGAGTTCGAGGTCGCGCCGACGAATGAGCGGCTCGACCTCATGGTTGACCTGCCGGCAAAAAACTTCGAGTGGAGCAGCAACTTCCGCTCTGCCGTACGCATTGACAAAAAGGCCAAGGTTTGGGCCTGTGAAATGCGCATCCCCCTAACCGCCCTGAGCGATGCCAAGCCGGCAGGCGGCACGCGCTGGCGCCTGAACCTCTATCGCCGCGACCGCGCCCACCAGGCGTTCCTGGCTTGGAATCCGACGCTCACCGGCACTTCCCACACCCCGGAACGGTTCGGTGTGCTGGAGTTCATCGAATGAGCAATAGCAGCGGCCAGCTCAGTGCGACCAATGTTATCGCCCACACGCCCGACGAGTTCGGTGGCAATTGGTTGCTGGGCGCCGACGGCACGGATGGCACCCGTGTCTTTAATGGCGTGATCGACGAAGTGGCCGTTTATGCCAGCGCGCTCACGCCAGCTCAAATTGGGCAGCTCTACCTCACCGCCGCGTCGCCCATGAAGCTCGGCATCCAGCAAATCGGCGTGAATGTGAAATTGACCTGGCCACAGAGCACACTGCTCCAGGCCGATGCGCTGACCGAGCCCTGGACGACGAACACCGCCGCGTCGCCTTATACGCTGCTGCCGTCAGCCGCCAAGAAATTCTATCGGGTTATCGCGCAGTAATGGCCGGTGGTTGAACCTGCTCCGTCAATCAATAGACCAAAGAACAGCGCGGCCTCCACCGAAGTCGCCGGCACGTTGGATCCGGATCACACTACCTTCCCCCAGCCGGCACTTATATGACCATCAACGACCCAATCGCCGCAGCGTCAACCCGCGGTTGTATCGGCTAGTGACGCCCCAACGCCCCTGAGTCAGGCGGGACCGACATGCGTAACCCTGTCACATGCCTTTTGGCCCTGCTGCGGATGGGGACCAGCCCAGTCGGGGCCGCTTCGGACAACGAAGCGATGGCGCGGTGGGGACAAAACTGCATGCACATTCTCGGGACTGTGAGTTTTGGGTGCACGCGGAGTACGGTCTTGCGGCTTGGATTTACGTCCAGATTTGTCGGTCGAGCGAACGGTATTGGATGGCTTCGGAGATGTGCTCGCTGGCGATCTTCTCCGCGCCGGCCAGGTCGGCAATCGTGCGGGCAACTTTCAGGACGCGGTCATACGCGCGGGCGCTGAGGTTCAGGTCGCTCATGGCGAATTTCAGCAGCTCCATCGTCGCGTCATCCAGGGCGCAGTGGCTCTTTAGCTCGCGGCTGCCCATGCGCGCGTTGCAGGTGATCTTCGGCTTATCTTTGAAGCGCGCGTACTGGCGCTGGCGCGCCGCGACCACTCGCTCGCGAATCTGCGCGGACAGCTCGCCGGTCTGCTCGCTGGTGATCTCGCGGAACTTCACCGGCGGCACTTCGATGTGGAGGTCAATGCGGTCCAGCAGCGGACCGGAGATGCGGCCAAGGTAGTTCTGGATCTCACGCGGTGAGCTGCGCGATTCGCCCGGCATCTTGCCATCGGGCGTGCGCGATGTTGCCTTGTTGTGAAAGGAGTATGCGCATCGCACGGGACAAGTACTTACCATCCCGCAACCGTGGCATTCAAGTCCCAAAGGAGCCGACCACCATTGGCGGCCACCTCAAGCGCCGCCGCCTCCAGTTGAAGATCTTCCAACCGGAAGCTGCTCGCAGGCTGGCAGTTAGCACGGTATCGCTCAGCCGCTGGGAATGCGACAAAGTGTTCCCGACAGCGCCATACCATGCACAAATCGTGGATTACCTGGGCTTCAACCCATTCCCGAACGGGACCAAATAGCCCCAGAATACCTCACAGGCAACGAAACCATATTCGTTGCCTTTTTATTGCCAACCCCGGCAACCTTTGATCCCAAAACACCGGCCAATTCAACAAGCGGAGACTTTCGTGGCTGTCTTGCTTGTTTGGAGAATTTCATTGTACAATCACCGTATATGCAACACGGCGCCAACGAAGCATTCTCGCGTATCCTGATTGACAAAGCACTTGAGGCTAGCGGTTGGAATCTGCTCGACCCGCGTCAGGTGCGGTTTGAACTAAGTGGTACCGACGGCCGCCGGGCCGACTATGTCTTGGGCGGTCAGCGCGGCCCTATTTCTGTGCTTGAAGCCAAACGTGAAGACGAGGACCCATACGATGCCAAGGAACAGGCCCAGGGATATGCCGGAAATCTGAAGGCGCCTTTCGTCATTCTCTCTAACGGGCGAGAGCATTGGTTCTGGAATTACACCCGCAAAGACGAGGATGCCTACCGCATCGAACGTCTGCCGTCGCCGGAGGATTTAGAGCGGCTGCGGCTCAAGAATATGCAGCCGCCCAGGCCGCTCTTGAGCGAGATCATCGCGCCCCACTGGCTCCAGCGGTTCAAAAGCGACCTTGTGCTACGTCGCTACCAAATTCTGGCGATGGACGAGATCGCCCGCCTCTTCGACAATAAGCGTATCCGCAAATTCCTTTTAGAAATGGCCACAGGCACCGGCAAGACGCTTCTGTGCGCTGCTTTGATTCGTCGGTTTCTTCTCACGCGGAACGCGGAGCGGGTCTTGTTCATTGTGGACCGTATCGAACTGGCCAAACAAACCCTTGAAGAATTCAATATCATCCTGGCCGAATTCAAACCGGTGCTTTACAAGACTGCACGCCGACGCCCCGGAGAGCTTCTTGGTTCATCGGTTGTAGTGGCCACGCTGCAATCGCTCATGGTGGATCGCCGTTATCGCAAGGAATTCACCCCGTTCCATTTCGACCTGGTCATCAACGATGAAGCACATCGCTCCATTTACGGTGACGCCCGCGAAGTCGTTCAGTTTTTCCAGGCGACGCGCGTCGGTTTGACCGCCACGCCGAGGGCGTATCTGAAAAACGTCAATGTCGAGGAGCTTCAGAAGGAAAACCCGAAGGCTCTCGAAATCCGTTTGCTCCGCGACACCTACAATTATTTCGGCTGCAAACCGGGCTTCCCCACGTTCCGCTACGACATCATTGACGCGGTGAAAGACCCGGAAGGTCCGTTTCTGTGTCTGCCAAAAATCATTGATCTTCGTTCCGACATCACCACGAAGGCACTCGACGAGTCCGGCTGGGCGGTTGTCATCAATGAGCAGGAGGAAAATTTCAAAATCAAAGACCTTGAACGGAAAATTTTCACGCCCGCCCGTAACCGCGTCATGTGCGAGGCGTTTTTGAAAGAAGCGCAGCGCGATCCGGCCGGTGCTATCGGCAAATCGCTTGTGTTCGCGGTGAATCAAGACCATGCGACCGAATTGACGAAGATTTTCAACGGGCTTCAGCCAGGCATCGCCGTCACCATCACGAGCCGGATTGANNTATCCGTGGACATGCTTTCCACCGGCTACAATTGCCGCGACTTGCTGAACATCGGTTTGATGCGCCCCATCTTTTCCCCGACCGAATACATCCAAATCAAAGGACGCGGCACGCGATTATTCACGTTCAAGATCGGCAACACCGAATACGAGAAGAAGAATTTCTTCATGCTGGATTTCTGCGCTGTCGCTGAATACTTCGAGGAAAAATACGATTACACCATTCCGCTGAAAATCCCGCGTGAGAAGAAAGCGCCAGAGCCGCAGCCGCCATATCCGCCGCATACCGGCCAAGGCGAACCGATCCACGAAGGCAGCGGCGAAATACCCGAACCGTCGCCACAGCTACCCCGAGAAATCCCGACATGGGAAGGCGTGGACACCCTCGTCAGCCGTGAAATTCATATTGTCGGGCCGGACGGCGAGAAAGTGGACGTGATGACGTTTCGCGGCGGTTACGAGCGCGACATCCGCGAATTCGTTGCCAGCACGCCGGAACTTAAAGCCGCCGTTGAAGCCGAAGACGACGATGCGGTTGAAACCATCGTCAACAAAGGATTCTATAACCGCCCGGAAATGTTCTACTCGCCCGACAAGCTCATCATGTCCTATGGCGTGCCCGCCAGCACGCCGGCATTCGTCTATAACGCCGTTGGACGGAAACCGCTGCCAACCCGTGATACAATTGTTTCCGACACCGTGGATTCCATCGCTGCGCGGTTCAATCTCCGTTACAACGAACAAAAATGGCTCGATGCCACTACACAGTTGGTCGCCGACGATTCCAAATCGCTCCGCAAATTCATTGACGGCGACATGACCATTTTCAATGCCAATCAGTTCCGCACGCTGGGCGGGCTGGACGCCCTATCGCGTTTCGACGCGCGCGAGAACGTCTTTGAGGCGTTGCGCCAGTCCAGCCTTGTCCGGCAGTCCTTGCTTGCAAGTTCGCTTGCGTCGTAAAATCAAATCACATGGCTTCCGATACCCAAACCACAACCAACGGCTCCAATTTCTTTTCATCCGGCTTGCGTCAAAAAGTTGACCAGCTCATGAACATCCTTTATGCGGGCGGCGTGAACAACCCGATGGATTCCATTGAGCAGATTTCGTACCTGCTTTTTCTCCGATTACTAACGGAGAAGGACGAACTGCTCGCGACGCTCGACAAGAAATACGCCCGCATTTTCTCGGGCAAATGGGCGCGCTTCGCTTGGGGACACTTTGTCACGCTCACCGGAGACAACCTGTTCAACGCCGTCCGCGATGCGATCGAAAGCCTGCACGAACTCCCCGGCCTCACCGAGACCGGGCAGCTCCTCTTCAGCCGCGCCACCCTCAAAATTTACGACCGCCCCACACTCCGCGCCGTCATCCAGGGCATCCACGGCCTCGATCTAGCCGCCCACGACGGCCACGACTTCAAGGGCGACATGTATGAGTATCTCCTAAGCAGATTGGCTGCTTCGGGCACCAACGGTCAGTTCCGCACGCCGCGCC
>PLZQ01000431.1 GCA_003152225.1 Limisphaerales bacterium | reverse complement strand
CTAACTCGCTTGTTTTAGGACTAGCGCCAGCGGCTGTCCCAGCAGTGGCGGCTTGGCCGGCCCCGCGGCGGTGATGTTCTCCACGTCCGTCCGAAGCTCGCTGACGTGCTGGTAGCGGCGCGCGGGTTCTTTCTGCAGCGCGCGCACGACCACCTCATCGAGGCGCACGTCCACCTGGGCCATCTGGGAGGGCGGGGCAAACTTGCCGATCGGCAGCTCGCCGGTCAGCAACTCATAGAAGACGACCCCGAGTGAAAAGATGTCCGCCCGATGGTCCACGGTCAGCGGCTGTTCCCGCTGTTCGGGCGCCATGTAGTTAACGGTCCCCACCACGTCACCGACGCCGGTCAGCGCGGCGTCCGACACCGTTTGCCCGACGAGCTTGGCAATCCCAAAATCGGCTATCTTCACCCTGCCCTTCTTATCCACGAGGATGTTTTCGGGTTTGATGTCCCGGTGGACGATGCCCTCATCATGGGCGAACTGGAGGGCTTCGCAAATCTGCGGGATGATCTGCAGGGCCTCGCCCGGGGTCAGCTTCCCGCCCCGCTCAACCTCGCGCAGGTTGGGTCCATCCACATACTCCATCAGGAAGAAAGGCATGCCGGCGACCTGGCCGAAGTCATAGACCGCGACGATGTTCGGATGGCTGAGGCGCGCCAGCGCCCGGGCTTCGCGAGTAAACCGCTCGGCAAAACCGGGCTGGCCCGCCACGCCGGGCGGGAGGATCTTCAGCGCGACGAGCCGGTCCAGTGACGGCTGACGAGCCTTATAGACGGCGCCCATGCCGCCATGACCGATGAGTTCGAGGATTTCGAGCTGCGGGAAGTGCCGGGCCAACTCCTCGGGCCGGGGCGGCACGAACGACGGCGGCTTGGGCTGGGCGGCATCGCCGGCATTAAGCTGCGTCTCGGTTTGGAGGCCGGCCTTGAGCAGGCACTCCGGGCAAAGTCCTTTGGGCGCGGTGGGCGGCAGGGGCCGGCTACAGCTTGGGCAAAGTTGCATGGTGTCCATAACAGTCTTTCACCCCACATTACCGGAACGGCGGGAGAAGGTTACCGGCGCTGAAACTAACCGGCCAGAGCGGTAAAAAGGTGGCGCAGTTCATCTTCGGCCTGCTCCGGGTCGGCCACGACGTTGGCAATCTCCACTCGCAGCAGCTCGCGGTATCGCTTGCGCAAGCGGTGCACGGCCACCTTGACCGCGGTTTCGTTCATGCCCAGGCGAGTGGCGAGCACAGCGTAGGGTTGAGACTCATGCGTGCCGGTAAGCGTTTGTTTCAACGCGGCGAACAAGCCGGCCTTGCCGGCCTGCTGGTATTCGGCCTCAAGCTGGTTCAGCACCTCCTCCAGCAACGCGCCGGCCCAGTGCTTGTCGAACAACTTGTCGGGCGAGGAATTATCCGCGGGCTCCAGATCGTAGCGCTCCTCGGCCCGCGCCAAGTCCAACGAGAGGATCTGACGGCCTCCGCCCCGTTTCTGCGCGCGGAGCTTTTCCCATTCGTGGGCCAGGAAGTGGTTCATCGCGGACAGCAGGAAGGAACGGAAGCGGCCCCGGTTGGGGTCGGCGTTGGCGATGGTGTGGCGTTCCAGGAGGCGCGCGAAGAATTCCTGCGTCAGGTCCTGGGCATCCTGCGGTGAGTGGCCGCGGCGTCGCACGTAGGCGTAGAGCGGATACCAGTAAGTCTGGCAAAGCCGGGCCAGGGCACTCTGGGCGCGCGTGGAATCCGTACGCCCGGCAACCAGCACCACCGACCAATGGGTGGTCACAAACCTCGCGCCCGAACCTTCCGCCCGCGTTGTGCCGGTAGAGTCCATGCTGACGCGGGCACCATAGGTGGAGCGGAAAGCGGTGTCGAGATGGATCGGTGGCTGCGCTGACCTGCGTCCGCATTTCTCCCAGCGCCCCGCTGAAACGCCGGGGTCATTTCCGAACTAACCCAACGCCTCGTTCAGACGAAGATCAATTCCGCTTCGACGAGGCGTCGAGACACTCACGGACGAATTGCGCCAGTTTGCCAATTGAGTAGGGCTTGGGCAGGAAGTTTCGACCTTCCAGGAGCGAAGCATCCTTGCCCGCCATGCCGGGGCTGTAGCCGCTGGTGTAAATCACCTTGAGGCGGGGAGATTGACTCGATAGGCGTTCCGCCAATTCGCTGCCCATGATGCCTCCCGGCATGACCAAGTCGGTCAGCAACAAGTCAACCGGACGGTTTGCTCGTTCCCACACCTCGAGCGCATCCCGGCCGGAGGCAGCCTGCAACACGGTATAACCCTGAATCTTGAGAACCTGAACCACCATCTCGCGCAAGATGTCCTCATCTTCGGCGACGAGGATGGTTTCGCGACCGCTGCGCAAAGCGGTATCAACGACCAGTTCCGACTTCTCGGCCGCTTGTTCGCTCGCCGGAAAGTAGATCCTAAAGGTGGTGCCTTGGTTCGGTTTGCTCTCAACCTCCAACCAGCCCTGATGCTGCCGGACAATACCGAATACCGTGGACAAGCCCAACCCGGTGCCCTGCCCGACAGCCTTAGTGGTGAAGAACGGCTCAAAGATCCGGCTCAGCACCTGCGTGTCCATTCCCATACCGGTGTCGCGGAAAGTCAGGCAAAGGTATTCCCCATCCCGGCGTTCAGGGTCCATCGGAGTGGGCGCCCGGTGAATGGTCTCCAGCGAAGTGGTGATGGAAAGTCGCCCACCATTGGGCATGGCGTCCCGGGCATTGACCGCGAGGTTCATGGCGATTTGTTCCAGCATGCTGCTGTCGGCATGGATGGCGGGAATCGGGCTCTGGGGCCGAAAGTCGATCTGCACGTGTTCGCCCACCAACCGCTCGAGCATTTTGATGGCGTTGTGCAGGTTTTCGTTGAGGTCCAGATGACGGAATTGCATTACCTGTTTGCGGCTGAACATCAGCAGTTGGCGGATGAGCGTGGCGGCACGGGCTGCCGCCCTGGTGATCTGCTCCAGCGACTTCCTTTGTGAGCTCTCAGCGTCCAATTTCTGCTGCATCAGGCCGGCGTGCCCCTGGATGATCGTGAGGATGTTGTTGAAATCGTGGGCCACGCCAGCGGCCAACTGGCCGATGGCCTCCATCTTCTGGGCCTGGCGAAGTTGGCGCTCCAGCAAAGCCCGCTCCGAGATGTCCTGGGCCAGCAGCAGCACGTGGGGCTGATCGCCCAACGCGATCGGGGACAGGGACACCAGCACCTCGATCAGCGCGCCGGCCTGGTTGCGGATCTTGCCCTCTTGATCCCGCACCAACTGATGCCGTACCAAACCCTCATACCACTGATCGGCAACCTCAGGTTTTTCCCACAAGGACAACTCGGCCGGAGTGCGGCCAATCATCTCCTCGCGTTTACAGCCGGCGGCCTGAGCGAAGCGCTGATTCACGTCCACGAAGCGTTGGTCGGGGAAGCTCTGGATGCCGCAGGGAAGTGGGCTTTCGTGAAACGCCTTGGAGAAGCGCTCTTCGGACAGGACCAGCGACTGGTTGGCCTGAGCCAGTTCCGCTATCTGCAAACGCGCCTGCAAGCCGAGCAACCACTTCTTGGTTAAGCCGTGCGCGAGCTGCTGCACTTCAATGTTGTCGAATGGTTTCTTGAGGACGAGCAGGCTGTCGGGTTGGCCGACTTTGGCCCGCATTTCCTCCCACGAATAATCCGCGTAAGCGGTGCAAACGACGATCTGGAGTTCGGGATCCACTTCCCAAATGCGCGCGATGGTTTCCACGCCATCCCAGCCGGGCGGCATCCGCACGTCCACGAAGGCCAGCGCATACGGCCGGTGCTCCGCCAGTGCCCGCTTCACCATCTCGAATCCCTCCTGGCCCTGGTAAGCGGAATCCAGCTCAAAGCTCATCTCCTTCGGCTTGTTCTCACCGAACAGCACCGCTTCCATTTCATTCGCCGCGACCTCGTCCGAGTTGTCCGGGCAAAGGATCCCCCGGAAGTCGTTGTGGATGCTCGTATTGTCGTCAATGATCAGGATACGGTGGTTTGGTTTAAGGTCCGCGCTTTTCATGTTTTCTCTTGTGTGGCGGTGTGCTCTTCCTGGGGAGTGGATGCGGTCGTGGGCAGTTCCAGGGTAAACTCGGCTCCCTTGCCAAGGCCGTCGCTGTGGGCCGTGAGGGTGCCTCCCATTTCTTTGGCGGCGTTGGCTCCGCTATGGAGGCCGAAACCGTGTCCGTCCTTCTTGGTGGTAAAGCCGTGGTTGAAAATCCTGGTCAAGTGATCCGGAGGAATCCCAACACCATTGTCGCCAATGGTGATCTTTACCCGGCCGGGGGAGGCTATCCCCACCCGGACGACCAGGCGTTTGACGGGCGCGTTCTGAGCATCCATGGCATACTTCGCGTTCCGGAGCAGGTTGATGAGAATCTGCAACACTTTGTGCCGGTCCACGCGCACTGGCGGCGGGTTGACAGCAACCTCCCGCACGACCTCGATGTGATGCCGGTCAAACGCCGCCGCGTTCATCCGCAAGGCGTCTTCCACCAGGCTTGCCGCCGCCAGGTTTTCATAAACGCCGGACACCTTGGCATAGCTCTGCTGCATCGCCACAATCTCCTTGATGTGCTCGATGTGCTGGCCGACCGTGGTCATTAGCGTAATCAACTTGGTCTGCTCGCCGGCCAACTGGTCCGCCACCGTGCCAAGGTATGCGGGAAGGAGTTTGCCCTTCGGGTCGGCGGTCAGGAACTCGGCGAGGTGGCCGTTTTGCTCGCGCAGGATAGCGGTGGCCTGGCGCAGCTTATCGACCTTGGAGCGCCGCAGCCGGTCGGTCACCAGCGTGGCAGACACGCTCACGCTGTTGAGCACATTGCCGACATTGTGCAGCACGCCCGTGGCCACTTCGGCCATACCCGCCTGGCGAGAGGTGTCCATCAACTGCCGGTTGAGCTTGTCCAGTTGCTGCGCGTCCAGTTTCTGCCGGGTGACGTCCTGGAAAATGCCACGCATGGCCACGGGCTGGCCTTTCTCCACCAAGACCGTGCCGCTCTCGCGTATCCAAACCGTCCGGCCATCGGCGGCAATCATCCGGTATTCGTACCGGTAAGGCTCACGGTGGCCGGCCAGGTCGTGGCCGGTCTGAATGGCTTTGGCGGCGTCTTGCGGCTCCAGTTTCTCCTCCCAGAAGTTGGGCGTGTCCAGCCACGTCTGAGGCTCATAGCCGAGAATGTCTTTGCTCTGGCGGCTGATGAAGGTGAACCGGGTTCTATCCGGCGTGCATTCCCAAACGACGCCATCAATCGAGTTAATCAACGCCTCCATCTTCTGTTGCGAGAAGCTGAGGGCGGCATCCTGGCTCTGAATGCGGCTGAGCATCTCGTTGAAGGACTCCGTGAGCCGGCCCAGTTCGTCGCCCCGGCTGCTCACCACCGCGCGCACCGAGTAGTCCTTGTTCTCACCGACAACCTGGGCGATCCGCGCCAAGTGGAGGATGGGATGAGTAATCTTACGTCCCAGCCGGCTGGAAAGGAACGCCGCCAACCCGATGGACACGATAATGATGCCCGCCACAACCAGCCCGTAGAAACGGAGCAGGTCCCGGAAGGTCCGCTGGTAGTCCAACCGCAGGTAAAGTGTGCCCGCCTGGTCCACCCCACATTCGATCGGCTGGGTGACCAGCAGGTGTCCACCACTGCGACGGTATCCTTTCGCGGGCGGAAACTGCGACAGCGCATTGGTATAGTCCGCGTTTCCGCAGTAAACGAACGGAGCGCCGTTCTTCACCAGGCAGGCCGACACCACGGTGGCTTTGTTCGTGAGGGAGTCCACCACCTCTTTCGCGGCTTTCGCATCATCGAAGGTCAGCGCGGCTGAGCTGTTATTGGCAATGACGGCCGCCAGCGTGGTGGCGTCGAGCTGGAAGTTGGTGCGGAAATTCACGACCTGGAAGGCGAACAGCGCCGCAATGGCCACGCAGAGGACCGCGCCGCAGATGAGCAGGGTCATCACCAGCATCTGCTGTTGCAAGGGGCGGTCTTGGGATGGCTTCATGGTTCCAAGGGTTGCCGGCGCCCGCTATGGCTTCCCATTCATGCCGGAGAAAGGGCAGGCTCCTGGGATTGCCCTACCCACGCTCCTGAAGCCTAAGCAGCGCGGTTCGTTGAAAACGAGGATCGACTGAGCCTCCTGTCCAGGAATCGGACAGGCACTACCCAGCTTCAGCACACTTGAACAAGGTTTCATCTAGGTTCAACATGTGTGCAAGACATGTGCCACCGGCGGTGTCCGGGGCGGCTGGAATCGCACCGCGCCTCTCTGGTTACCTCGTACGCGCACCAAATGCTTGATCCGCTTCGATCGGAGTTGGTGAGAAAGTGGCCGCCGCTACCGCGCGGTACGCGAGGCGAGGCTCAAGAGCTTGGAACTGATCTTCAAATGCACGCTCTTGGCCGTAGCCTCGCTGATCTGGAAGCGGAATTTGCCCTTCTCCTGGATAAAGTTAATCATTCCCCCTTTTTGAATGAAGTCGTCTGTTTCGCCCACGGTCAGCACACTGGCCCCGCCGAGGCTCTCCAGAATCTGCTTCAGATGCGCCTGTTCGGAGGCGCCGATGTATAGCAGGTGACAGTTGGTCGCGTCCACGGCCGAACGAAACGGCTTGATCTCCAGAGGGCGGTTATTGATGGTTTTGCCAACAATCGCTCGTTCCAGGTCGCCACGGATGGGGATGGGGTCCTCGCCTAGAATGCCGATGACTATAGGTGACTTCGCCTCGCCGAAAGCCTCCGGCGGCCATTCAACGAATTTCGCGAAATTGTAAAGGAACGCCGCCTTGAGCTGGGACGTGCTCGGCGCGACCTCTTGCGCAAGGCCACCGCCGACGGCCAGTAGCCCGACCAAACTTAAGGTTAGAATTGGTGTCGCGCGCGCGCGCATGGACGCTTGGTTCGCCTTGACAGGGCCGTCCCCGCTCTTCGGCTCGCTCGCTGTCATTTCCTCTTAGTTTGCCTCAAAACGCAAGGTAAAGTTCGCGCCAACATCCGCGTTGACCGCGAGAGTCGAGCTTACCTGATGCCGCGCAAGATCCGGATGTCCTGTCCAATAATCGTCGGCACCCCAGCCAAATCCCTCCCGCCGCGCCTGCTGGCGCAATTCTTGCGTGTCCCAGGCTAATGCGACGAGTGTTGCCAATCCTAGCCCTCTCACTTGCCCTGGGCATGCCAGCGGCGCACGTGAGCGCTAAGCCTACGGCGCCGGATCTGACCGAGCTGCCGCTGGAAGCCCTTATGGATATCGAGGTTCCGAAGGTCTATGGCGCCTCGAAGCTCGAGCAGAAAGCGACGGAGGCCCCCGCTTCCGTTACGGTCATTACGGCGGACGAGATTAAGAAGTATGGCCATCGCACCTTGGCAGATGTCTTGCAGAGCGTGCAAGGCTTCAACGTATCGTATGACCGCGACTATGCGTTCCTGGGAGCCAGAGGTCTCAGCCTGGGCGATTTTAACGACCGCATGTTATTGCTCGTTGACGGCCACCGGGTCAATAATAATTACAACGACGGCGCGGCCATTGGCACGGACTTCATCCTGGACGTTGATCTCATTGACCGGGTCGAAGTCATTCGCGGCCCCGGCTCGGTCCTCTACGGCAACAACGCCTTCTTCGGGGTGATCAACGTGGTGACCCGGCGAGGCCAGCAGTTGAACGGCGTCGAGGCTTCCACTGAATACGGATCCTTCGACACCTACAAGACCCGGGTGAGTTACGGAAAGCTCTACACGAACGGCGTCGAGGTGCTGCTCTCCGGCACGTATTACGACAGCGGCGGCCAGGATCGCCTGTACTACAAGGAGTTCGATTCCCCGGCTCTAAACCGCGGCGTAGCGCAGAACCTGGATGGCGATACCTCCGGCAGTTTCTTTGGCTCGCTGGGCTACACTGATTTCACCTTGGAAGGCGCGTTCGACCGCCGCCAGAAAGCTAATCCAACGGGGCAATACTCCCAAACAGTGGACCCCACGACGCAGACTCTCCTGACGACCTTCACCGACCCGCGCCTGCGCACGACTGATGAGCGAAGCTACACGGCCTTCAAGTTCGCGCACAGTTTTCCGGAGGTGGTGGATGTGAGCGCGCAGGTCTATTATGACCGTTACACTTACGAGATTGGCTATCCGCAATCCTTGCTCGTCGGAACAAATGTAGTATCCAGCAGCTTTTCCGCCGAAAAGGACGTCGGCGAATGGTGGGGCGCTGAACTGCAACTGAACAAACGCTTATGGGATCGGCATGTCATCACCCTGGGCGCGGAATACCGCGACGACTTCCTGCAGGATTCGCGGGTGGACGTGGAGAACCAGCCGGACGATGGTTCCCACAGCCGCACGAACCGGCAGAGTTACGGGATCTATGTCCAAGGCGATTTTGAGGTGCGAACCAATCTGCATCTCATTGGCGGCATGCGCTATGACCAATACGGCGATTTCGATCCCGCCATCAATCCGCGGCTGGCTCTAATCTACAATCCCTGGGAGAAATCCACGTTCAAGGCCATCTACGGCACAGCCTTTCGCGCGCCGAGCTTTTATGAGTATACCCTTGGCGGCCCAGGCCAGGTCCTCAAACCGGAGGAAATCACCGGCTATGAGTTGGTGTACGAGCAGGACATCGGGCGGCATCTGCGATCTTCCCTCTCCGGCTTCTACAACGAGATGAACGATCTGATCGTCTTTGACAGCGGGAGCTTCACCAACTTTAACGCGCAAACCAAAGGCGTGGAACTGGCCCTGGAAACATTCTGGCCCAGCGGCATTCGCGGCCGGGCGAGCTATTCGTTTCAGGACACCCGGGATAATTCGGCGGGCTGGGATGTGCCGGATTCGCCCAACAATCTCCTCAAATTGAACCTCACCGTGCCGCTGGTAAGAGACAAAGTCTTTGCCGGCCTGGAGTTCCAGTACGCCAGCAATCGCCGCAGCCTCCACAACACGACGGCAGGCAATCAGGCCGTTACCGTGCAAGGTGAAGATGCCGCCGGTTTTGGCGTCGTCAACCTGACCCTCTTCAGCCAGAAGCTTATCAAGAACCTTGAGTTCTCAGCCAGCGTTTACAATGTCCTGGATCGCCATTACGGGGATCCCGCCTCCAGTTTCCATGTTCAGGACATTATTGGGCAGGACGGGCGCAGTTTTCGGCTGAAATTAACGTACCGTTTCTAGACAGTGGCATATAGGTTGCTGCCAGTTCGTGTACATTAGCATGAGAAGCAAGCTTACATTGATTCGCTGGCTGCGAAAGGCAGCCAGCTACTGTTTGCTCTTGCTCGGCCCGCTTCTCCCAGAACCTTGTTCCGCCACCTCGCCTCCCATCATCACTGTCCAACCTTTGAGCCGGAGTGTCCAGATTCTGGGGAGTGTGACCTTTACGGTGGGCGCCTCCAGCGGGACCACGATGAGCTATCAGTGGCGCAAGAACGGCTCGAGCATTTCCGGGGCGACTCGAAGCGCTTACACGATCTCCCCCGTCCAAGCGACCGATGCGGGAACTTACTCGGCAAAAGTATCCAATGCTGGAGGTTCGGTGACGAGCTCCGGCGCGACGTTGACGGTCCTCATTCCGCCGACGATCACGACCCAGCCGCAGAACCAGACGGCGACGCTGGGCGGGCGCGCTACCTTCTCCGTGGTGGCGAGCGGCACGGCCCCGCTGGGCTACCAGTGGTATTTCAACGGCACGGCCCTGTCCGGCGCCACCAGTTCAGCCCTGACCGTCAGCAACGTTCAAGTAACCAATTCCTATGGCAGCTTCTATGTGACGGTGTCAAATGTTGCGGGCACGGTGTATAGCGCCAGCGCGGCATTGACGGTCAATGTCCCGCCGACGATCACCAGTCAGCCGCAGAGCCAGACGGTGACGCTGACGCCGGGCCAAAACGTGACGTTCAGCGTGGGGACGAGCGGCACGACGCCGCTGAGTTATCAGTGGAAGTTCAATGGCGCGGCGCTGGCTGGGGCCACCAATGCGTTGCTGCAGCTCAATAACATCCAGGCGACCAATGCCGGCAGCTACACCGCCGTGGTCACCAACGTGGCGGGTTCGGCGACCAGCGCGGTGGCGACGTTGACGGTGCTGGTGCTGCCGGCGATCACAACCCAGCCGCAAAGCCACACGGCGGTCGTAGGCCAGAGCACTTCGTTTTCCGTCGCGGCGAGCGGCACGGCGCCGCTCAGCTATCAGTGGAATTTCAACAGCACGACCTTGTCCGGGGCCACCAATGCTACCTTGACCCTCAGCAATCCTCAGTTGACCGACGCCGGCAGCTACACGGTCGTGGTCACGAATGGCGCGGGCTCGGTGACGAGCGCGGTGGCGGCGTTGACGGTCTATGTTCGGCCGGCCATCACCACCCAGCCGCAGAGCCAGACGGTGACCCAAGGCGTGAACGTTGCTTTCTCCGTGATGGCGAGCGGCACGACGCCGCTGAGTTATAAGTGGAGTTTCAACGGCACGGCCGTGTCCGGCGCCACGAGCTCGGCGCTGGCGCTCAGCAACGTGCAGACCACCGACGCCGGCAGCTACACGGTAATAGTGACGAACGTCGTGGGCTCGGTGACGAGCGCCGTGGCGGCCTTGACGGTGCTTGTGCCGCCGGCCATCCAGACGCAGCCGACGAACCTGACCGTGATGCAAAGCCTGAACGCCGCGTTTTCCGTCGTCGCGAGCGGCACGGCGCCGCGGGGCTATCAGTGGAGTCTCAATGGCGTCGCCCTGTCCGGCGCCACCAAGGCTTCGCTGGCCCTGTCGAACGTGCAACCGGCCCAGGTGGGCGGCTATTCCGTGGTGATCACCAATTCCTCCGGGAGCGTCACCAGCGCGGTGGCCACGCTGGCCGTGATCGCGGTGCCGCCGGGCAGCTACGTTGAGGCGGTGATCACGAACCGCCCGCTTGCTTTCTGGCGTCTCGACGAACTCAGCGGCACGACGGCCTTCGACTACGTCGGCGGGAACAATGCCACCTACGCCAATGTGACGTTGAATCGGCCCGGGGCACTGGCGACCGACAGCGATACCGCCGCGAGCTTTAACGGCACAAACTCCTACGCCGGCACCGGCGTAAGCCTCGCTAATAACTGCGCGGCCTTCACCCTGGAAGGCTGGTACAAGCTGGTTGCCGGCTCGACGAGGATGGGCTTCTGGGGCCAAAACGACGCCATTGAATTCGGGCTGAGCAACCCAAACACCATTCAGATTTGGACACCCAACGGCGGCTCGCTCAGCGTGGCCAACACCTGGGGCACGAACAGTTGGCACTACCTGGCGGCGGTCGGCAACGGCGCGAATCTGCGGCTGTATGTGGACGGGAATCTCGCGGGCAGCGGTGGTTCGGCCACGGCGAACTACGGCTCGTCAAGCTACCCGTTCAACATCGGCGGCGGCGGCATCTTCGATGCCACGACCAACTGGTTCAACGGCTGCCTCGACGAGATCGCATTCTACAACCGGGCGCTCGCCGCCACGGACATCAAGCGCCACTACCTGCTCGGCCTGGCATTGCCCGCTCTTACCCTCACCGCGCCGACCAACAACGCCACGTTTACCGCGCCCGCGGCGATCAACCTGGCCGCCACGGTGGTGACGAATGGGCATACCATCACCAAGGTCCAGTTCTTCAACGGCGCGACCCTGCTGACCGAAGACCTCTCCGCGCCTTACACTTACACCTGGAGCGGCGCCGGGGCCGGCACATACAACGTGAGCGCCGTGGCGATCTATGACTCGGGCAGCGTTACCAGTTCTGTGGCCACGGTGACCGTTTTCACGCCTCCTTCGATTACTACCCAGCCGCTGAGCCAGACGGTGACGCAGGGGCTGACCGCTTCGCTCTCCGTGGTGGCGAGCGGCACGGCGCCGCTCAGCTACCAGTGGCAATACTTAGGATACAACGTGGACGGCGCAACCGATGCCACGCTGGTGCTGACCAACATGCAACTCAACCAGGCGGGAAACTACTCTGTGATGGTCAGTAACGTTGCGGGCACGGCGGTGAGCGCGCAGGCCTTCCTGACCGTGATCCCGCCGCCGGGCAATGACCTGCCCGTGATGCAAGGCCTGGTGGCCCACCTGACTTTTGACACCGACCTGACCGATAGCAGCGGACGCGGCAACCACGCCGCCGCCGTCGGTGCGCCGAACCTCGTGCCGGGCTTCGTCGGCGCGGGCGCTTTCAATCCTTTCACCGACGCGAACGGCACCAACAACTACGCCACCTTGGGAACCGACTCGGACTTCACCTTCAGCAGGGCCACCAACTTCAGCATCGCCTTCTGGGCGCGATTGCCGGCGGGCGGCTGGGGCGGTAGCCCGTCAAACAGTGATCCGCCATTGGTTAGCAACAAGGACTGGAGCAGCGGCGCCAATGTCGGTTGGGTCGTGGCGACGGGCAACGATGGCAGGTTGCAATGGAACTACACAGAAGGAGGCAACCAGAATCGGAAAGATTATGACGGTCCGGCCGGGGTCTTCGGCAATCCGGTCTGGCACCATGTCGCCGTCACGTTCCAGCGGACCCAAAATGCCATCACTTACTTCGATGGCTTGCCCGTCAGCACGAATTCCATCGGTCCCGGTACCAAGAGCATTGACTCCGGACTGCCTACCAATATCGGCAACGACGGGACCGGCAATTACTCCACTTTTTACGGGTATTGGACCAATGCCTTTGGCATCCCTACAAACGGGCTGGCGATGGATGATTTAGGCATCTGGCGCCGCGTGGTTTCGGCCAAGGAAATCTGCGCCATCTACAACGCGGGCCTGGCCGGCCAGGATCTCGCCACCGTGACGTCGGCCAATCTCACGACCGCAGTTCTGCCCCGGATTTCGCAACAACCTGTCAGCCTCGAGGTGATCGCCGGGAGCCCGGTGACTTTCTCCGTCACTGCCAGCGGCCCTGCGCCGTTCGGTTGCCAATGGTTCGCCAACGGGATTCCCATTACAGGAGCCACCGGTCCTTCGCTGGCCTTGTCCAACGTCCAACCCGCCCAAGCCGGCAGCTATTTTGTCGTGCTCACGAATTCCGCCGCCAGCCTCACCAGCGCGGTGGCCACCTTGACCGTGCACGCGCCTCCCTCGATCACCGCCCCGCCGGAAAGCCAGACCGTGACGCTAGGCCAGTCCGCTTCGTTCTCCATCGTGGCGACTGGCACGGGGCTGCTAGGCTATCAGTGGCTTTTCAACGGCACGCCGCTGGTCGGGGCCACCACCGCAGCGCTGGCGCTCACCAATGTTCAGGCGACTGACGCGGGCAGTTATACGGCGGTGGTGACGAACTCGTGGGGTTCAGTGACGAGCGCGGTGGCGACGTTGACCGTCAATATTCCGCCGGTGATCACGACCCAGCCGCAGAGCCTGACGGTGATACAGGGTAATAGCGCCTCGTTCTCGATCGTGGCGAGCGGCACGGCGCCGCTAGGCTATCAGTGGAGCCTCAAT
>PLZQ01000489.1 GCA_003152225.1 Limisphaerales bacterium | reverse complement strand
TTACGAATTCGCCATGTACAGGAGGCAATAGGGGGAGCGGCTGCGCCAGAAGGCAGAGCGGAATTAAGCTGGGCGGTTTGCCAGTTCACGCACGACTGCCCGGCGCTCGCTCAAGCCAATCCGCCATGTCGGTGATTATTCGGTGTCATAAGCCCAGCATCCTGCGGACGCGCCTGTCCACCGTCTTCAGGTGGCGTCGAAAGTCGGCCCGTTCCTTCGGCGTTGCCGCTTCGATGTCGGCAGCTTCGAGCGCGTCGTCTTCATCCATTTCCGCCTGCTGGCCGAGTTGCACGTAGGCTCGCTTCGCCGCCTTCACCGGTGTCGTCTCTGTGCCTTGAGTTGTCTTCATACTATCATCATACCGAATTTCGGCCGTTCTTTAACCCCTGACGCCGGACAAATCGATCAAGCGACCGGCCAACCTGGTTCTCCGTTCAATGTTGAGAGGCCATTCAGACGGCTCAATGAAGTTCACCCGACCCAAGTGAATTGTGGTGAGCACTACAGATGGCTCATCGCTTCCTTGTGGTCCGCAGCAAACCGTTGCAACACGGCGTCCCAGTCCGGGAGAATTTCGCACTTGGGCATGGACTTGCCGCCATACCGCTTCTTCTGGCTGAAATAGACGATGGCGTAAAAGTCCTCCTTCTCGCCCTCGACATACCAGGCGTCCGAATCCTTGTTTACGGCGCTGACATACAGCTTCTTGCGGTGCAGGGGATGGCCAGGGCCAATCCGGGTCTTCAAAAACTCCAGCATCTCGTCCACGTATTCCATCCAGGTCATGCTCCAAGGCTCTTTAATGTGGAGCGTTCGGTCGGCTGCGGCCTTGGGCTTGGCAGGGGCGTTCTCGGGCTTCGTGGTTGGGTGCTTCATCGTCTCCTCCACTATGATGCAACAGGCATCAATTCGTTCCCTCAATCCCCCGGTGATGCCATTCCACATGCACGTTATTCTCCGGCGTAATGCCGCATACGCGGACGATTCGGTCGTCTGTGGGATAGCGTGTTGCTTTAAGCTTCATCAAATCCTGGATGATGGCCTCGCCGTCCGTGCTTTTCAGCTCAGGCAGGCACTTCGGGTTCTCGGCTTCCAACGCACCGAGAACCTTACGGTAATAGCCAACTTGGTCGCCGCCAAGAGGGTCCACAGCTCTATTCCAAGCGACATGCGCCAGGAGCAGGGCGGCGGCAACGGCCTCCCGGCTGGACTTTTCCGTCGCTTGCGCCAGCACCTGCTCGGCCAGACCCAGAATGACTTTGGACATTTTCTGCATTCTACTTGGGGAGGGTAGATTCCCAGCCGTGAAGTGACAAGAAGGGGCTGGTGGCGCTTTCGTCTAGCCACCGTGCCCATGTGTCGATCGGATCGTCAAATCGGCATGGAGCCGAACAGGCTGTGCGTGGCGCTCGTAATTTCCAAATCATCCCCGATCTCCAGGCTGGAGTAGTGGAGCCGCCAGCTCGCCTGGCCTGGCTGGACCCAAACCGTGCGCCCGACCCGTGCCGTCCATTGCCCACCGGACTGGTGGGGCGATTCATGGATGTGGCCACTGCAACCCAGGAGCGGCTGCGTGTCTTGAATGAAGCGCAGAATGGTCGGCGAACCAACCCGCTGGCCGTCCCAGCAGATGTCCATGCCCACGTCGGCGGGCGGACAATGGACCAGCCAGATGCTGCGCCGGACTTCGTCGGATGAGAGCTGCGACCGCAGAGCTTCAAGCCGCTGGCCCAGGCTCGGCTTGGCCAGCAAGTATTCCCATAGACTCGGCAGCTTGATCCACCGGCCTTTGGCGTCCACGGTGAGGCCCTCGCCGCAGAACTGCACCGGACAGGTGACGAAGTCGCCATCGGGAGCGCACCAGTGCTTGTAGCCGAAGGGATAGTCCCGGACGTGGATCATGCCGCAAAACACCAACCCGGCCTCCCGGTGGACTTTCGCATTCAGGTTCACGCAGAGGCCCTTGGCAGCCAGATCATCCAGAAGCGGTTCGAGCGGGTGAAAATCGTCGTTGCCGAAGAAGGTCAGGATTGTGGTTTCCCCGGAGCCACGCATCGCGGCAAGGTGGTCGGCCAGCACAGGGAAGAACCGGCGCTGCCCCTCGAATCCGCCGTCCTTGGGCAGCAGGTCACCCGCGACCAGAACGAAGCGTGGCTTCTCTTGCTTGACCACGCGCACCAACTGCTCCCATTTTCGAATGTCCTGGTGCAGGTCGCTGGTGATGATGAACCGTATCGGCATCGTTGGGTTTGAGTATCGGCAAAAAGTTCCTTGTAGGCGAGCGGGAAGCCCAAGGTGAAGCTGCTCCGCGTGAAGGTAACGGCGGGTGATCGCCAATTACGCAGATAGCCGGAATCAACCTGGCATCGTAAACCGGCACCTGGGGCAGGCCCGTAGTTTAACTCCGTTGCCCTGCGCCGCTGCATGTGATATTCAGCCTTCATGCTTCAAAAGAGACTTGGCCAGCGGATCGCAGATCTCCGTAAGAATCGGCGGCTGACGCAGGCGCAGTTTGCCAAGGCGCTCGGCTGCTCGGTGGAGTTTGTGAGCCTCGTCGAGCGCGGGGTCAATGCTCCGTCCGTTGCCCGGCTTGAAGACTTTGCCACGGCGCTGAAGGTGGAGGTCGCACTGTCTCCATTCCCGACTGGCGCAGAATCTGTTCGGTGACTTTTCCCACCCCATAAAGCGCCCGCACCGGTAGCGGACGCAGGAACTGCACTTTCTCCTTCTCGGTAATGAGGGTTAACCCGTCCGGTTTGCCGCGCAGCTTGGGGTTGGCCCGCTGCTCGACCGAGGCGTAAAACGCATCCATATCCAGATGGAAGATCACGCGATGCATCGCCTGGGAGAGTGCCATGTTCACCCACAACACAGAAGTCCTGCCTGCAAGTGCGGGAAGAAACAGCGCGCTTATGTTTGACTGCGCGAATCTTTACTTAGGGAGACAATTGGTTGCCGAAGATATTCTCGACCAGCAGAGGTCTTCGCGATGGAACCAGCATCGGCTGATCGGAATCACTCCTATCCCAATAATAGCTCCGGGCCCACCAGTAATAGAGGTCGCCGTCGGCGCCCAACGACATGACGCCTCGCCAGTCGCAAGCCGCCGCCAACCAATCGTTGCGCGAGCCGAGGCGGACCGGGGGCACCTGGAACGGTTTAGCCCGGTATTCCCAGCCAGGAAAAGTCCAGCGCCACAATGAACCGTCCGTTTTTCGCAAGGCGAGTGTCAGATAATTGCCGGCCAGTTCCGCCCAGTTGGAGTCCGGGCTGATTCTCACGATTTGCGGCGTGATGAGCCCGCCGTTCTGCTGAAGGGCAAGCACATCCTCGGTTGGCCACGCCCATAAGGTGCCGTCCTCGCGCAGGCCCACTTGGTGGTCTTGGAACCGCGCCAAGCCGCGCCATTTCGCGTTGTCCAGAAACGGCACGCGCAGTTGCACCACGCCCATCTCGTTCTCCTTAATCTTGTCGCCCCGGGCAGGCCCGCGCATAGCCCAGGCACTGCCGTCACTCTTCCAAGCGTAAATGAGGCCCGGACTTCCGAGGATTCGATTCCAGCCGGACTCGGAGACCAGGCGCTGCGGGGCGAAGCTCCGGAGGCCGGGCCAGACTTGTCTCGCGGAGAAGGAGTTGGTTCCTAAACGCCACAAAGTGCCGTCCTGCTTCAACAGCACTACCGACCATTCGAAATGCTCCTGGATAACGTCCTGCCAGTTGGTTTCGGAGCCGACCTGTGCCAGGCGAGCTAACTCCTCGATCCCGGACCTTTGGCTATTACGGGCGGGCTGAGGGCGGAACCGTTCCGAAACCCAGAGGGTGCCGTCGGCACGAATTGCCACGGTTTCCCGGAAGTTCGCCACCGCGCTTACCCAGTTGGACCCCGCGACAAGCTGATTCCCACCCTGGCTTGTCCAGTGCCCGCCGATCTGAAAGCCCATCCCCTCGCCCAGTGCAAGCACGAGCAGGCCGGGATCGTAAAGGATGCGGTCCACCCAAAGTCGCCCGTCGGGCAGAATCGCTGTCAATTCGCTCCCGCCTGCCGAACGCATGACGACCGGCTTCCCTCCCGTAATCCGAGTCATTCCCGGGCGCGGATCGACAGGTGTAAGGAGTTCCCAAATCCTATTATAGATGGCACAGGTCAGCAGACAGACGCCGGCGAGCACCGAGCCCAGGACCAGCGCGTTGCGGCGCCAGAGACGATCCGTCCCGGATTCGGATCTGAAATTGCGCCAGGCTAGCCACAGGAAGGTCGCGAACAGAGCAGGCCAGGCGATGTAGTGAATAAGGAATCCGCGCCACACCCAAAAATGCAGGACTTCTCCCGGGTGGGGGGCGATGACGGCAAGAATCCAGATCGCAATGGTGCTGACCACCGCCGCGGCTAGGGCCTGAACGACGTTGCGCGCCAGCGTGGAGGCGTAAAAGCCGATGAAGGCCAAGCCCACAAACCCCAGGAGCACGGAAGCCACATCGGTGGGGGATACCTTTTGGCCGAACATACCTTGGCCGGCACCGAAGGCGCTGCCAATACCCTCGGCGGTGCAAACCAGCAGCGCACTCAACAGACCGCCGATCACCAGCGCAAAGAGCAGCTTCATGCCAAACTGAACCCGGCGCGAAACCGGCAGGCTCATCTGCTGCGCCAGGGTGCCGAGCTTACGCTCTTCGGCCACGCTGACGCTGCTGGCGAGCAACGGCACCACCAGCCAAATCCCGCCGAAGAACTCCAAGGCTGTGCGCGCGGCGTCGGGGTGGGTTTGATAATGCATCCGGCGTAACCACAGCACGCCCAAGTGCATCAGGAACAGCCAGGCCATGCCCATCAGAACGAGCTGGTGCAACTGCAGTTCTTTCCAAAAGAGAGCCGCCCAAGGACGGTAATTCCGCGCCCCCAATGTGGTCTGAGCGCCGCGCCAACCCGGGAACGCGACCACTCCCCCCGTCCAGGCCGTCTCCTGGGCGCCCAGGAACTGGCGTCGTGCCCACCAAAAACCGGCGGCAGCGTAGAGCCCGAGGACCAACAGCACCTGCCAGGTTTGCGCCTCGCTCATGAACATTGCGATTGCCCCCGGAACCAGGATGGTAAACCAGAAGCCAGCCGCCACCTGTCGCAACAGCAAGGTGGTCCAGAGCCCGCCAGCGAATGCCACGACCGCTGCGGCACCGCCGAAGATCAACGCGTCCGAGTTGATGAAATCCCTGGAGACCGTGCGCAGGCAAGCTGTGCAGGAGAGGCACCAGGCCAGGAAGACGGTCAGAATCGCAGCCGCCAGCAACCCTGACTTGGTCCACCAGATGCGCCGGCGCTCCAGTGGCTGGGCAAGGAGCAACGCGAACGTTTGCAGCCCGAACTCACGTCCAAAGACCGAGAGGGCAAGCATCACCACGCCGAAAACGAAAGGCACGAGCGCGGCGCTTTCTGGAGAATCGTAGGGGTGCCTGGGCAACAGCCACACCGGCACAATGGCCAGCAGCAGCGCCGTCAGGAAAGCGGGCTGCAGCAGGCGGATTTCTTTGGCGTAGAGTGGTCTCATGATGGCCTCGCTTTTGCCAGGGTCCCCGCCGCGACAAAGATCTCCTCGAGCGTGAGCGAATCACAGCGCAGGTCCTCCGGGTGCCGCGCACGGAGTTGCTCGATCAATTGTTTGCTGTTCCCGTCTGCCAGGATCTCCAGCTCCCGGCCCGATTGTCGCACGCTCAGGGCGCCGGCCAAATCCAGGCCCTTGGGCGGCTGCGGGAAGGACACGCGGATTCGCTGAAAGCGCTCCCGTGCGTCATCCGCCAGCATGGTCATCTGCTCGCGGCCTTGCTCGATGATGGTGAATTCGTCGATCAAGCCCTCGAATTCCGAAATGAGGTGCGTGGAGACAAAGACCGTGCGGTGCTCCGGATCGCTGGCGTGGTAAGCCCCAATGACGGTCTGGATAAACTCGCGCCGGACGATCGGATCCAGCCCCGAGGTCGGCTCGTCCAGCACCAGCAGTTCGGGCTCGGGGCAGACCGCGCCAATCAGCGCCAACTGCGTCCGCTGGCCCTTGGACAAGTGGCTGGTCTTTTGCGCCGGGTCGAGCTGGAAACGCTTCAGCAAGTCGGCCTCGATCTCCCGGTTCCAGCGCGGGCGAAAGGAGGCCAGGAACTCCAACGTTTGGCTCACAGACATCCACGGATAGAATGCGACCATGTCGGGCACGTAACACAACCTGGATTTGACCTCCACCTCGTGCCGCTGCGGCTCCAGTCCGAACACGCGCACGCTGCCGGAACTGGGCAGCAGCAGGTTGAGCAGGCACTTGATGGTGGTAGTTTTGCCGGCGCCGTTGCGGCCGAAGAAGCCGTAACAGCGGCCCGGTTGCACCGTCAGGCTCAGCCCATTGACGGCCTCCAACTTGCCGTAGCGGCGGCTCAGGTTCTTGATTTCGATCACAGGATTTTGAGTTTCCATAAGGAGTTCTCCAGGCTTCAATTGCCCTCTTTGATGCTTGCGGATTTTCGCTCGAAATAATCGAGGCGCTCGTTGACCAGCTCGGTAAACCGTGGGCGTTCGACCTGCAGGTGGTGCGCCAGCACTACCGCTTGGTCGATCTCAGTCGTGAGCAGGCGCTTGCACACCGTTTCAGTGATCGGAGGATTGCCCTTCCTCAGGAAATGGCCTTTGCCAGGGATGGTCTCGATCAGCCCCTGGCTTTCCAGCTCCGCGTAGGCTTTGGCGATGGTGTTGCGGTTGATACGCAGTTCCTCCGCCAAGGGCCGTAGGGAGGGCAGGGGCTCGCCCGGCCGGAGCCTGCCGGAGGCTGCGGCGTAGCGGATCTGATCAGCCAGTTGGAGGTAAACCGGCTTGCCGGCCTGGAAATCGACTTGGAGCATCATATCTATTATACTGTTATACTACACTATGACAGTTCCGCAAGGATTTAGTCACGCGGGACATCAGGTTTTTCTGAGGGCTATCCTGGATGAACCCAATAATCGTTTCGTGATGCGAGTGTGTGACCCGGATCTGCACTTCGACAGCGACCATCGCCAAGCCAATGGGGGGGCGAGTCCGGAGATCAACAGCAGAGGCAGCTCGATAATCAGGCGCCGATCGCTGAGTCAGAATCGGAAACCGAGTTGTTCCACGAATGGAATGGCGCAACAAACCCGCAGAGGCAGGACCGGTTTCAATGACTGCCGGCGAACCGCCCAGATAAGCGGAATCGTGGCATCCACGTGTTTGTTCAGTTTGACGCCCTCCTTCCGCTGTGACAAAGACGACAAGAGACAATTCTATGACCGCCCAGGAAATCCTCGCTGAAATCAAACCCCTCGGCCGCGATAGCTACCGCAACGTCTTTTTCAACCATGGCGTCCCCGAGCCTTGCTACGGAGTGAAAATCGATGAGCTGAAGAGAATCCAGAAACGCATCAAAATGGACTATCGCCTCGCCCTCGACCTCTACGACACGGGGGTTTATGACGCCATGTATCTGGCCGGGTTGATCGCCGACGATGCGAAGATGACCAAGCAGGACCTCCAGCATTGGGCCGAAAAAGCCTGTGCCCCGCTCGCCCGTTCGACTGTGGCTTGGGTCGCTGCTGGCAGCCCTCACGCTGTCGAAATAGCCTTGAAATGGATCGATTCTCCCAAAGACCTCATTGCTGCCGCTGGTTGGTCCACTCTCGGCAGCCTGGTCGCCATCAAGCCCGACGCTGACCTCGACCTCGCCCAACTGAAAGGACTCCTGCAGCGCGTCCAAGAAACCATCCACTCGGCCCCCAATACCGCCCGCCGCCAGATGAACAACTTCGTCATCGAAGTCGGCACCTACGTCCAATCCCTGACCAAATTCGCCATTCAAATCGCCGAAAAAATCGGTCCTGTCAACGTGGACGTTGGCAGCACATCCTGTCAGGTTCCCTTCGCTCCCGACTACATTCAAAAAGTGGAAAAACGCGGCGCCATCGGCAAAAAGCGCAAGACCGTCAAGTGCTGACCCGCCCGGCCGCTATCCGGGTAACAGCCCGTCAGCAGCGCCGCCCGTGACGGCGAACAGACACAACTGTTGGCAAAGAAGTTCTGGAAAGTCATGCCTTCGTGAAACAGCCGGTCCATGTTCGGTGTGTGGATGTCCCGCGTCCCGAACGCGCTGTAATCGCCTCGGCCCTGGTCGTCGGTGAGGATGATGAGAATGTTCGGCTTGCGGGAGGGCGACGGCCTGGCGGAAATGGTGCTGGAGGGCAGAAGCCAGATTACCGCGATGCTCAACCACAGCATCCCAGTGGGAGCGGCTCGGCTGACATTCATAGTGTTGGGGATGTTCCACAAACTGTGGCCCAGGTCGAGCAGCATGGCCTTCCCGTATTTCAAGTCCTTCAATGCCTTTACGCCTGGCGGCAGAGGCACGCGGCGTTGTGGCTGTTTGGTGCCGGGCCGGGCAAGGCTGAGGATGAGGCCCAAGCCAGTGACAAAAACGATGGACACGAGGTTCGCTTCCACATGGGGGATGATACTTGATCGCGGGCTTGGTCGGCTCCGAAACAACCATTGGGGGCTTTCACGGGTTCAAGGAGAAGGCGGTGCCGGAGTTTGTCCGGATGCGCCGCGCCACGCAGGACGCCTCGACGATCGAGGAGTGGTGCCGGATCATGGAAAAGGGGAACAACGGCGGCTATGCCAACGCCTGGCTCCTGGGGGATGTGAACAGGAATGAGATCGCTCGCCTCGAACTGGGCCTCAAATATGTCCACTTAGAGAAGAAGCGCGACGGCTTCTTCGTCAGCTCAAACGTCGCGGAGGACGTGAGAATCCTCCGCCTGGAGACGGACATCGAGGACACCGACATCCGTTTGTCCGGCGTGGCGCGGCGTGTGCGCTGGAAAGAGCTGATGCGCCAATATGCCGGGAAGATTGATCTCGAACTAGCCAAAAACTTTGAAGCCGATCACTACGATTCCTATTACAAGAAGGACCTTCCCAGCAATCGCTCCTTGTGCGCCCACGGCGATCTCGACGACCGCATGAACGCGCCCGGCGTTCCGTTTTCACCCGGAGGCACTTGTGACGCGAAGGTAGTTGACTCAAAACTCGCGAAAGAGATGGCGTTCTCGGCGCGTTGGGGTTCGGCCTGCGGGACAGCCTTCGACGCCGATAGCTTCCTGGCCGAGCACCCACAATTCGATTGGATGAAGGGCCTCTTGAAGAGCCGCCCGAGCCAGCCTTGGACGGTATTTCGTGCCGCTAAAAAACGACTAGACTAGTCTCGCGAAGTCCCGGCTAGAGAAGGATGGCCGCTTGAACCCGCATGATGAGGGACCGTCATGCTCAGCGTTGGCTACGGCGAGGACAAGTTGGTCCGGGCGGGCGCGTTCCGGGTCTTACGTGATGCCGCCGACCTCCACAATTACTTGGATGAGCTGGGGGTGCTGCCCTGAAGCAGCGCGATCCGATATTCTGACCAATCCGCTCTCAGCCTTGCGCAGGGACGGTTTAGGTTTGATTGCCACTCCTTGAACCAGCCTTCGCTCTTTGAAAGCTCATCCAGCCAGGCTCCCCACGTTCCCAGTTGAACGCGGCGGTGATGCGGTCGCCCTGGACCATCACCACGACTTCCCGTCTTGGATACCGCACCCCGTAACGCCTCAAAAAGACGAGCACCGTCCTCTTAGTCCAGTCGATTTCCTGACCAGCGGTCACCTGGCCACGCCGCAATTTCAAAACCCAAACGTCCGCATGATTGTCCTCGCGTTCGACTTGGCGGACCTCGAAGCCAGCCCGCGTCAGATGCTTGGCGAGCTGGCAGTGGTAAAACAGTCCGCCCATGCGGCGCTCTACCAGGAAAGCTCTCAGCGTGTCCTGGCAAGGCGCGGCCTCGCGGCCCTGTGGTCGCTGGGTATTACGCACGAGCGGCCTCGCTCGGATTTGGATTGGGCCGCCGTGCTCGCTCCGACATGCGCCGGAAGAACCGCTTCGGGTCTTCGCCTGTGTAAGCGGGTTTGACAGCCGGACGTGGCAAGCGTCGGAATATTCCTTTCGGGGACTCGCCGATTTCTCGATCTGGATTATTGATGGGGTCATCCATACTTCAAAATGATCTCTCGGTTACAGCGCCGCCAACAGGGCTGCAATCTTGCCCGCAATCTCCGGGCTGACTCCGATCTCCAGCTTCACGGCCTCGCAGTAAGGCTTGGCCGTGAGGCTGAATTTGCCCTCCCGGTCGATGGAAAGCGGGCGCGGTTCGCCCGACTGTTCGTCGCACTGCACACGTTCCCCGAATGGGGCGGCGACTTTGGTCAACGCCGCGACGCGCTTGGCGTTGTTGTCGTCGTGCTTCGCTTTGTTGGCGGCGCAGGCAGCCAACTCGCGCTCGTATTCAGGAAGCAGTCTGCGCCGCACATCCGCCGCGATGCGCTCCGCGTCCTTGGACTCTGACACGTTCATACTGGTCCTGGGAGCTTCGCCCTCGCGGTAATAGGCGCGGTGCTCCCGCAAGTCGTTTGCCACGCTGGCGGAGATATGCAACTGCCCATGCTGCCGCCCGCAGGAGAAGTAGAGCCTCCCGCCATCCGGCAGCGAGAAGACCGGCCCCCAATGGTCATCGAAGCCGGGGGTTGGTTGGAGGTTAAGCTGCGCCGCCACAGCGACCGCTAATGCCTTTTGTTCCGGGGTCATAACCGCTCCCCTTTCTGAGCGCCCGCCTCAGCCTGAAGCCCCACCAACACCGGCTGTATCCACACGGGCTTCCGCATCGACCGGTGCGGCCCGTGAGGCTGACTACGCACAAATCCTCTACGCCAATGGACTCGTGGGCTGGCGTGGGTGCCGCCGCCCTGGTCTTCGCGGATTGTCCGATAACACCTGCCGATTACGTTGGGCGACCACAGCTCGCAATACTTCACGCGCCCGTGCTTGATCTTCTCCGGGCGAACGCACCGTCCCTCTTCGACGAACTGCGGGCGGGTGTTCAAGATCACCAGCAGCTTGAGCATGAGCGCCGACAGCCGGTCGGTGACTTCTTTGTCCGTGGCGATGCCTGCCTGGTCCTTGATTTCGGTATAGTCCGTGTAGGCGTAGTTGGAGATCGTCTCGTCCACACGGTCCTGACGAAGATAAGACGACACGAAGGTTTCCAGGTTCCCGTCCTGGCAGGAGTAGAACTGCCAGGCGACCTTGGACTTCGGAACGGTGATCCTCGGGCACCCCGGCAGTTGAGACACCGCGTATTCTCCGGCGTCGCAGTTGGCGGCATAGACGTAACAAACGTCGCGTCCCAGGTATTCCTGCATGAACCGCGCCGGGAACCCGACCACCATAGCGGGCATCGGCCAGTGCAGATCGTCGAGGGTGAAGTCATGGGGAAGGTCGGTCGCCGCCACAGCGCGGATAAACTGCTCTTCGATGAAATAGATTGGGACACGATACCGGATCACCTGGTAGGCAACGACGTGCGCGGCAACTTCCGTGGGGATGTAGGGCAGTCCGCGAGCTGCTCGCACGACCCGGCTTCCCAGCAGCACAAACAGCCCGGCGCTGACGCAGTTGGTGGAATGGTAGCCGGGCGGCGCTTGAATCCGGCGCGGTTCGAGCAGCGCAGCAAGCTCGGTGTCCGCGAACAGTCCGTGCTGCTGAGTAAAGTGGTCTGAGAGGGAGCGCTGGGACACCCTGGAACCGCCAGCAAAGGGATCAGCGAGGCCATCGCGCTCCTCCAGTTTAAGGTTGGGCACGACATCCAGAGGGATCGTTTCACAGTGCTCCTGCGCACGGTCGAGTTGGCTGATATTGGAGTAAGACATCCGGCCAGCATGGCACAGACAGCCTGTGAACCGGCGTTGGTGCAACGAGGCAGTCCCCTGACCGTGCGCTGTGACGCTCTTAATCCGCGCTTCCAGCAAGATGCCGTTGGCTGCCGCCTTGCGTCAGGGCCAACAGCTTGCGGAGCGCCTGCCGCTCTACGGTCGTCCCGGCCAGAGCGTAAACGGCGGCGACTTCAGCTCGACTCAGCGTCCACTGCTTCGAAACTCGCAGAGCCGTCTCCTTGATTTCACCCGTCTGCCATTCACGCCAGAAGTCCCGCAAGGCCGGGTGCCGCCGCAGCTTCTCAAAGGCACGGCGCTCGATCTCGCGAACGGCGCGTTCAGAAATTCTCAAGATTGCAGCGACCTCCGCTTGGGTGAGGCATCCCTGCTGCCTTTCAGCGCTGCTGGGCCGGACCCGGATGGTGAGCTTGGGCGGCGCGGCAGGTTGAGCCGCCCCCCGTCGCTTGGCCTCGGCTTCCCATCGCCGGGCCAGGACCAACGCTGGCTCGCGTTCACGCAGGCCGGTGGCCCGCCAAACCTGCCGTCCTGTTTCGTCCCGGAAGGCGGCAACCCAGCGGGTGCTGCGTGTGGACTTGTGGACGCTGGCGTCAACCAGGCTTCGAACACATACCGGCCCGTCAGCTGCTATCAAGATTTCGACAATTCGTCGCGGTCCCATGCCAGTAACTACGCTCGACCTGGGCACTAGTCCACAGCCTCCACCTGGCCCAGGTCTAGGTTCGCTTCCTCGTGACCGTGCTCAACCGGAGCGGGGCATTACTCTCGGCCTCGGCCTCCGTTCCAGTGTTTTGCTAACAGGTCGGCTGACTTCTTGAGCTTCTCCGTATCCAACGGGACAATGCCGCCTACGGCTCCTTCGCAGTGCGCCGGTCGCACGGGTTCCGGGTCCACGAGCGGAGTCCCATCCTCCCATGTTGAGCCAGGTTCGAAAACGAGCATCCAGGGGTGCTTTTGTTTGCATTCATGGACGCTCGTATAGGTTCGGAGGCTGGTCGCCCGCCAACTCCACTCATTATCCCTCCAACAGAAGAGCGAGTAGATATGCCTGCCCGCCTTGCAGTCCTCGCAATCACAACCTTCTACGGTTTCCGGTATGACAATGTGCTTCATGCTGATTCTCTTTCGGCTCCCTCTGCCGGTCAGCCCGCAGGTCGGATGACGATCCGAACTTGGCCCTGGGGCCGCAATGCGCGAGCGCAAAGCCGCCTCAAGGCATGTCCCGACGTGGACATGGCGCTGCCGTTAAGGTTCAGGACTCAGTCCTGATAAAGCTTTTGGAGACTCCGCCCTGGAGCCGGGCGAAGCAGAAGAAGATTATGTGCCTGTCACGCCAAGACACTACCTTGGCCGAGAGGCGGTGTCAAAAACTAGGCCGTGCCGCGTGATCCCAACAAAAAAGACCCCGCCCTTGTCGTGTTTCGACTGTGCTTCGGGACCTCGTCAGAACATTGGGGACAAGCGGGCTGCTTTCGACTTCCAGTAAAGGCGTGTCGGCTACAACCGTCGCCGTGCGTCCCTACGTCGTTCAATTTACGGTCCGAGTTCTCTAGTCGCTCGCCACGAACAGGGCAGGGTAAAATCAAATTCAAGCCTGGCAAAGAACGCGATCGAGAGCCGCAGCATCCGTGCCAGCATCGGGATTCCAGTCGAGGCAAGCTCGAAAAAGACGCGCAGCGGCTTTGGGGGCCGGAAAGGTGTCCTCGCACGAGGCACCGGCGTCGCTTGGCAGGACGGGCATCAGTCTGCGCTGGCACCTTTTCGGGCGTGAACCGACTTCGCCCTGTCCTGCGCACACCAGCGTTCCACCACTCGGTCGAGAACGGCGCTCATGTCGGCCAGCGGCACCGCGCTCAACGAAGCCTCCAGTCTTTGCCCCTCCACGTTGACGCTGATGTCTTCGATTCCCGGTCTGAGGCCGACTTTGCGGGCAGCACCTATGAAATCGCCGAACAACCATTTGTCAGCAGAGAGCACCCTGGCGTCGCTCAGCTTCGCCCTGAGCCGTGCCCCGATTTCAGCTTTGACCCGCAAGCTGCTGGTGCCGAACCACTCGATGCCGACGCGGACCCAGCCTGCCCGACGCAGTGCGGAACGCAGTTCATCCGATGTTTTGGCAGGATTGCTGACGCGCCGCCTGAACATCCGCCGCTCCAGGCTATTGGCCTGCCGCTGGAGATACCCGTCATCGGCGGCGGTGATGCCTTCGAGCATACGAGGGAGCTGCGCAGAATCAGGCATCTCGTTGGCGCTGGACGCGCAGGAGCGTCGCCGCCTCGGCGATTGCAAACGGACAAGCCGTTTCTTGCCGTTCCGCAGACCCTGGTTAACTTGGCGCTTGGCCTGGCTGCAAACCATCGGCTGGCGCTCTTGCTCTGGCATCATCTGCTCTTTCGTTTACGGACTTGCTGGTTTCGCGACGTTGGCTTCTTCCGCGCCCACATAATCACGGGCTGGTCATCCCAATCGGTAAACTCGGTCACGGGCCGTGTCCAGGGCCAATCGTGATCGCCCTTGCGGGCAACCAACAACTCCGGCTTGTGGGGACCAGCTTGAACAACCTGTCCCAGATGCGCCTGCCAAGTCCCGAAGGATGTCCACTCGCTTTCGATAAGGCCCCAGTTTTTGATGCAGAGGATGCGCGGCGCTATGTTCTTCTGGGAAAACAACTTCGAGTAGATGTTCACGCCTTCCATACCGAGCCAGAACACTCGAACGAACTTCTTTTCACCGCCCGACGCAGTGATCCACAGCTCGGCAAAATGTCTCTCTGGCGAGGGAGGGTCGGCCAGGAATCGGCGTAAGTTCGAAGGCATCTCCGAGAAGAACCTGGCCAGAATTTCTTCCATATTAGCCAATTTTCTAACGTCGGCTCGCCGGAGAACAGAGGTAAAAAAGTCGGGCGCAACATCAGCGATGCCTTCTGGCCGCTCTGCTCTGATGGTATTGATTTGGTCGAGGAATAACTGCCTATCGCCAACCTTCCAATCACAGAAAATGAAATTGTCACACCACTTGCTAAAGTGCTGGAGCGGGTAGATAAAATCCAAGCCGCAAGCAGGGTAGTAGAAACACTTCTGGGCAGCGCATGTGAGAGCCGCTTGCGCCTCTCTGAAAACCGTTTTGGGGTCTTCTGCCATATTCGTTCGTCCTTTCTGTGATCGAAGTTGATGTGTTTGTGTTCTTACTGCGCCACGGCCCTGTAAAACCGAAGCGGCGCATTTAGGGAGGTCGCGTCGATAAACGTGTAAGGGCTGCTGGGCAGAACCAAATTGATCACGTTCGACCAGCTCGTGGTGGAGAGGTTGGTCGTGTAATCTAAGCGGTATTGGGTTCCGGGCAGGCCATCGATCACCAGCGCGGCCATGCCGCTTAGCCTGGTCAAATTCAACCTAGCCGCTTTGGCTGGAAACACCGCCACGTTGGCCGCAGCGCTGTCCACCGTGCCCAGGGCGTTGTGGACGCTTACCCAGAAACTTGTGTTCGTGGTCAGCCCCGACGCAGTATAAGCGAGGTTGGTAGCCCCAGCGATGAAGCCATTCGTGTCGCCACTGGCACCTTGATACCACTGGTAAGAAAGAGGCGCGTTTCCAGTGGCCACGACTGACAGCGTGGCAATCTCGCCTACGCGAATATTCTGGCCCTGCGGTTGCGCGGTAATTCTTGGCGTTCCCTGGCTGACGATGACTGTGAGGTTGGCCACGGCACTGATGATGGACCCGCTAGGGTTGCTGAGGATGACCCGGTATGGCCCCGCTTCGCTGGTTTGCACTCGCGCCAGCACCAAGTTCGGGGATGTTCCTCCCGCAATGTTCGCGCCGTAGAACTGCCACTGGTAGCTGAGTGGCCCGTTGGTCGCCGTCACGGTGAACGACACCCTGTCACCGGGGTAAACGGACTGACTGGCGGGCTGCGTCGTAATTGCGGGCAGAGGGAAAATGCCGAGGTAGAACGACTGGTCCACTTCGGGGGCGGCGTTGTAGTTGGCATTACCCGGCTGCGTGGCTGCGACGGTCACCCAGCCGGTAGTGGAACCGAACGACAGCAAGTTCCCCGTCAAGGTTGCGGGACCGGAGAGCACCGCCAGCGTCACCGGCAGTGATGAACTGTCGCTGGCGCTTAGCAATACTGGCGCGTCGCCGAGCTGATGGTTGGGAATTGGGCCGAAGGTGATTGTCTGGCTTGCCTTGAGCACGTTGATGTGAACCGAATTGGTCGCACCCGTGTATTGGGTGGGGTCGGCGGGCGAGAATACAACTCGGAGCACTTGGTTTGAACCTGGGGAGAGAAATGTCCCGGCAGGCGGCGTATATGTCAGCGTTCCCGCAGGCCCTACCGTGGCGTTGAGTTGGCTGGAACCCAACGGTGTCCCGTAATCGATGTCTGCCGGGTTTGTCCATTGGATTGTTGGCGTGATGAGCGTGAGGAGTTGGAACGCCCCGATGTCGCACCGGCCGGGCGGGCGGGCAACGCCACGCTGGTCAGTGGGCGGCGCTCCGATGCTGGTGCCAGCGCCGATAGCCAAGCTGCCCTGGAGCAGTGCGCATGTGAGCGTAGGCCCGCCATTGTCCTGCAAGGGGCCGAGATCGGCGGGCACGTTCTGATAATCATTGATGCTTAGACCGGTGGCTCCTTGGTTGTTGCCGATTAGATTGAATCCAGAACTTATGAAAGCACCACAAAGGTCTGGGCTGCTCGAACCGGCGCTGTTCCCGGCAGTTATCGTGTTGAGCAATGACAACGTTCCGCTGTGGTTAAAAACGCCTCCAGCCACTCCAGAACCTGGATTTCCCGCAGTAGGTCCGTAGGGAAGAGGAGGGTTTGTGAGGCTCAACCCTCCCGCACCACCCAAAGTTCCGTTCTCGGTTAGCGTGCAGTTTACAAGGATAACGGCACCCTGTTCGATGAATAATCCGCCGCCAAGACCCGCGCCGCCTCCACCACCACCGCCTGTTCGCAATACAGGATAGTTGTTGTAGCCGTAACCACCGGAACCGCCGCCAAAACCCGAGGAACCTCCACGAGCACCACCACCCGTTCCTGCGCCGCAACCACCGCCTCCACCCCCGCCGCCAAACCCGCCGTCTGCTCCTATAAGCACGTTAACATTATTCCAATACAACAACGCAGCACCGCCTCCACCGCCGCCCAATCCACCCACGGTTGGAGCCACGTCAGAAGTGCCGGGACCGTAATAGATGCCACCAAGCCCAGCATTATTGCCGCCGCCGCTCCCTCCCTGGTTGGGTGAACTTGCGTAGGCTCCTCCCGCACCCCCACCGTTGCCGCCGTGAGCATTGTTGGCCGCAATCGTGCAATTAGTCACAAAGAGATTTCCTGACTGTTGCATGATCCCGCCTCCCAAACCGGCACCGCCGCCACCCCCAGGAGTAAAATCAATGCCAAAATACACAAATTGGCCCGGCTTGCCTGCTTCCCCCGTTGCAGTGTTCCCGGTAATTGTGGACGAAACAAGCTTCAGGCTCCCTGAATTGAGAATCGCTCCACCAAAGCCTAATGAAGCCACGTTGTTCGAGAGTATTGAGTCAGTCACTGAGAGAGAACCCCCATTCACCACCCCACCACCATTTCCAGCGCTATTGCCCTGAATCCGCACCAGAGAAAGGCTCATTACGCCGGAGTTGTGAATGGCGCCACCTGAAGATGACGAATTACCGTCCAGCGCTGAATTTGCAATCGTGGTGCTGCCAAAGTTCCCAATTCCTCCGCCTGAAGCCGCAGGTGCCCGATTTCCTGTAATGCGGCATCCGCTGATATACAAAAGGCCCGCGTTACTGATGGCCGCGCCGCTGCCTGTCGTGTAACCGTTCGTCAGGACCAAATTAGACAGGATATTCGTTGTCCCCGCTGCGAACGTAAATATCGGCACCGTTCCCCCACCGCTGATGACGGTGGGCACGTCGATGCGCCCATTGATGGTCACATTGTTGGTGACTGTCGGAAGCGGAGAAACGAGCACGATGACGTTGGTGACCGCAAACTCGATGACGTTGTCGCCGAGTGTCGTATTGGCCTGGCTGATAATCACAGGCAGCGAGCCGGGGCCGGTGACGTTGGTGCGGGTGACCGTAAACGTGGTCGCCTGGAGCGCGTATGCGCCGAAGCAGAGGACGCTGGCCAGGTGCCTGAAGCCGAGATGAGTGCTTTTCATGGTGGTTGGTTCTAAGCACAACCACAACCCGGCCAAAAGAAGGGGCGCGAACCCGTCGCACCCCCGCAAGAGGCACCGCGAAGCGCCTATCCAGAGAATGCGCCAAGCCGCGCCCGATGGGCGCGTGACTTGGGCTGGCCTCTGGATTTGAAAATTCGCGGTTTTCTTGCGAGGCCGTAGCCGAAGCTACGCTAAATATTTTTCAGTCTGTTTTGCTATTTCATTTCTTGCTGCTGCTGGAGCTTTAACAATTGCAGAAATGTCCCCTGGGCAGCGAGCATTTTCCAAGCATTGTGGCAGCACGTTCTATGCCTTTGACGCTCCTTGGCACTGAGGCAGCGGCTCGACCTGGGCCAAGGGGCGGGCCAAGCCGGGTGGAAGTGACTGCTGGGCGGTTTGCCGATTTCCGTAACGAAGCGGACCAGCCTTCCCAAGGCCCGGCGCTGGAGCGCAGACCTGGTCAGGCCAGGCTGGGAGCGACCGGGATGCCGCGCTGGCCCGCGTGGCGGATGAATGGAGCGCAAGCGGGATTTACGGGGGCCGTTGCCGCTGGAACCTGGACCCCGGCTGTTCCGACTGCGGCATCAGTGAACGACGCCTGCCCAACCTGATTGCAATCCCGAGGCCAGCGTCTTAAATAGGCTGCGTGAACTTCAACCGGCAAGAGCTGGCCGACCGAGCTGCCTCCCTGGCGGTGCAGGGAGTTTACATCGGCACGTCATCCTGGAAGTATCCCGGCTGGTGCGGGACGCTCTACGACCGCGCCCGCTACGAATACCGGGGCAAGTTTGCCGAGACTCGGTTCAAGCGGGACTGCCTGGCGGAATACGGGGAGGTCTTCAAGACGGTCTGCGTGGATGCCGCCTACTACACTTTCCCCAGCCAGCAGTATCTGGAGGGCATGGTCTTCCAGGCACCGGACGACTTTCTGTTCGGCTTGAAGGTCACCGACGCGATCACCATCAAAAAGTATCCCAAGCTGGACCGGTTCGGCGAGCAGGCCGGTAAGGCGAACGAGAACTTCCTGAATGCCGATCTGTTCGCGAAGGCGTTCCTGAAGCCATGCGAGGCAGTCCGCTCCAATATCGGCCTGCTGATGTTCGAGTTTTCCAGGTTCTGGCCGACCGACTACGAGCATGGCCGCGACTTCATCGCCGACCTGGACAAGTTCCTGGGCCAGCTCCCCAAGGGCTGGCCATATGGGGTTGAGATGCGCAACCGGAACTGGCTCAAGCCGGAATACTTCGAGTGCCTTGCGCGGCACGAGGTCGCCCACGTTTACAATAGCTGGGACGCGATGCCTGCGGTCGGCGAGCAGATGGCGCTGCCGGGCAGCCGGACCAACCCCGACCTCGTCGCCGCCCGGTTCCTCCTCAAGCCGGGCCGCAAGTATGAGCAGGCGGTGAAAGCTTTCGAGCCTTACGACAGCATCAAGGAGGAGAACCCGGAGGCACGGACGGCGGGCAAGGCGTTGATTGAAGAGGGTAAGGCGGCGGGGCCGAAGTCCCGGACGTTCATCTACGTCAACAATCGGCTCGAAGGCAACGCAATCGCCACGATCGCTGCGATGCTGGAGCCGGGTTGATGGCCTGTGAGACGGAATGGACCAGAGCGGTCAAGGTGATTACGGTGTAAGGCAGCCAGCCCCATGAAACTGCGCGAAAGCGGAATGCCTGAAGAGTCCTACTGGCAGACCCTGTTTGACGTGGGCCTCATCCTTGACCGGCTTGAAATCGACGACCGGCTCAGGGATGTGGTTGAATTGGGCTGCGGCTACGGCACGTTCACCCTGCCCGTGGCACGACGGATTTTGGGAACGTTGCGCACCTACGACATCGACGCCGACATGGTGGAGCGAACGGTCCAGCGGGCCGCAGCCGAAGGAATTGATAACATTGACTGCGAACAGCGCGACGTGTTCCTGCACGGGTTCGGCGTCAGGCCGGAGTCACAGGATGTATGCCTGCTTTTCAACATCCTTCATTGCGAGGAACCCTTGCGCCTTATGAGCGAAGCGGCCCGCGTGGTGCGTCCCACCGGTTCTATCAACGTCATCCACTGGCGATTTGATGCGACAACGCCTCGTGGCCCAAGCATGGATATTCGTCCTCGGCCCGAACAGGTTGTGAAGTGGGGGGCGCAGGCGGGCCTAACCGTAACCGGCAGCCGAGTTATAGACCTGCCGCCTTGGCATTACGGGATTCGGTTCCATCGTCCTTGACGCCTGCTCAGACCGGTATTTCACCACCCGAACGGGTAGAACAGGCCGACAGTCACTGTTCTGCGACGTTTACAAATTCCCGTAACAACGCGACCATTGCTCTGAATCTGATGGCGCTCATCGAGAGAATTGTGTCAGGCGGGCAGACCGGCGCGGATCGTGCCGCCCTGGACTTCGCCATCGACCACCGCATTCCGCATGGCGGCTGGTGCCCGCATGGCCGCAAGGCCGAGGATGGCACGATCGACCCACGCTACGAATTGCAGGAGACGCCCAGCAGCAGTTACATCCAGCGCACGGAATGGAATGCCCACGACAGCGACGGCACCGTGGTCTTCTCCATCGCGCCGGTTCTGACGGGCGGCTCGAAGAAGACCATCGAGCTGGCACACAAGCACCACAAGCCTGTGATCCACATTTCACGGGACGGCGGTCCCGCATCACCGGCGCAAGCGCTGCTGCGCTTCATCCAGGATCACAAGATCAAGGTGTTGAACGCCGCAGGGCCGCGAAGCAGCAAGGAGCCGGAAGTCGGCGCATTCGTGAAGGACGTGCTCGGCAAAGCCCTCGACGCGCAGCTAACCCTCGCTCCGGGCGATCCGGGCGGGACACCAGCACCAACACCCAGGACGCGATGAGCAGGGTGAAATACCAGCACTACGTCCCGCGTTTCTACTTGGAGGGCTTCCAGAGCAGCTCCTTCAAGCTCTGGTGCTACGACAAAGTGGCTGACAAAGCCTTTCAGCAATCTCCAGATAGCCTTGGCGGGGAACGCCTATTCTATGACTTGCCGGAGGCGGAGAAGGAAATCGGCGTGTCGCAGTTCCTGGAGAAGTGGTTTGTGCCGCTCGAAACAGATGCCGCCCGAACCCTCAAGACCTGGCTTGACCGGCTCGTTCTCTCCAACACGTTCTCCCCCTCAGAGGCTGAAATGGAAGTGATGGCACAGTTCATCGCAGTCCAGGAACTGAGAACCCCGAACGCCCGGCAAGCAGCGGTTGCCGCCACAGAGCTGGCGCTCAAAGTCTCCTTCTTTAACCACCTGGGCGAGACAGAGCCTGAACTTGCCGCAAAGATCGGGAATCCAATAGAGGACTTGGAGGTTAAGCTGCCGAAAGAGCGCTGGAGCTACGCCCATGCAACAAGCATTATGGACGTGACCCTGATTGAGGAGATGGCTGACATACTGCTCAAGCACATTTGGGTTGTTGCCAACAACACGACTCGTTCAAGCAATTACACATCGGATCACCCGATCATGAGGCATTCCCATGCTAAGCACCCCGTTCTAAAGATGCGCGGGTTGCGGTCACCAGGCATACAGATTGTGTATCCACTCTCGCCACGCTACTCTCTGAATATCATAGAGCGCACCTTCTGGAGACAGCTTGAGCCGCTTCACCGGATGTTGTTCCCGAAGCCAATGAACGAAGACAATGTTCGGTTTGACAATGCCGCCCAAGTAGGCGAGTCGAAACGCTTCGTTTACTGCCGCGACGACGACTTCGAGATGGCTCGCGAACTGTGCAAGAGCTGCCCTGAACTTCGCGATCCCGAAAGACCGGCCCTTGTGTCAGAGCCAGGAACGGGCGGTGGAAAGCACGGCGGATGAGTTGCCCACCGCTCCAGCCTCCTGACAGCCACCACCTACAAGCCGCCGAGGGCTGGATTGGCCTGGGCAATTACGCCGAGGCCAACGATGAGCTGGAGCAGATCGCTGCCGCCAACCGCGCCCATCCCGATGTCCTCCAGCTCCGCTGGCGGATTTATGCCGACGCCCGAAAGTGGGACGCCTGCCTGGACATCGCCACGGCGCTGACCACGATGACGCCGGAGCGCCGGTTCGGCTGGATTCACCGCGCCCACGCCCTGGACAAACTCGATCGGACCCTGGAAGCCAAAGACCTGCTGCTTTCGATCGTGAATGATTTCGAGTCCAACTCGACCATCCCGTATCACTTGGCGCAGTATTGCGCCAGGCTGGGCCAGATAGACCAGGCGAAGCAATGGCTGGGGAAGGCGCTGTTGGCGGCGGACGGGTTTGAAGCAGTGAACAAGCTGCGCAAGATGGCGCTGGAAGACCCGGACCTGAAGCCGCTGAGGATGATGCCGTGACGCCCGCCGAATGAAACCGCTTCAACCACCCGACAGCCTCCATGTTCAGGCCGCGCAGGGCTGGTGCGAGCTTCACGCCTTCGCCGAGGCCGATACCGAGCTGGACAAGATCGACGCCAGCCTCCGCGCTCATCCCAAGGTGATCGAAGTCCGCTGGCAGAGGCTCAGGCAGGGAGGCCGCAAGTGAGCAGGCGCTGCCGTCACTGCGGGAAAGTGTTTGAACCCCGCCACAAAAAGCATCGTTACTGCCGTCAAAAATGCTGCCAGTTGGCCTTCTACGCCGCGCACCGGAACGAAATTGCCAAGCGCGTAGCGGCCTACCGCGCTGCGCATCCGGGACACGCTGCGGCCTACAACTCAGCAAATGCGGAGAAGATTGCCAAGCGCAAAGCGGCCTACTACTTGGCGAATCGGCGCAGAATCCTCAAACAGCAAGCAGCCTACCGCACCGCGCACCCGGAAATAAGTGCGGGCTACCGCCTGGCACACCGGGACGAATGGGCCGAATATCATGCGGCCTACCGCGCAAAGCACCGTAAACGATACGCGGCCTATCGGGCAGCGCACCGGGGCAAGATGGCCAAATACCAAGCGGCCTACCGCGCAGCGAACCGGTGAGCCGCTTCAAGCCCATTGCGGTTCCCGAATCTCGTGCCGCCATCAAAACTCTGCTGACTTTCACTACCCCCATCTTGTTCGAGTTCCTCGCGCTGCTAGCAATTCTCCGCTGGCGAATGCGCGCGCGCTGAACTTTGGGCAAAGCGTGGCGGGAAATGCGTCGTGTCTCTTCTGGTTTTAATGAGGCTTGGGGGCTAAACCTCAAGGCAGAACGGCGTGCATGCCAACTGATCGCACTTTCAGTCTGCGGCCTTGACCGATAATCGCCCGCCGACGCTGATTAAGCTTTTGGTCGTGTGGATATACATCCGACCTCCGGCTACTGCCGGTGTGCTGTGCGTGACCTCGCCCAATGGGTTCCTTGCCAATACCTGAAACTGGTCCGAGGCTTCCACCACAACCACCTCGCCTTTGGTCGAGACGCAAAACAGGCGACCATCCACCCAGAGAGGCGAGCTGAAATAATTTCCACCCACACGCTCCTGCCATTTAACCTCCCCTGACGCGGCCTGCACGCAACTGACGATGCCGCTATCGCTCCACAGGAAGAGCCGGTCCCCAACACAGACGCTCGTAGGCACGTAAGGGGCCGACTTTCGGATCGTATAGGCCACTTCCGGCTTCTTAGTGGGGCTGCCGGGCCGCACCGCGATCAGATAATTTCCGCCGCCGCCGCTGCCGCACGCGCCGACGATCAATCCCGCCGCCACAACAGGTGAACTCACGACTCGTTTGTCGAATACGTCCGCCAGCTCCCACAGCACGTTGCCATTGTCAGGATCAATCGCAGAAACGCCCTGGGACTCGCTGGTGAAGATCAACGCGGGCGGGCCGTCCTTCGGCTCATAAACGCAAGGAGTGGAATACACGGCTTCCTTCGTTGTTCGAGGTGCCTGCCATCGGGCCTTGCCCGTGACCGCATCGACCGCGATCAGGAAGCTCTCCCCGTCCTGCTCGTTGCCGAGAATGACTTTGTCTTGATAAACAATCGGGGAGGTGCCGCCGCCATGCTGGCTGGCGAAGGGTCCCAAATCCTTTTCCCACACGGGCTGGCCGTCGTGAGTCAGAGCCATCAGGGTGTAATGCGCCGGGGAGGTCCAACAGACATAGACGCGGTGCTGATCAACTGCCGGAGACGCGGAGGCAAACGTGTTGCGGTCGTTCTTGTGGTAAGGCATGAACGGGAATGACTTTTGCCAAAGCACTCGCCCACCGTCCGCGCTGACACAATAGACTGACACCTGCTTTGTTTGGTCGTCCCCCGTGGTGAGAAATATCTTGTCGCCCCACAACACCGGCGAGGAATGGCCCGCGCCCGGCAAAGGCAGTTTCCAGTTAAAGTCTTTATCGGTCCAGGTCGTCGGGATCGTCTTGGCCTGGCTGACGCCGCTGCCGTTGGGTCCCCGGAACCGTGTCCATTCCTGAGCGGGTCCCGTGGACAACAAGTCCAGGAGCAGGAGGAATGCAAAACTGTGGCGGCCCAAAGCGTTCATTCTGTTTTCTTAGTGTGCGTTTACTTCACCCACTTCTGAATCTCGTCCGACAACCTGTATCCGGCCAGAGCCGCCTGCTTCTCCGCCACCACCTTCGCTGCCTTGCTGTATCCCTCCGGCAGCTCGACTGCGGTGTCTTTATCGGTGCCGCCCTTCAGTTCTCCGTGCAGATACGCTTTCTCAACGGCGATCCCCCGGCTCTCCAAGCTCCAGTCTTTCGGCGTCTTGTCTTTCTTCAACTCGGGTAGCGACTTCCTCGTGTGCTCCGCCTCGATCTGAATGGCGTAATTCAGATGCGCCTGTGGTTTGCCGGATGTGCCCAGCAGCCCGTCCCAGAAGCTGTGCAATGCGATCCCTTTGGTGGCTGGCTTGATGTAGAAGGAGTTTCCGCCTCGATCCCCCGTTGGATATGCGCCCGTGAACAGCGAGCAGCAATGAAGCGGCATGTGAATGTCGCCAACCAGATGAATCAACCAGGACAAATACGCGGCTCGATCCAGGGCTGATGCTTTGGCGTCGGACAGCACGTTCTCACATTGCCCGATGCCGAAGAGAATGTCGTCGGTGGGGTCAGGACCAGGCTCAACCGGAAATTGAGGCGGCTTCAGCGGGTAATCGACGTAATGCCACTTGGGGTGGTTGTATTCGCTCTTGCGCCTGCGGATTTCATCGGGCCAGGTGCTTGCCCGCATGAAGATGAACATGTCCAAGTCCAGATTGGCTGAATCGCCGGTAAACGATTCTTTCCATTTCTCGTAGTCGGGGTGGGACTTCAGGATTTCGCCCATCTTCGCTTGGAGGGCCGGGGAGAGTTGGCGATATGCCTCGGCGGCAATGACCTGGTGACCAGCGCCGCTCCAGGCTTGGGTGTTCTGGGCAACGAACAGGAGCGCGAGAAAAAGAATGGCCGTCAGGTTCTTCATCAGGGAAGGGGTATTCTGGCGAGGCGGACTCGGCAATCAAAAACGGGGCTGAGAGTGCCTTTTGGCCCGAGCATGGAGCATGGCATCGAGCATGGCGGCGGTTGATTCTGGATGGTTAGGCTACTATCTGTTGCCGCAGAGAACATCGCCAAGGCGACGGTGACCGTGTAGTTTCAGGTTCCGTGAACGAAGAACACTCGGGAATGTGTGCGCCCAGAATCAAGCGCGGATTGGCTTTGACGCTCCTGGTCAGTCTGGTCGTCCTCTGCGGTTGTGTGCGCCATTACCTCATGGAACTAAGCAACGGCGACCGGACCATCTCCCTCAGCAAACCCAAACTCCAGGGGACCAATTACAATTTCAGGGGCAGTGACGGCGGGGAGTATGCGATTCCTCGGAGCCGCGTGGTAAAGATCAAAACCATATCCGTTGAAGAGCCGGTGAAAAGGCCGTCCTCCCTGCCGAAGCCGAATAAGCCCAAGCATTGGTATTTTTTGTGGCTGGCTTGAATTGTGTCGTCGCGGAGGTTGGTGAGGCATCCAGCCGCACCGGCACGGCAAGGGGGAAGAGCGCCGACTTTACACGGACCATTTTCCAGGCGGCGTGGTGCTACGCGGCCAATGAAGCTTTCTTCAGCCCCTGCCCCACGGTAATGACTGCTGATTGGACTCAGGCTAATAGCGCTCTTCGTCCTCGTCAGGGTCCGCGCCGGTCACTTCACGCTCCGTAGAGGAGGACGAACAGGGATGGCGCTCTAAGGCACCGACGAGGAGGTCGTGCCAGTGGTCGATGTCCGTCGCCTTGGCCACAATCTCATCCAGCTCTTGCTGCGGGACGACTTCTTCGAAGCAACATCCGCACAGGGCAGCATCACTGATTATCTCATCGGCAGACTCATCAGGACGCAGGGGCCGTGCCTCCACCTCCTCCAGAATTGATTTTGCTAGTTCTACTTTGTCCATGACAACTTTCTTGCAGCGAGTCCTTGGAGCTGTCGCCGACCCACGATCGGGTGTGAGACAAATCGCTGGGAACGGCCAGCGACAGCCCCGAAGACTCGAATCACGATTTGTCTCACGCAGGCACCGTAACACCGCGAAAAAATCCAAAAATTCTTATGAACGAAGACGTTCGCCAACCGCAACGACTTACACAGAAATGTTTCCTGTTGACAGCCCTTGCCCGTTGAGGCTAGCCGCCCTAAGCGCACCTTGCGCCTAAATTCTGCGCGAGTCCCAATCGCGAGCTGCCCGTCGATTCTTTCCGGGCGTGTTCCCTTATGCTTCGGAGGTTCCAGGCTTGGTGCCTGTGTGCGAAAGGGCGGAGAGAATCCACCAACATGCTGTAACCAGCGCGGGTGATAACGAAACTCTTGGGCCAGTCCTTCTGGCGCAGGTAGCCAAGCCTGCACAGTTTAGCCAAAGCCTTGTAGTGCCGACATTCCTTCGGCCAGTTCGCGAATGGAAGATTGCGGTTGCGCTCCACAAAAAGCAGGATGGCGCAGTCAATGTCGCTGACCCGCAGACCATGCGGCAGGGCAGACCGGGCCTCCTTGATTGCCTGGAGGGGTATGTGCAGAGGCACGATCGGTGTGCTCAATCGCCTCGTTGTTTTTGGTTCCATTGTCCTGGGCTTTTTCATGAGTAAACGGGTTGTCTTCGGGATGACGGTTATGCCGCAGTCAATTCCGCTCAGCATTGCCGCGCAGCCGCTCCTCAGTGACTCCCATCGCCACCAGCATCGCACGGGCCAGATCAATGCCCTCGGCACCGGGCCGCTTGGGCGGAAGCAGCTGCGCGAACCTGCCCTCGAAGTTGTTGAGCTTGGGGCCGACATGCTCGCCCAAGCCAAAGAACCCACCGGCGTCGGTGCGGATGATGGGCAGCAGCATTTGCTTGCAGTGCTGGGCCGTCTCGCCGGTCAGCACCACGACCTCTTGCCGGTCGAAGGCTTCAGACGGAGGCTCGGTCATGTCCAGCGTCTCGCCTGGCTTGGCCATCTTCATCCAGGCTTCGAGCACGAGGACCGAAGCGGTGACTTCGTAGCCAACGCAAATCAGCCGGGCGGTGTTGGCGAGATTGTCCTTGGACCGCTCGTCCTTGAGGCTGTCCGGGACGAAGTGGATGAGGCCGGTGGGCGACTCGGCCAGGAGCGCGGGAGGGACATGGCCGATGTTGCGCATCGCAAACTCGGCGTAGCCTTGGGCAAGGGCCAAAAGCTCGTCCAGTGATGCTGGCTGGTGCTGCGGCACAGCTAGGATTCTCACGGAACCGCCGCGTTAGAGCAAGCGCACCTTGCCAGCCTGGGGCCAATAACGATTGATCTGCAAAGAGAGCCGAAACTCTCGACCAGTCACTCGTTGATTCCCCAATGGGAGGAGGGCTGGAGCTGAAGGATTTCTTTCATGACGGACGTTAGGGCTAACTCACGGACCCGGATCGCATCAAAGATTGAAGCCGAGTTCAGTTCTGCGGCTGCGGCCTCAGACGCCTCCGTCGCATCAGGTATAAGTTCCAGTTCGGCTGGCTCGGGAATGAAAGCTCTCATAACATTGGGTTCACAAAGACAAGTATCGACCCGTTCTTAATAAACAACCGCCTGTTTTAATCGCATATATTCCCAGGTTTTAGCAGCGATGGCACAGAAGGCGGCTTCCAGGAAGGGCACCGCTCCATTGGTGATTGTGCTAAGAAGCAGGTCTTGTTCAGTAAGGCTACCGAGCGGCAGCCATCAGGTCCGCGATGCTTGCGTTCAGAGTCGCCGGGCTGTTGGTCTGGCCGACATCGACAAGCCAACGTCCGCCCTGGAATACAGCACCAAGGCCGGGCACCTGATCGGGCTGCTGCCCAGGGAAGCGCCGCTGTTCGTTGGCTTCCAGGAGATCGGCGACGGCGATGACCTGGCGGCTCTCGCCCACTCCTGTACATGGCGAATTCGTAAT
>PLZQ01000258.1 GCA_003152225.1 Limisphaerales bacterium | reverse complement strand
ATGGCGGTCGTGCTCGCTTGCAGGCTCTCATCTTCTCCAAATTCCCTGATGCCTGGCGGGTGCCAAAATGAAAAGGTGCGTCCTACCAATACAGAAGAATCAGAGAATTGTCCTTGCGAATCATCGCTTTCTCTATTCCACCGGCACGGCGAATTCCGTAGGATGGTTCTGAAATCAAAAGCTGTGACGAACTGCAAAATGCGAAGCCTCTTTCTGCCTCTTTCACTTAGCTTTGAAGTCGTGCTGCAATCGGCCTGTTCATTCGGCTCTGACCGGCAACCTCCTGCTGGTGGCACCAACGAAGTTACCGCCGCGCCGCAATGGGCAACACCCGCCGTCGAACAGTTGCTTCCAGGAGTGTGGCGGGTACGCTTCGGAACCCCTGAGCGATTTACTCCGGTGGCAGTGAGGGAATCAGCTCCGCGCGTCCAGGGATTTGCATCTCTGCCGGCACCAGCACCGCTGCCGTTCGAGCCGGGCCAAATCCGCTGTCGGATTTCGACTGCGCGCACTACGGTTTATGTGCCGTGCGAGGAACCGGGACAGCAGATCTATGGCTTTGGCCTTGATCCGGGAGCTTACCAACAAAAGGGGCTGTGCAAGAACTTGACGGTTTGCGCGGCGGTGGTCGGGGAAACCGGAGCCAGCCATGGCCCAGTTCCGTTTTACCTGAGCACAAAGGGCTACGGAGTTTTCGTGGACACCGCCAGAGTGCCCATGGTGGAGGTCGCGCGCTTGACCCCCAATCAGTCCGCGGCAGCGGATGACCCCCGCTCGGGCCAGATCAAAACGTCTGAAGGAGAGTTGTACGCGGCCCGGGCGGCACGCGGGCGAACGGAGGTCATCTTCGATCTCCCCGGCAATTCCAAGGGAGTTGACGTGTATGTTTTCGGGGGGCCGACGATGCGCGAGGCAGTGCAGCGTTACAACTTGTTCTCGGGCGGCGGCGCTGTCCCGCCCTTGTGGGGCCTGGGGTTGAAGTTCCGGACGTTCACCCGGGCGGACGAAGCGACTGTCTTAAAGACCGCGCGCGCGCTTCGCGCGATGGAGATTCCTTGCGACATGATTGGGCTGGAGCCGGGCTGGCAATCCAAGTCTTATTCTTGCTCGTTCACCTGGTCAAAGGAGCGCTTTCCCGAACCCGCGAAGATGCTCCAGGAACTCCAGCAAACCGGATTCAAGGTGAACCTGTGGGAGCACGCTTATATCCACCCAAGTTCACCTCTGTTCGCGCCGCTGAAATCGCGCGCGGGCGATTTCCTCGTGTGGGGCGGTTTGGTTGTGGATTTTGTGGATCCCGAAGCGTCTCGGATCTTTGCTGACTACCACGACCGGGAACTGGTCAGTAAGGGGATTCTCGGTTTCAAAGGCGACGAATGCGACAAGCAACCGCCCACCGATGCCACTCCTTTCAACTATCCTTACTGCTCAATCTTCCCATCGGGGATTGACGGGGACCAGATGACACAACTCTACGGCTATCTTTATCAGCGGGCGTTGTTCTCGGCGTTCAAAGCGCACAACCTGCGCACCTGGGGCGACGTCCGGGCCACAACCGCGTTGGCCGCCCCGTTGCCGTTCAATCTCTACAGCGACGCCTATTCGTTCGACCAATACCTCCGGCAGCTCGTGAACGCGTCCTTCACCGGGCTGCTCTGGTCGCCGGAAGTGCGGGAGGCGCATAGCCTGGACGAGCTTCTGAACCGGGTGGCCCTGAGCGCCTTTGCGCCGCAGATGTGCCTGGACATGTGGTTCATGCCCAACCCCGTTTGGGAACAATACGATCGTCCCAAAAACGAGGCTCGCCAATTGCTCCCGGAAGCGGAGCAGAGAGCGGTAGCCGACCGGTTGCGCTCAATCGTGAGCCAACGCTACACGCTGTTGCCCTACCTGTATTCCAGCTTTCAAAGGTATCATAACGAAGGGCTGCCGCCGGTGCGTTCGCTGCTCCTGGACTTTCCTGAAGACACGCAGATTCGGAAGCTCGATAATGCCTTCATGTTCGGCGACTCTTTGCTCGCCGCTCCTTTCCTCGGCGAGGCCGCCTCCCGGAAGATAGTCCTGCCACGAGGGGTTGCCTGGTATGAGTTGAAAACCAAACAATGGCATCAAGGCGGCACGAACATAACGGTTAGCGGCTCGCCTGGCGAAATGCCGCTCTTCGTCAGGGAGAACTCGCTCTTGCCACTCGCGGAACCGGTGCAGCAGATTGACGGCGCTACTGTTTTCGAAATCACGGTCAAAGTGTTCGGCGAACGCCCCACGCCGTTCACGCTGTTTGAAGACGACGGGACGACCTTCGATTTCGAGTCCGGCGCGGCGAGCCGTGTGGTCTTGACTTGTGATCAGGCGGCAGGTGGGAAAGCAGAGCGCACGGGCGCCTTCACCGGACGGCGCTATAAGATTGTGCGTTGGGAAGCTGTAACCGGCCCGGCACCTATTGCCCGGTCGATCACACCATCACCGTAAACCCGGACGGCAGCCGCACCCTTTGGCTCAGCGAAATCGAGCCGATGTGGCACCTCAAAGGCATCCTCGGCTTGACGCTCTTCCCGGACAAGGCCTTGCTCGAAATCAACATCCGCCTCTTCAATCCCACGCCGCTCCCGCAGAGCTTCCATCTTTGGACCAATCCCGCCGTTCACGTAAACGATCATTATCAGTCGGTATTTCCGCCCGACGTACAGGCGGTGTATGACCACGGCAAGCGCGACGTTTCGGCTTCCCCTCAGCTAAACCTGGTGTTCGGGATGGGCTTCCGCCAGCGTCTCGTCCTGTGCGCCATAGGCTCTTCCGAGGGTGAATGCTGTGTGTAACCCTCCGGGGGTAACCCAGTCCAGGATTTCAGACGGCTGGAGACGACTGGCGACCATCGGCGGAGAGCCAATCGAGGTGGCTCGAAAACTCAAGCAAGCTCCCGGCAACCTGGGCAGTGCCGGAAATGCCTGCGGTTACCGAGGTTAGCCGCCGAACAAAAATGGTACCCCCACCCTGAATTGAACAGGGATCAACGGTTTAGGAAACCGCCGCTCTATCCATTTGAGCTATGGGGGCAGAGCCTAGATTTTATAGGGTATCCTCTTGGTCCTGGCGGTTGACACTCCAACAGGTTATGCGGGCGTAAAACCACATCGGACTCCCATGAAAATCATGCCGAAAGATTGGCCCAGAGACTGCCGATACGTCAAGGCGGGAAACGCTTGCCGCGAGCTCGGCATCGTCAGGGTGCGGTTGACCGGTCGCCGGCAGAGTGGTTTACTGGCGGGCATGAAGCGATCCGAGATAAACCGGTATATCGAAGAAGCGAAGGTCTTCTTTGATCAGCACCAATTCCGCCTTCCACCTTTTGGTTACTGGACGACCCGGCAATGGAAGAGCCTGGGGCACGAGGTTGATGAAATCCGCTCGCGCCATTTGGGGTGGGATCTGACCGACTTCGGCAGCGGGGACTTCCTCAAGCAGGGGTTGCTGCTGTTCACCATCCGCAACGGCAAGCTCGATGACCCGCAGAACAAGAAGATGTATGCCGAGAAGATCATGGTGGTGCGCGAGAGGCAGATCACGCCGTGGCATTTCCACCATCTCAAGACCGAGGACATCATCAACCGCGGAGCCGGCCGGCTGGTGTGCGAGCTTTACAACTCCGATCCGCACGGCGGCTATGCCCAGACGCCGATCAAGGTGAGCTGTGATGGTGTGGTCCGCGAGGTCGCGCCCGGCGGGAAAGTCGTGTTGGGGCAAGGCGAGAGCATTACACTCGTACCGGGGCTCTACCACACGTTCTACGGGGAGAAAGGCGCCGGCACGGCATTGATCGGCGAGGTCTCCAGCGTCAACGACGATGCCAGCGACAACCGCTTCTACACGCCGCTCCCGCGCTTCCCGGCCATTGAGGAAGACGAAGCGCCGGCGCATCTGTTGTGCAACGAATACCCAGACGGTCGTTGATCTGTCACACCGGTTTCCAAAGCGAAGTGGCGGACCCCAACATCCAACATCCAACATCCAACATCGAATAATCACCCAAATGGCAACCATTGGAGGTTCGATGTTGGATGTTGGTTGTTGGATGTTTCGAAGCGCTGATGAGGGTGAGGGAGGTTCAGGGGTTTAGAGCGCGGCCAAGTGCTGCCAGCGTCCCTGCTACACGTGCTTGAGGCGAAGTGTCACCGCGCTGCCGGCGGCCAACTTGAAGCGGCGATGTCCGGCCGGGCCTGGTCCGGCGGCGACAGGCAGGTCGCTGGCCTCGTCCTGCGGCAAGACCAATTCCCCCTGGCCGCCGGACGGCAACTGCAATACCAGCTCGCGCTCGCCGAGCATTCCGCGTGAGCGCAGACTCACCGGACCCTGAACGGTAAATGCCGTCAGGTCGAGATCTTCGAGGTCACCAAGCTGTGGCCGGAGCTCGAAGCGTTTGAAGCCGGGTTCCAACGGCTTCAGACCCAGCAAGCCGTGGTAAGCAATGTAAATCGGCACGACCGCGCAGTGGCTCCATTGGGCGCCAGAATCAGGCAGCGCTTGCCAGTCCTCTTGCAAGGTATTGTTCTCCTTAACCGAGGCCATGGTCGCCCAGCGCCGGCGCAAGTCCGCGACGATCACGTCCGCGCGCCCGCTCCTGGCCAGCGCCCACAGGCGCCAGCCGGCGTTGGCGGGATAGGAAAAGCCCATCTCCGGCGGGCATTCCACCAGCGAACGCACTGCGGCGGCGCTTTGGCTGTCCGGGAACTGATCGAACAGTATGGCTGTGGCCAATGAGCGGTCACAGGTGCGCGGAGACTTTTCTTCCGCCAGCCACGGCAGGTTGTTGATAAACAACCCGCGCTCCGGGCTCCAGTACCGGCTGACCGTTGCCGCGACCAATTCCTGGCCAAACTGCTCGACGGCCTCAGCCTGACCGACATCGCCAAACGCGCGGCAGAGGGGCGCCAAAGCGTGTTCCATAGCGGCGCCGGCATAGAGATTAAAGGCGCATTGCTTGTGCCGTTGGCGTCCATAAGCGACATGGTCAATCCAGACCGAGGGGATGCCGAAGTTCTCAACCGGCAGCAAGCTGTCGGCGCCGATCAGGCCCTGCAGATACTGCGCGAACCGGAGCAGTCGCGGATACGGCTCCCGCAACGCTTCCTGGTCGCCCGTGTAAAGGTAATGACTCCAGCAATCTAAGATGAACCCCACGCCATGGTCCAGAATGGGTCCCCAGCCGGTAAGGTCAAACTGGCGTTCCACCAGCCGTGCCAGCCGGTCGTAGGCGGGCCAGCAGTCCAGAAAGTAACCGTCCTTGGTCAGGCCCTGGCTCCAGGTCGCCAGGTAGCGAGCCACCAGGCGCCGCTCCGCGAAGGCCAGATGTACGGCGTGCATCTGGTGCCCGCCATCGCCGCTGTATTGCTGGCGCTCGCGGGCCATGCCGTCCACCAGCGTTTCCTGGGCGCAGTTGTTGAGGGTGTTAAGAGAGGCGTCGAAGAGGCGTTGGAGGGCCGGCTCGCTGGTGCGAATGCGCGGCTCATTGGGCCAGGGAAAGACGCGGCGCCGCACGCGGACATCGCTGACGACTACCGTGCCTTTGGCGTTATGAATGTGCAGTTGGAGCCAGCGTAAGCTCTCGAAGTCGAAGGTCTCGAACTCATTCTTCCCCTCGCGGCAGATGAAGCGAGTCCATGAGTCATAATGCGTGTTCAAGAGCGGCGGCCCGCCGAGGGCGTGGGCTTCGTGGACCAATAGCTCGATCGTCGTGCCGGCGGGCGCCTCAATCGTAAAGCCGGGCCAGCCGACCACCTGCTCAGCAAGCTCGAAAGTCAGCGCTGCTCCTCGGCTGCCGTCCAGTTCCACCCGCCATTGGCCGGGGGCGGGCTCAGCGGCCACATCCCTGCGTTGGGCCTGGAAGGCGTCCGGGACACGGAAGTCGAAATAGTCCTGTGGCGTGACGCGCCATTCCAGCCAGAAGGTTTCGGCCAGTTTGGCGGCGGGCACAAACGACTCCCGCAGGAGCGGAATGCTGCGGGGCCGCAGTTGGGTGTCGGGCGGTCCGCCACCCAGATCGAGCATGTATTCGTAGTAATTGGTGCCGAGCGCGGGTTTATTGGGCGAACCATTCAGCGGCATGGCCGGCAGCCAATGGGCATCCGTTTGGAAGTCGGGGCGGGACCAATTGTGCGGGTAGAGTCGGGCGTCGAACTCCTCCTGCAAGGCGCGCAAATACCAGCGTTTGGGGTGGCCCGGCGGCCAAGCCCGGCATAGCAACGCCCGCCAGGCAGCGTCGGAAACGACCCTCTCCACTCGGCCGTCGGCGTGCTCGATTTCCAGCCAGAACAGGAAGCCCGGCTTGCCCAGCGGCCAGGTGCCGTCACCGGTGCCGTAGAACAGGACGGTGGCACCCAGGACATTCTCCCCGGTTTGCAGACAGCCAGTCAGATCCAGCGGGTCAGCCTCGGCCCAGCGGGGGTCGCACGGGGCGGGTCCCCACTGCACACGCTGGCCATTGACCTCGAGCCGGTAACGGCTGTCGGCGCAAATCCAACCTGTAGCGCGACGAGGCTTGGCGGCCAGATGCAGTTGGCGCCGGAACAGGATGAAGGTGTTGGGCAGGGTGCGGCCCGAGGGAAACCAAATCCAGCGGGCGGGTGAAAGGTCCGGAAGCGTTGGCCCAGTCACGGTTGCCACAGACGCCGGCTTGACCAGCTTGCGGGCGTCGCCGACCGCAGCAGCAGAAGCGGATTGCGCCAGCAGGAGGGAGCCGCCGCTGACAGCGGAGGTCTTGAGGAAGTCACGACGGTTCATGCCGGGAATTGAGCCTCAGAATTACACCCGCGCGGCACCGGGAATAAGCCCGGTCCCGCTCAGCCTTTGGCTGGCGTCCGGTGCCACCCCGGTGGATTCGCGCACGATTAATTCCTCGGGATTGTGAGACGTTGGCCAGGCGGGCCACGTCTTTGATTGTCGGCCGAGGCGGCAATAGTGTGTTCACGATCCAGGCACTGACATAGCTGGAAAAGGGCAACATGTCAAAACAAGCTGCGGGGCGGAAGCGATGTTACGCGTGAGCGGTTTCTCGCACGAGACATCTTTGCCGGCTTGGAGGGCCGCGTTGGCCAAGATCATGTGCCAGTGATCGGGCGCCGAGAACGGACGCCGGCACAGCCATCGGGACGGCGAAGGCCGCGCCGGCAAACCCGGCGGACCGCCTCAGGAACTTGCGGCGCGAGAGCGGCGGGGGAAGCGAGGCCTTCAGCGTTCATAGGCACCATGGGTAAAGGCCATTCTCGTTCACCGACCATGCCGACCGACAGGCCGGAGTGATCAATCAGGTCGGCGGAGGATGCGGTAATTTCGGAAAAAGAGCTCATGGGTGGGATCGAGTTTGCCGGCGGAGTTGACTGCCGAATCGGCGCCATCGATGATGGCCAATTGGATGACTTTGGCCTCCAGCAGTCGAGCCAGTGCCACAGGATCACCACGCAGACCCATCTTATTACCCTGCATGGCGGTTGCGACCACCAGCACCGGCGGGTGATCCGAATTCACGCGCTCGGCGTCACCTGGCTTGAGGAGCGGCGCGCCAGCCAGCGAAATGACCGCACCGGCCCCTGCCGATTTCTCTAACGCCTCGAAGAAGTCTTTCGCTTTCAAGCCGATCTCGCCCGAGAACATGGGGTTTCCCACATTGGCTGCTTTGGCGGTGACCACGGTGACACCGTGCTTCTTCAGGGCGCCTCTGAGGGATTCCTCGATGACGGATGGCGGCCCCCAGGAAGCATCGGGGGTAATGAGGGCGACTTGCTTCTTCGGTCCGGCAAGACGGACAGCTTCTTCGGCCAGCACGGAACTCAAAGCCTGGCCGGGTTCCAGGAGCGCCTGGAGCTCTTTGGGCTTGCAAGCAGGAGAGACTGACACAAGCAGCAGTGCAAGGCCGAGGTTAGCGACCCACAGTCCAGGCGCGCAAGGCCGTAAGGAAGCCCGGACCGAAACCATCTCGTCATGCCAGGAGGTGATGCGCATGAGGATCAGTCCGGTGCATTCTGGTAACCATAATTTGCGGGAATCTCTGAGGTATCGTAGGCGAAGGGGGCGTCGCCGTTGGGCACGGACGGGTTATAGTAGATCTTAATATACTGGGCATGCCCGTCCACCATGCTGACGTTACAGAGCGCGTCCTTGTAGGAAATGTCCGCATCTCCTGTCTTGCTCTTGTGCCAGGAGTAAGCCCAGTGGATTGGCCACTCAGACATCAGCCAAGTGCGCGTAGGGTGTTTGACGTTGGTCAAAGGGATGTCCAGGAGACTGTTCTTCGGGTTACCGCGGTTGGTGCATCCATTGAACACATAGCTGCCGTAATCGAGCACTGGGTTGTCATGGTGAGGCATCGGGAACCCATAGTCCTTCCAACCGCGGTCTTTGGCGCAACGGAAGACCATATGATTGCTGGGAGATGCCTGCCTTACGCCGGCATAGACTTTGTCCAATTCTTTGTACCACCACCAGATGTCCTTGTGGCCCCCGTACCACGAGATGCCGGTGAGGTTGTTTGCGCTTTCACTCCCCGGGGTTCGGTCTTGGTTGTCTCCGCAGTAAAGCACCATGGCGAGGTTGAGCTGTTTGAGGTTGGAAAGGCACTGCGTCTGAACCGCCTTGGCTTTAGCGAGGCTCAACGCGGGCAGGAGCAGCGACGCGAGAATGGCAATGATGGCGATGACGACCAGTAGTTCGATCAGTGTAAACCCCTCCCGGCTGCGCGGCGAGGTACTGGGTCCCGAAGTGTTCGCCATGCGAGCTTCGCAGAATATCGCAGTCATAGCTGCAAGCCTAATACAGTTCCATGCATGTGTCATCCTCCAAATGTGTAAGACCCTGCAAATCGAGGCGGCACCTCTCCGAACCGCGGAAGATGGCCTTCGCTAGGGTGGGTAAGGCTGCGCCGCATTCTTGGGCGCTGAAGCCCGGAGTTGAACCCACGGCACGTCGTGAGGGCCCGTCGGGGCGGCTGACGGGTGCAATGCCAGTGTGTCCGGATCCCGCCATTTCTTGATTTCCGAATGGCCGTCGGCAAAAGAGAAACCGCACGCCCCATTATGGTAATTGGCGGGCATGTTGCCCCAGACGGCGTGCCCGGTCAGATTCACCAGGAAATAGCCGTCGTCGATGTCATCCGGATGCTCATCCACGAAGACAAACGCCCCTGCGGGTGAGGGCCGGACGATCTCAGGGTACCGCCGGTACGTGAAATACGTGCCTTCGATGGTGGCCGTGTACCAACTGTTGCCATTCATGTTGCCGTTCATGGAGATGCTGCGCACGCGCGGGTATGGCTTCCCGTCTGCTTCGGTGGCCGTGCTGCGATCGGCAGGACACTTGTAGGTGGGGAGTGATCGATTGTAGTCCCAGAGCAGCCCCTGTTTGAGGAGGTTCACATTGGTGGCGTCCTGCACTGTCGGCAGCCAGCCCATAACCCACCCAGTGGGCTCAGCGGGGCCGTGGGAGTTATTATAGACGAGCCGTTCGTTATGGTCGTTCGCATACATGAACCAGGCGAGCTGGAGCTGTTTGAGATTGTTCAGGCAAGAAACTCCCTGCCCTTTGGCCTTGGCCTTGCTCAGAGCGGGAAGCAGCAAGGCGGCCAGAATGGCAATGATGGCAATTACGACCAGCAACTCGATCAGCGTGAACCCGCCTTGGCAACCCTGGAGGATACGCTGGTTTCGCTTGTTCATTGCGGTAGATCTCATAGACACTGCATTCGCGGTGGATAGCATCAAAGATTGCCTTGTCCGTTGCATCCCACAAGTGGATAGGTAACGCCGACTGCCGGCTCCGCGGTCCGGGCGCACGCTCACGGCGCTTCCAATCTGAGCCAGTCCAGGGTGACTCGTCGGATGCGCAAGCGGTTGAGGCCGCCGATCTTGGCGTCGCCGGCACAGTAAGCTAGCAGCACCGCATCCTCCGTGAAATGGATAGCGGTATAACAAAAACAGCCGTCCGGATCACTCTCAACGAGCTTGCGCCGCGGCCAGGTCTTGCCCCCGTCAGTGGAGATCGCCGCCACCAGCGGTGTGCGTTTGCCTTTTGGGAAAGGAAACCGGCCCGAATGGTCATTGTAAACCGCGAGCAGGTCGGGGGAACCAGGCAGGCGCTTGATACTGGCTGGCGACGCGGGCGACGACAAAGCGGTCGCTTCCGGCGACGACCAACTCTTCCCACCGTCAGTGCTGTAAGAACCGAATTGGGCGCCCTGATCGGTGCGCATCCAACTGAACAAGCGGCCATCGGCGAGCTCGACGACTCCCGGTTCCTGCAGGCCGGTGGCGGTGCGGGCGGGCAACGCCCACCAGGTGTCCGCTTCCCGCCAGCTCTTGCCTTCGTCGTCAGACAGATGCCACAGCGCGATGCCCCGCATGTCGAGCGAACGGTAGTTCTTTGGGTCGGAGGCGCGTGCCCGATGAAAGGCCACCGGCACCACCAGACGCCCATCCTTGAGTTGGATCACACGGTCGTTGTTAAGGACGAAATAACCGGGGGCAGCCCCAACCGATCGGGGCTCGGACCACGTTACCGCCTCATCGGTGGAAAGCTGCATCATTGGCCGGCAATCCAGCAGGTTGTTCTTCACCAGGTAAAACAAGGCGATGGCCCCGCTGTGCAGCCGGAGCAACGACACGCTCATCACGTTTGCCCCGGCCTGGTTCTCAATGACTAACCGGGGCTCCCGGCTCCAACTCTGGCCAGCGTCGTCCGATTGCAGGCTCACGATCCGCGCCGGGCTCTCGTCCCCGGCTCCGCCGTAGAAGCTGGTATAGTACAACAGAATCCGTCCCGACTTGAGGGTGACGAACGATCCCTCGGAATTGCGCGGGTTGGCGCGGTCAGGCTCCAAATCCAACACCACGGCGTTCTCAGCCGCGCGGGCTGTGAGGTCGATGCCAAGCATCGACGCCGTCACGGCCAGACTGGCGCTTCGCAGGAATGTTCGGCGGTTCATGGTTTCAGGAGATGATCACAGTTCTGGTCGCTCCGCAAGGATCGCGATGATCACGAGCAGCTCGATGAGCGTATATGTGCGGCCTCGATTGCCGGTCTGACGGGCAGCAAAAAGGCGGCCGGGAAACACTGTTCCCGGCCGCCGCGAGCGCTGATTTGGTCCTTCATCGGCCAGTCGCCACTGGCTCCGAAGGTTTACTCGCGACGGAAGAACATCGTCGCGTTCGTGGGCGAGACGGTGTAGTAGGGCAATGTAGCGTCACCCACAGCCGTCCAAGGACCGGTCATGGCAGGCGCCGAATAAAGCGTGCCGGCGGGCCAGATCAGCTCAAGCACGGCGCCCGAGCTCCCGGCCTGGGTGCGCAGCACCAGGTTGGTCTGCGACGCAGGCGGCATGACCGTCAGTGTCGCGGGCAGGCTGACCGCGCCGCCAACCGCATTGGTGGCTGCCAGCGCATACTGGTGGCCACCGTCGGTGTAATAGACGTTGGTTACGCTCAAGGTCAGCCCAGTGGCGCCCGGAATGTTCACCCCGTCCTTCTGCCATTGATAGCTCAGGGTCGGCGCGCCGATCACGGTCGCGGTGAAGGTCGCGGTCGCCCCAGCCTCGACGGTCTGCGACGCGGGTGGAGGTACGAAGACCGGCAGGGCGTTGGTGCCGTACCAGCCCAGGTTGTAGTGGGCGTTGACGCGCTCCGGAGACAGCACGCTCTTGTAGCAAGCCACTTCATCAATAAATCCGGTGAAGTAGTAGGCACCGTACGCCAGGTTGCAGCCAATAAAGAACGGCTGGCTGAGATTCGGGAGGAACGACGCCGCAGGCGACGATTGGGTAAGCACGCCATTCTTGTATATCTTCGCGGTGGTGCCATCAAAGGTCGCCACCAGGTGAGTCCAGGCGCTGGGCTGAAGCGTTAGCGCGTGACCGTAACTCCAGTCCGACCCACGGCCAAGCCAACACTCCCACGTGGTGCTCGGCGTCGCATACACGACGTACCCTCGGTTGCTGGCGTCCGTGCATCCCACGGCAGCGTAGTAAGTATCCACCGGCGACGGTCCGGTGTATTGTGCCCAACATTCAATGCTGAAGGGCACGGCGTTTAGGTTCGACGAATACGGCACGGTCACCAAGTCTTGGCTTCCCTTGTCGAACTGAACGCAGGTGTCACCATTGTCGGCCAGGGCGCCGGTTTGGCCGCGCGCGAAGTAACCCCCGGAAGGCGACCCGTCATGCCGGCCCATCGAATCTAGGGTGGCTCCGCTGGCATCGTTGAGCCGCCAATAGGCTTCCGGCGCATCGGCAACCACCAAAGACTCGTAGGTGTTTGCGTTCGCGGGCAGCAACGCCACGGTGGCGGGATCGCTGATGATGTAGCCGCCGCCGTTGGTCGCTCGCAGTGTGTATTCGCCTATGGTGGCCGAAGTGACACTGGCAACCGTCAGCGCGGGTGTGGTCGCGCCCGGGACGGCGGTCGCGCCCCTGTACCACTGGTACTTCATAGGCACGGTGCCCACAACCACCGCGCTCAGGCTCACGGTGCCGCCGCTAAAAACGGACCGCCCTTGCGGGTTCTGGGAGATGGAAGGGGCGATGGTCGGCGCCGCATTGTAAAGCGCCTGCACTTCGGCTGGAACCAGGGCGCGGCCAAAAACGCGGCCGTCATCGATGAGGCCAATCATGTCGTTGTCATACGCGTCGCCGGACCCGGACTGCCGGGCGCCGATGCTCACATCGTGACTGCTGGCCAGCAGGGAGGACGGCGGCGTGGTGCCGCCGGCCTGGACCCCGTTGATGTAGAGCTTCATAACACCACTTGAAGCGCTGTACACCGCGCAAACATGCTGCCAATTGCCGTCGGGCGAAACCGCGGTACCGCAAACGGTCGCGCCGCCAGCGGCGTCGCGCACGTAAAAACGGAAGTGGCCGCCGTCAACGTCCATGCAAAACTGCTCACCGCCACCGCCGTTACCCTTGGCAATGATGCCGCCGTTAGGACGGTAATTCTGAACTATCGGGTCGATGTGGACCCACGCGGCGAGTGTGAATTCCAGATTGCTGGCGAAACTTAGGCCACCGTCGTCCGGCACCAGCACCACTTGTTGATCCCAGTTGGGATTTACCGCGATAGCGTTGGTGATGAGGCCCGCAACCCACTGCGAATTGTCGTCCGCAAACCCTTGCAACGTGCCGTTGCGGCTGTGGCTGGAGCTGTCGAGGGCCGTTAGGCCATTGGTCTCATCAAACCTAAGCCAGGTGCGGAGGCCAGTGGCATAATCCGGGGGCGTGGTAACCACCGTGACCGTTACCGGCGTGGCGTTGGTCGTGCTGCCATAGAGATCGGTAGCGACGACGTCATAGTTGCCGGAATCGCTTCCTGCCGAGGTGGTGACACTGTAGGTAGTATTCGTCGCGTTGAGAATGTTGGTCCCGTTATTGCGCCACTGGTATGTGAGCGGCGGGATGCCGAACGCCTGCACATTCAGTGAAAACGGCCAACCGGCATAGATCGTGCCCTGGGTGAGCAGCACCGGCGGGTCGGTCAGGAAGACGGGCGTGATATGCGGCGCCGAATTGTAGAGCGCCTGCACTTCGGCTGGAAGCAGGGCGCGGCCATAGACGCGGGCGTCATCAATGCGGCCAACCATGTCGTTGTCATAAGCGCCAGAACCGGACTGCCGGGCGCCGATGCTCAACTCGTGAGTGCTGGCCAAGAGGGTGGACGGAGGCGTCGCGCTGATGGCCTGGACCCCGTTGATGTAAACCTTCATGACGCCGCTTGAGGCGCTAAACACCGCGCAAACATGTTGCCAATCACCGCTAGGAGCAACCGAGGTGCGGGCAACGGTCGCGTTGCCACCGGAGTCGCGCACGTAGAAGCGGAAGGCGCCGCTGTCGATTTCCAGGCAAAACTGCTCACCGCCATTGCCGGTGCCCTTCGCGATGATGGCGCCGTCAGGATGGTAATTCTGAACCGGCACATTGACGTAAACCCACGCTGAGAGTGTGAATTCCTGGCTGGTGGCGAAGTTCAGGCCGCCGTCATCGGGCACCAGCACCACCTGGCCATTCCAGGCGGGGTTGACCGAGATGGCGTTGGTGATCCGGCCCGCAACCCACTGCGAGTTATCGCCTGCAAAGCCTTGCAGCGCGCCGTTGCGGCTGTGGCCAGAGTTGTCGAGGGCTGTCAGGCCGTTGGTCTCGTCAAATGTGAGCCAGGTGCGGAGGTCCGTGGTATAATCCGGAGGCGTGGTCACCACCGTGACCGCCAGCGTCGCGGTGTTGGTCGTGCTGCCGTAGGGATTGGTAACGATGACATCATAGTTGCCGGAATCACCTCCCGCCGAAGCGGTGACGCTGTAGGTGGTATTCGTGGCGTCGGGAAGGTTGGCTCCATTCTTGCGCCACTGGAACGAGAGCGGCGGCGTGCCGTAGGCATCCACATTCAGCGAAAACGGCCAGCCGGCATAGATCGTGCCCGCAGTGAGCTGCACCGGCGGGTCGGTCACGAAAACGGGCGCCTGAGTGGCGCCGAACCCTGCCAGCGCATGGGTGCGGAGCTGGCCGGCGGTAAGGGTCTTGTTATAGATGGCCGATTCATCCAAACGACCGTTGTAAGAACTGGCGGACGGATCTGAGCCGATGTACAGCGGGACGTTAAACGAGGCGGCGGCATTGCGGAGGTTATTGGTTGCGGAACTCCAGGTTGTGCCGTCGTACATGTATAAGACCGCCCGGCTGGGGCTGATGGCCAGCGCGGTGTAAGTCCATTGGTTGTCCGGGACAACCAGACCGGAAACGAATTCCCCGCCCGCATCGTTCCAATGGTAGCTCAGCATGTTATTCGTGTACATTTCCAGCCCGGAACTGGAACCGCCGTTCCGGTCAAAGAGGAGGCCGACATAGGGGGCCTGGTCTCCATTGCGCTTGAGCCAGCACTCGAAGGTGGCGGTCGCGCTGTTGAGGTTCAGGGCCGGGACACTCACGTAGCCGTTGGGGGGGGCGCCGACCTGAAGCACCGTGTTGGTCGTCTCGAGTCCTCCGTAGGCGGGCGCCTCCAGATCGGAGGCCGTCGCGCTCAAATACTTATAGGTGCCGTCGAAAGCCGCACCGCCGCTGCCGCTGTTCTTGGCCAACGTCTGCACGAAAGGTTCATTCAATCGCCAGTAGCCGGCTGGATTGTTGGCGAGGATCTGCGCGGCGTAACCGGTCGCGTTGGTGGTCGCGGCGGCATAGTGCGCGGCAATCTCGCCGGCGCTCAGAGCGTTCGTGTAGTACACTGCTTCGGCGGCGCTGCCCAGAAAATCCCAGTCCGTATGCCCGCTATAGTCCGAACGGGCGCCGATGCTCAGTTCAGCCTTGGTATTGGGTGTGTAGGTGCTGGCCAAAGGGACGTTGGTTACCTGCACCCCGTTGACGTACAACATGGCATTAGCGCCGTCAAAAACGCCAACCAGATGGTACCAGATATTGACTGGGATTGAACTGTAGTTCACCGCCGCGATGCTAGTGAGGCTTCCTGCGGTCCACATGCGGAAGACCCAGCCATTGCCCGTGTTTATATCGCTGTCTGATTGATAAAGCACCCAGCCTTGATGGGGGCTGACGCCATAATCAACCGAGGTCATGAGGCCTCCGAACATGGCGCTTTCCGGCTTCGCCCAGCATTCAACACTGAACGGTCCAGAAGTGTTCCACTCCGACTTGTAATCCACATGGACATGCTGGTCCTGCTGCACCGGCGACTGTAAGCCCGGAAACCGCATGGCCTTGCTCGAGGGATCATTCAACGGGCCGGGCACTCCCCTGGTCAGGGCCAACGGAGTAACTCTCGTCGTGTCGGTGCCATTGCCGGCCGCGCCCACGGTGCCCAGATTGGTCGCCAGCGGGTACGGCATCGAGACCTGGCCTGTTTCATTGAAGCGGTAGTAGGTCAGCGGGCCGTCAGCGAGGACGGCGGAGGGATAATCGGCGCGAGCAGTCATCCCGGCTAGGAAAGCCAATGAGACCGCCGCAACCATTGTCAGGGATCTAGTCTTAGTGGTTGGTTTCATAATGTTGTTTTTCAGTTTGCGAACCGTGGCCGGCGACTTCCGGCTCGTTGCCATGCTGGTTCAATTGCGAGAATTGTGGCTGCATGGGAGAAAGCACGCATCCCCCATTTGGATAGGTTCCCCATCAGAGGGACTTTTCAGCCGGAGGGCGCTGAGGAGGCAGCAGGCCGGGGTCGCTGTGGAACCTGGCCGGCCCGGCCGTGCCACCGGCGAGAGCCGCGCCGGTTCGCAAATCAATGCGATAGTGGCTCGCGAAGAAGACCTCCATCGCCTGCGCCAGCGCGGCAGCGAACCGGGTCCGATTCGTCGCGGTGTCGCGCACGCCGGCGTAATTTACCTCCACCTGCAGGCCATCGATCGGGCCACCCTGGCTGACGGAACTGCACAGTCGGGTGTTATAGCCCCCGCCAAAATAGAGATCCTGGTCGGTGGGATTGAATGTCGAGTTGGCGCCGATGCAGGTGTTGGGCATGACCGAGTTTGGCACAGCAGGATATCCCTGCGCCAATAGCAACGCGCCGAAGCTGTTGCTCCCGCGCAGCAACTCAGCGAATGGGATCGGCACCTGAGCGGCGAGCGAACGGAAGCTGCTGAGGGGAGCAAACGCGGGCTGGTTCAGGGTGGCGTCGCTATTTGTGAGTTGATCGGCCGTGAGCAGGTAACCAAGTTCCACCCGCCTAACCGGGTGGCTCTGGCCGTGCAGGTCGATGTAAAGGCCCCTGCCGGTGCTCACAACGACGGCGTTGCTGGCGATGTTGATGTAGCGGTGAAACTCCTCCCACGCTTGTTGCGCATAAACACTGCCTGCGGATCCCTCTCTAATGTCCCGATTGCAATCGATCTTGGTGCGCTTCAAGCGGCAGATGATCACGTGGGGAAAATGGCCGTAGTGGCTGTGGAATGCCTGCTGGATCGCTCGAGCCAGTTCTTCGGTTTCGCCGTCGCTGATGGTCGCGCAGTCAGCCGAATTGCCGGCGCAGTTGCGGTTAGGGATCTCCGATGGCGTCAGGCTCCCGCCGTGGGGGACGGAGAAGATCACCGGCATGTCCCCCGCGATATACTCGATGTAGTTGCTGCGACCGAAATACGACTGGCCGGGTTGGTAAACGGTCTGACCCTGGCCGCTGGAAATGGCGGCCATCCACACCAGGCCGGCGAAGGTCAGGCCGATGGGCCAGCGACAACCTCGCCAAGTGCAGGACTTAACGAGCCTCACGATTGAGAACCGGGCACCAACGGTGTCTGGCGGCGCTTCCGGCTGCGATACAAATGCAAACATGTGGTTAGCAGCATAACCACACCACATTGTGGCGATATCCCCCAAATGGATGGGTTGAGCCGTTCTTAGCCGAGATACTTGATCACGGCTTCCACCCGGGAACGAACGTGGAGCTTGTCGTAAATGTGCCGCAGATGGAAACGGACCGTCGCGGGGCTGATCGCCAGCTTATCGGCAATTTCCTTGGCGGCGAACCCCTTGGCCAACTGCTCCAGAATCTCCTCCTCGCGCGCGGTCAGGCGGTCCTGCGGGTGCCCGGCCGGTTTGTCAGAATGGAAGGACTCGATCACCTTCCGGGCAATCTCCCCGGTCATGGGCGACCCGCCATGATGCAGGTCTGTCACCGCCTCCAGCACTTTGGCGGGGTCGGTCCGCTTGAGCAAGTAGCCGCTGGCTCCGGCCTTGAGGGCATTGAAGATCGCATCCGGGTCCTCGTACACCGTAAGCATCATTACCGGCACCAGCGGCAGGGCCTTCTTGAGCGAGGCGGTGCAGGCGATGCCGCTCATCCCGGGCAGTTGGATGTCCATCAGCACGACGTCCGGCGGCGATTTGGGAATCACGCGCAGCGCTTCCTCCGCGGACGCACAAGCGCACGTGCAGCGGAAGCCCGGGGCTCCGTCAATGAAGCGCGAGATATTGCGCCGGACTTCCGTATTATCTTCGACGATGGCTACTGAGATTGCCATATCATCGGCAGCCTAGTGGCTTTCTCCGTTGCCTGCATCCCCTAATCGGATAGGGCGGGCTTGGCTGCTGTTGCCGGAGTCGTTGCCGGGCAGAGGCAGCCGCAGGCAAACGGTCGCGCCTTCCGCGGGCGCGCTGCGCACCACGAACTGACCGCCGATCTCTTCCATGCGCGCGGCCATGTTCCGCAAGCCATTGCCGCCTTCCCGAGTTGCGTCCGCCGCAAAGCCGCGGCCATTGTCCGAAACCTCAATGCTCATCACGCCGTCGCTCACCGTCAGGCGCAGCTTCACTTCCGTGGCGCCCGAGTGCTTCACGGCATTGTTCAAGGCCTCCTTGATGACCAACAGCATGTTGTGGCGCACCTCGGCCGTCAGCGTAACCCCCGGCAGATTGGGAACCACATCCAGCCGGCAACGGATGGCCGTAGGTTCAAGGAATTCCTTGGCGAAGTGGCAGAGATAGGTGGCCAAGTGGCCTGCGGAATCGTTCTTTGGATTCACCGCCCAGACCGTCTCATCCAGCCTCCGCGCCAACTCTCGCGTGCGGACCATGATGCGCTCAAGCTGCTCACGCGCCTCGGCCAGCGACTTGGAGTCGCGCACCGCCAGCGCGCCCAGGTAACCGATTTCCGTCAGGCTGGCTCCCAAGTCGTCGTGAATGTCCCGGGCAATGCGCGTCCGTTCGCGCTCCACGGCGTGGAGCTGCCGCACGATCTTGAGCTGGCCCTGGTGCCTCCGTCGCAGGGCGTATCTCACGCTCGCGCCCACCGTTCCTCCGAAGATCACGAGGACCAATCCGGCAAACCAGCCGGTCTGCCAAAAATGCGGCAGCACGGTGAATGTAAGCTTGTCGCCCATCTGGTTCCACACGCCCTCCCGGTTGCAGGCCTGGACGGAGAAGGTGTAGGTGCCGTGCGCCAATCGATTATAGCTGGCTTCTCGCTGGCCGCCGGTGTCCACCCATTCGGCATCCACTCCTTCCAGCTTATGCCGAAAGCGCAGCTTCTCCGGGGCGCTGAAGTTCAGGCCCGTGTAATCAAACTCGAAGCGCCGGCTACCCGGGCGGATTTCCAGCGCGACGGGGACAGCGTGGGAAGCCGACCCTGGGGCACCCGCGCTGGCCGGCATCCGCGTCTCCTCACTTCTTTGCCAATCGTCGGCCTCGGTTACCTTGCCGTCCACGACGATCCTTTCGATGTGTACCGGCGGCGCAATCGTGTTGGTATTGACCTCCGCGGGATCCACAACCACCAGGCCTCGGATGGTCGGAAACCAGAGCCGCCCATCGCGGCTGCGGCAGCCCGCCGGCTGGCAGCCGCCCTCACACTCCAGCGCGGGCAGGCCGTCGGACCTGCCGTAGGCCACACACTGGATGCGCGCGCGCTTGCCCTCCGCAAACTGGTTCAACTCCGCTTTGGCCACGCGGAAGATGCCTTGGTTCGAGCTAAACCAATACTGTCCGCGCCCGTCGTCGGCAATATGGCAGATCACATTGTCCACCAGGCCGTGACGGGTAGTGCAAATCACCGCGCGTCCGTCCTTGAGCCGGGTGAGGCCGCCGCCGTAGGTGCCGATCCACAGCACGCCGTCCGGCTCGGGGCGTAGCGCCCAGACGAAGTCGCTGCTCAAGCCGTTCTCGCACGTGAAGCGCGTGAACTGGCCATCCTTCCAGCGCAACAAGCCCGTGCCGTCCGTGCCGAACCACATGTTGCCGGCCGCATCTTCAGCCATCACCCGCACATCCGCCAAGGGCATCGATTGGGGAAGTTCAATGGTGCGAATCGTGTCGCCCTCAACCCGTGGCAATAACCGGGTATTGCGCTGTCCGACCCACACGGTGCCATGCGAATCCTCGAATAAGCTGCGCGTGGTATAGCCCATATAAGTCAAATCAGCCACCGGCCTGAAAGGTCCGTCCTGCCGACGGAACACGCCTCCGGAACGAACCGCCGCCCATACCCGTCCCTGACCATCGGCCAACACCGCCGACACGCGCCAGGATAAGGCAGGTGTTTCGTCCTCCGCCACCCGGGCCGTTTCCCCCTGCAAAACGTTCACCCCGTTACCGTCAGTTCCCACCCAGACTTCACCCGCCCGCCCCTCGCTGACCGTCGTGATGCGCTCCGAAGAAAGGCCCTGGGCCAAACCGTAAACGGTGAATAGCGGCAAACGCAGCCGGTCCAATCCGCCGTCTTCCGTGCCGACCCAGAGATTGCCTTCGCCGTCCTCGAACAGGGTTCGCACCGAATCGCTGCTCAGCCCGTCCCGTTTGGTGAACTGCATCGGGGCGCCGTTGGTGTCGCAGCGGAAAAGACCCTGGCCCGTGGTGCCGAGCCAGAGATGCCCGCCGCGATCCTCGATGCCGCACGTAATGCTCTCGACGGCCACGCCCGGACGGCCCGCCCGCGCAATCCACTGGCCATCCCGCCACAGCCCCACCTCGCCGCCCGCGCTCAGCCACCAACCCCCGGAGCGGCTGGCGCAGTGAACCACATACTCACCCGGTCGGCCCGACAGCGCCGGAACCAAACGCTGCCCTGCAAGTTGTGAAAGCCCGGAACTGCTTAACGCCCATAGCCGGTTACGGGCATCCGCTCGCACCTCAAAGCTCGGGCGGCCTGCCGCTTTCCAATTCGTGGACACTGTCGAATAATGGCCGTTGGCCAATCGGCCAACGCTTCCATCCTCCATCGAGAGCCAGAGCGCGCCGGACTCCTCCTCCGCGACCTGGATAACGGCTGAACGGACACCTTGTGTCTGGGGCAGCGCCAACGGCGCAAACCGGCCATCCTTAAGCTGGACCACGCCCCCTTCCTGCGTGGCGAACCGCAATTCACCGTGCCGCCCTGCGAACAAGAACCGCACGCGCCCGCTGCCCAATGCCGGCGTGTCGCCCGCCCTGAACATCCTGAACCGCACGCCGTCAAACCGTGCCACCCCATCCAGGGTGCTGATCCATAAGTAACCATCCGGGGTCTGCGCGATGCCGGTAATCGTGTTCTGCGGCAGACCTTTTTCACCTTGCCACACATCGATCAGATACCGCTTGGAACCGGCATTGTCAGCGCGCAATGACCCTGTCAGCAGTCCAAGGAGCAGGAGCGCAAATCCACCTCGGAGAAAGGACCAATGGGTGACGTGGCCAGCAGACAGAACACCAGCATGACGTTCTCGCCGCGAGTCTGAGTCCAGTCGGCACAACTGACCAGTCATCATCCCGAGCTTAGGCCGCGCGCCTGCCCGGTCAACACCGTTTCCTCCGGCGCCCGCAGGCGAGTCACTTGCTGGGCTATGATGGTATCGTCTTCGGAGGTTCGGTTCGGCTCGTTCCGCTCGCAGATTTGGCGAACGGACGACCAAGCATCAGCGGCGTGAGCCAGCCGCCGCTGACGCACGAATCAAGCGTGATTTGGACGTCCGGGAGGCACGGCGGGACGGCTCGCGATCCGTTGAGGCAGGTGCAGCCCTGCGAACTATCTTTCCTCGCGTAGAACACGCGCGTCCATAGGCCGATACTCCAGCCAGGCGAGCCTGGAGTGAGCTTGGAGTCAGCATGGAGTGAGCATGGAGTGATGGTGTACGAAGCCATATGCTCTGGTGGTGGTCTGGGGATACTTCGGCACCACTCTGGCGTGGCCGCGGCGGGCATTGCCCGCGGCGCTAGTGTCAACCACGGCCACGACTGCTTCGCCTGCACATTATAGCAGGAGAAGGCAGCCGTATCAAGGAGCTTCAGTTCAGCGCCACGTTGCGGCGGAGGTAGGTGGGCACGTCAAGATCCTCGCCCTTGTGGATGGTCGGCTCGCTCTTGTCGAACCGGCCTTTGGAGATGATCTCAAGCGGCAACTGGGTCTGCCGCAGCCGGGACGGATGCTTGCGTTGGCGGGAGCCACCCCGGCCCTGCCGCGCGAAGAGTTCCTGGACCTGGTCCGACGGCAAAGTCGGAGGCGGAGGCACGAATCTTGAGCCGGGCCGCGCGGTTGCCGTTTGAGACAATAGTTGCTGGTCCAGCTCTTCAGCGCTCGCCGCGGCGCCGGTTCCCTCGGACGCATGCTCAGGGTTCTTTCGCGTCGCGATGAGCGTCACCGCCAGGCGCTCGCTGAAGGCCTCATCAATGGCGGCGCCCATGATCACCTGGGCGTGCTCGCACTGGCGGTTGAGCTGCTCCATCACGCGATTGATTTCGGCCATGGTCAGGTCCCGCCCCCCGATCAAACTCACCAGCACGGCATCGGATTCACCGAGCATCTGGCCGCCGTCCAGCATCGGATGCGCCAGCAACTTATCCATGACCTCGCGCGAACGCGTCGGCCCCATGGCTTCGGCCACGGCGAAGGAACTCTCCGCGTGCCGGTCCCGGAGCAGCGCCGCCAAGTCGGCGAAATGAATTTCAAGAAGCCCCTTATGCATCAGCAGGCGCCAGACGCCGCGCACGCCGTCGGCGAGGTAGTCATTGGTGATCTTGAACGTCTCCAGCACGCTGGTGTTCTCGTCGATCATCTTGAATACCTTCTGGTTCGGCAGACAGATGACACCGTCGGCGGAGGACTTGAGCTCCATCAGGCCATGCTGTGCCACGCGCCGCCGGTGGCCGCATTCACATTCGAAGGGCGTCGTCACGAAGCCAAGCGCCAGGGCGCCGGCCTCTTTCGCCGCGCGCGCCAGCACCGGGCTGATGCCCGTCCCGGCGCCGCCCCCCAGACCGGCCAGGATGAAAACCACATCCGCTCCCTCGCAGACGGCCTTGAGCTTCGGCAACTGCTCCTCGGCCAGCGCGCGGCCGCGGTCCGGGTCGCCGCCCGTGCCCAGCCCGCGGAGGAGTTGCGTTTCCAGGTGAACCTTTTCGGTGGCGGTGGAGGCCGCGAGCGATTGCGCATCCGTCTCGACCGCCGCAAAGCTCACCTCGGGCAGGCCGCTTTTGCGCATGAGTTCCATTACGGTGATACCCCCGCCGCCCACGCCAACCACCTTCACCGAGAGGTTCTTTTTCGGAGCTGCCACCGCCGCGTCTGTCTGTGCATTCGTATTCATGGCCCGGGTAAAGATATGGTTAAGGGCGATCGTCAAACCCGCCGGAAAAGCTGGCCCAGGGTGCTCTTGATGCCGTCCGTCAGGGAGGACTTGGCGGCGCGCTTGCGCTGTTGGAACGAGCCGAACTTCACCAGCCCGATGGCCGTCGCGAACTCGGGCTGGTCGAGGGCGGACTTGAGCCCGCTGATCGAGTTGGTCTTGCCGAGGAACACGGGCATCTGCAGGACCTGCTCGGCGAGCTTGGCGATCTGCGGGATGCGCGCCCCGCCGCCGCACAGGAACACCCCGGCGCGCAGGTAATCCAGCGCGCCCGCCTGCTCGAGGTCCTGGCCGACGAGCTGGAATATTTCCTCCAGCCGCAGCGCCATGATACGGCGCAGATGTTCGAGGTTGATGGTCTTGACCGGGAGGCCGTGCTCGTTGGAGATCGTGATCGACTGGCCCTTGGCGGAGTCCTCGAGAAAGCTGGCGCCGTGTTCGAGCTTGAGCTGCTCGGCGCGGCTGAGCGGCACCTTCAAGCCGTAGGCCAGGTCGTTGGACACGTGATCACCGCCCACGGCGAGCACGCCGGTGTGCTTGATGATCCCGTTGGCATAGAGGACATAGTCGGTCGTCCCGCCGCCGATGTCGATGACCAGCGAGCCGAGCTCCTTCTGTTCGTTTGTGAGCAAGGCGAGCGAGGAAGCCAGGCCATTGAACACGATGTCATCCACCTCCAGTTGCAGCCCCTTGACCGTGCGAATCGCGTTTTGCAGCCGGTTCAGGTTCCCGTGCACGACGTGCACGTCCACCTCAATGCGCGCGCCGAGCATACCCACCGGGTTGGTGATGCCGTCCTGCCCGTCCACGAGAAAATGCTGGCGGATAGCGTGGATGACGTGGTTCTGGGCGGGCAGATTGATCGCCTTGGCGTTCTTGATCACGTCCTGCACGTCCTCTTCCGAGATCTCGCGGTCGGAGGACGCGACCGGATGCACGCCGCGGTTGTTGAAGCCGCGCAGGTGGCCGCCCGTCACGCCGAGATAGACGCTGCGGATTTCGACATCGGCCATCTGCTCCGCTTCGACGATGGCCTGGCGCACATCCTCTTCGGCGAGGGTCGCGTCGGCGATTTCTCCTTTGCGCACGCCGCGCGAGCGCGACTGGCCGAGGCCGACAATATTCAGCGCGCCGTCAGCGGCAAGATCGCCGACTACAGCGCAGACCTTGGACGTGCCGATTTCCAGTCCTACGATGATCGAAGAGGAATTAAACATGTTGTTTCTTGGGGCGCAAAGTTTTGGGTAACTTCGGGGCGGAAGGGGGCACCGCGCTGGCCTCAATCCAGCGTATAGGCAGGTTTTTGGTAACCGCAAGATCGAGATTGGCAATGGCCTTGCTCTGCTTCTGGCCGAAGTTAAAAACTTCATACCACCGCAGCAGTTGCTGGTCCAGGTCCACCAGGCCAAAGACCACCTCGCTCCCCTGCCCCGTCGTCGCGACCAACACGGACGGGGAGGACGCGTCAACGCGCTTCAGATCAACCACCGTGGACATAGACGATTGGTCGAAGGCCATGATGAGTTGCAGCGCCGCCTGGACGGAAGGGGTGAGGATGCGCCGGCCGGGCTGCAGTTCACTGGCGTTGATGCCGGCGATCACGGGGAACGAATTAGTCCCCTGGTTGGTCCGCGTGGCTCGCTGGCGCGGGTCCAGCGGCAACATGACATAGCCCTCCGCGTCCAGATAATACACGGCCAATTCAATCCCTCCGCTCCGACGCGGCAAGGGGACGTTGACTTGCGCGACCGGCTCGCGCTCCGTAACGCGGATACGCAAGGTGCGGGGAAGGATGCGCTCAACCGAGACGGACTTGATCCGGGAGTCCATCTCCAGGTCCCGTTTGACACGGGCGAGATCGAGCGCCAGCAGGTTCTCGTCGGACGCGACTCCGGCCCAGCGACGCAGTTGGTCCACCGCGATAACGCCATCGGTCTGCACGTCCAGCTCCTGGATGGTGAAGGCCTTATTCTCATAGACACACCGGTTGAGGGCCCAATCCCCGGTGCGATAGACCAAATACAGGCCAAAGACGGTCGCGAAGAGCACACCGAGGCAGATCGCGCCCAGGCGCGTCCGCGCGGCGCGAACCTGGCTGGAGCGCAACTTCACGTCCAGCACCTGCTCGCGGCCGAGCCGCCGGTTCTTTGGCTTGCGTCTAAACCACATGCTATTTTCGCTTCAGAGCCAGGTCCACCATCCGCTGGCACAGCTCGGCGTAGCCGATTCCGGCCGCGGCCGCCGCCTTGGGCAGCAGGCTGGTCTCGGTCATGCCCGGCAAAGTGTTTACTTCCAGCACGATTGGGTCGCCACTCGGCTTCACAATGACATCCACCCGCGAGTAATCACGGCCGCCAATCGCCTTGAACGCGGCCAGACCCGCGGCCTGGGCGCGCGCCGTCGTGGCGTCGTCGAATGGCGCGGGGCAAAAATAGTCGGTCGTGCCGACGCTATACTTGGTCTGGTAGTCGTAAATGCCGGTCTTGGGCCGAACCTCAACGAGGGGCAGCGGCTGGTCGGCGAGGATGCCAACGGTACATTCGCGGCCAACGATCTTCTCCTCCATCAGAACCAGTGAATCATGGCGCATGGCCTCAGTCAGGGCCTTGCTCCAATCTGAGACGCGCTCGACGAACTGCAGGCCGACACTGGAGCCCTGGCGGGCGGGCTTGAGCACGATCGGCGGGTCCCAGCCCATTGGCCAGCTTGCGGCGGGCGACTCGATCAGCAGATAGCGGGCGGTGGGAACACCCGCGGCCACGCAGCGCTCCTTGGTCAGAAACTTGTCAAACCCGATCCGGCTCGCCTCGGGGTCGCACCCGGTGTAGATCACACCCAATTCCTCCAGCCGGCGCTGAACCGTGCCGTCCTCGCCGTACGTGCCGTGCAGCGCAAGGAAAACGACATCAGTGCCTTTGGGCAGCCGCCACTTCTCGGTCTTCGGATCCAGTTCGCTTACCTGGTGTCCGAGCGAGCGGAGCGCCGTGGCCACCTGCGCGCCGGAGCGCAGCGACACTTCACGTTCAGCGCTCGGTCCGCCCAGCATCACAGTAATATTGAGTTTCTTAGCAGCAGGGTTCATTCGCCTACGATTTCGACTTCGGTTTCCAACTCGATTCCGCAGGTAGCCCGAACGCGTTGCCGGACGATCTCGATCAAGTCCAGGATGTCGCGCGCCGTGGCCGCGCCGCTGTTAACAATGAAGTTGCCGTGCTCGGCCGACACCACCGCTCCCCCGACGCGCGTTCCTTTCAACCCCAGTTCATCGATCAGCTTGCCGGCGGGAATTGCGGGCGGGTTCTTGAATATGCAGCCGGCGCTCGGCGCGGCGGGCTGGGATGTCCACCGCTTCCGGCTGTACTCGTTCATGCGCTGCTCGATTATCTCGCGCGAGCCGGGCTGGCCGCGCAACACCGCCCCCAGCGCGAGGTGCGTCCTCAGGGTCTGGCAGTTGCGGTACGTAGCCGCGAGCTCCCGGGCGGGCCGCTCCTGCACCTCCCCGTCAAAACTCATCAGACGAACGGACTCAACCACGTCAAGCATCGCGCAGCCCATAGCCCCGGCGTTCATGCGCAACGCGCCGCCGACGCTGCCGGGGATGCCTTCCAGGAACTCCAGGCCGGCCAAACTGTTGCGCTTGGCTTCGACCGCGACCGCCTTCAGTTTCCCGCCTGCGCCGCAATTCAGACGCTCGCCCGCCACTTCAATTCGGCTAAAATGGGCATGAGCCAGACAGATAACCACGCCAGGGAAACCGCCATCTTTCACCAGCAGGTTCGAGCCGCGGCCGAGCACGAAGAACCGCCAGCCGCGCTCCTGGCAACTGGCCAGGACGGCCGCCAAGTCCGGTTCCGAAGCCGGTTCAACATAAACCTGCGCCGGCCCGCCAACCCGCAAGGTCGTGTGTTTGGCCAGCGGTTCGTCGCGACGAATCACCGTGGCCGGCGAGACGCGCTGCGCCAGCACATCCGCCGCTCCCGCCTGGCTCAGCTCAGGCTTCTCCAGAATAGCATCCTGGCGAGTCAAGCCGCCCTCCGTTCCGGCAGTGCGGCTGTGGGACGGCCTGGCTCGCGGAGTTCCGTTCGGTCGGACTGCGAGCATCGCGACAGTGTCGGCTTGCTCCCGGTGTCCGAGGTCCGGATGCCCGGCGAGGCAACCGATTCCGGATCAGCGCAACAACCTTTGCCAGCCTCGGCTCCCGCGGGAAGCAACATAGCGTCAGCGATTTGCTCCGCGGCGTGCGGGGCGTGCCATTGCGCCAGGGCGCTCCGCATCCGCTCATGCGCCGCCGGCTTCTCGATCAGGTCCAACAGCAATTGGGCCAGTGTTTCCGGCGTCGCGCTTTTTTGCTCGAGCAAGCAGGCCGCACCCGTGGCCTCGAAAGCACGGGCGTTATAAAACTGGTGATTGTCCGTGGCGGCCGGATAGGGAACGAGCACCGCCGGCACGCGCATCGCCGCGAGTTCGGCGAGCGAGGAAGCGCCCGCGCGCGAGACCGCGGCGGTCGCCGCGCCCAACGCCACATCCATCTCGGCAAAGAACGGGTGCACGACCGCCTTCAGCTTCGACGCGGCGTAAGCCTGGCTCATCTTCTGCGTGTCGCTGGGGCCCGTCAGATGGAGCCACTGCAAATCGGGAGCGCGGCCGGCAAGCAATGGCAGGGCTCGAAGCACCAGCTCGTTGATGCCGCTCGCGCCCTGGCTCCCGCCCATTACGAGCAGGACGGGGCGTGCCGGGTCAAGACCCAGCCTCGTCCGGCAAGCAGCCGCCTCGCGGGCGTGGAAGCCAGCGCGCACCGGCGTGCCGGTCACCGTCACTTTGCGATTATGCAAACGGCCACCCGCCGCGGGGAAGCCGACAAACGCGCGTTGCACCACCCGAGACAGCCAGCGGTTCGCGCGCCCCGGAATCGAATTGGATTCATGCAGAAACGTGCGCGCGCCAGCCCGCCGGGCGGCCAGGATCGGCGGCGCGCTAGTGAAGCCGCCCATCGCCAGGGCGGCCTGCGGGGGGCGAGACTTGAACAGTCGCGCCGCCGCGCGGTAAGATTGGATGAATCCGCGGACAAAGGCGAGTTCCCCGCCGCGTTTCAAGCCGACCGCGGGCAGCGTAACGATTTGCATGCCAGTAACACCCTGGACGGCTTGCTGATCCACGTCCTTGGGCGAGATGAGCAGCATGACTTCACAACCGCGTCGCACAAGCTGGTCGGCGACCGCCAAACCCGGAAAGAGGTGCCCGCCTGTCCCACCACAGGCGATGGCCACGCGAACCGGCGATTGGGATAATGGCGTCATGCTTGAGGCTGTGTCCGCCGGGCAAACGGATTCGCGGCGTCCGCCCCCACCGACATTTGCCAACTATCAGCACTGAGTTCGCGCGCCTGCCGCGCGATGCTGAGCAAGAGACCCACACTCACCAGCATCATCAGCAAATTCGAACCGCCGTAGCTGATAAAGGGCAGCGGCAGGCCTTTATTCGGCAAGGTGTTCGTGACCACGCCGATGTTAATGAAGGCCTGCAAGCCAATCAGCAAGGTTATCCCCGCGCCGAGCAGGAATCCGAACGTGTCGCAAGCCTGCATCGCGATATACAAGCCGCTAAAGACGATGGCCACGAACGCCGCAATCACCAGCAGGGTCGCGATCAGCCCGAGTTCCTCGCCGATGATTGAGAAGATGAAGTCGGTGTGGTGCTCCGGGACGAAGCCGAGCTTCTGGCGGCCATCGCCCAGGCCTTTGCCAGTCAGGCCGCCGCTCCCGAGCGCGACCATCGCCTCGTATGCCTGCAACCCTTTACCCCGCCGGGTCTCCTCCAGATGCAGCCAGGAGTAAATGCGCTCGGCGCGCATCGAGCCGCGCTGGCCTTGCTGGTGCAGGGCCTCCAGCTTAATCTGGCTGTGGTAGATGTATGCGCCGGCCGCGAGCGCAACGATGAGGACCGGTGGTAGGGAATACTTCAGGCGGATGCCCGCGATCAGCAACAGGCTGCCGCTCACTGCCCCCAGCAGCAACCCGTTGCCGACGTCCGGCTCGATCAGGATGAGCACCATCGTTACCCCGATCAACAGACTCGGAATGAGTATTCCGCGTTTCAGCAAAGGCATCTGGCGCTGGTAATGTTCGCCGTACCAAGCCAGCGCGATGATCAGTGCGATTTTGGCAAACTCCGACGGCTGAAAGTGCATGCCGTGAAAGCTGAACCAGCGGCGCGCACCGTTGATCTCAGGCCGTTCCAACACCAACGCCAGCAGCAGCAAGGAAACACCCAGCGGCAACCACCAAATCCGCTTGAGCCAACGGTAATCCACGAGCGTCGCAACCACGCAAGCCGCCAACCCAAGCGCGCACCACACCAACTGCATCATCAGATACCGCGTGCCAACTTGCGCTACGACCGCGTTGTGGCGCGTCACGTCCGCCATGCTCGCGCTGTAGAGCATCACCATCCCCAGCGCCAGCAGGGCAGCGACGCAGAAAACCAGGATGGTGATGGCCACTTTCATTTACCGGCATCAGCGCCGAACACCGGGCGGAAATCACCCGGTATCCGGAGAGGCTTCTACCGCGTGGGCGTCGTCGTAGGCGGCGGAGTGGTCGGCGCGGGTTCAACCGGCACAACTGGAGCCGTCACTGGAGCCGAAGCCTTGGCGGGAATCTTGAGTTTCTGGCCCACTTTGATGCTGTCGGTCTTCAAGCCGTTGGCGGCGCGCAAGGCCTTGACGGTGGTGCCGATGTGCCCGGCAATCTTCGTCAGGTTATCGCCCGACTTCACCGTGTAGGTCTGCTGGCCACTGGCGCTGGCGCTGGCGCTTTCAACCGGCGCGATTCCGGCCGCTGCCGGGGCGCTCGAAGCGGCGGCGGCGGGGATTTGCACCTTCTGTCCGATCTTCAGTTTGGTGGGTACCAAGCCAGGATTCGCGTCAGTGAGCGCCTTGACCGAGACATGAGACTTCCTGGCAATCGTGGCGAGGGTATCTCCTTTGGCAATGGTGTATTCGGTGCTGCCCGCCGGCGCGACTGGCGGCGCGACCTGCTCGACTGGCGCCACGGGGGCGGTGGCCACTACGGGCGGAGTGCTGGTCGTCTCTGGCGGATTGGTTGTCTCAACGAACGCCGGCGGAGGGTTGCTAATCGTGGTCTCCGTTGGCGCAGCCGGCTCTTTCGGTTGACCGCAGCCTTGCATCAGCAAGGCCATCAGGCCGACGCCGTGAATGGCAAGGACGAAAAAGACCGCGATCTTAACGCGGGCACGGCCCTTGTTTTTCTGCTCCAAAGCGGAGCCGAGTGAACTGAGTTGATTTTGGTTGTTCATTTTCAAATGGCGCTATTGCGCCTGTTTTTATTGAGGTCTTGGTTGAATGTGTTCGCTTCGCTCCGAGGTTTTTCCTCATAAGGCCCCGGTGCAAAATCGTTATGTGCCGCTGGTCGCTTCACTGTCGCGCTGTCGCTGTTTTACCATTTATGTTGGGGGTGTCGCCGCGGATACCCCTACCTATTGATTTCGTTGCTTGGCAAATGACTTCACCGCGAGGCTGGTGGTTTCGAAACTGATCCCGACTCGAACAAGCCGGTGCAAGCATTTCTGCGTCGCCTGAAGTCGCTTTCTTCGCCGCTTCTGCCTCTGCTTCTAGCAACGATCCCGCGCTGGCGCAAGGAGGAAAACAGGCCACCGGCGGCGCGAATTGGCTCGCCGGCTTCGCGCCGGGCGAAGGCGAGCCTGACCTGTCTCAAGAGCAACGTTCCGGCACCACGAAACCCGCACTCCGTGTGGCCGCTGCCGGCTAAGCTAACGACCCGAGTCTGTTTGTTTTCCAGTTCCAGCATTTTACCGAATCTTGAGTGTGCTCAACGCCACCACGGCGCAGAGCACTCCCAGAATGTAGAATCGCATCACGACCTGTGATTCATACCAGCCTTTTTTCTCGAAATGATGGTGGATCGGCGCCATCAGGAAGATGCGCGCGCCGGTGCCATATCGCCGCTTCGTGTAGCGATACCAACCGGTCTGAAGAATCACGGACGCGGCTTCCATCACGAAGACTCCGCCCGCGATGACCAGCACCAGCGGTTGATGAATCAGGACCGCAACGATGCCCAAGGCGCCGCCCAAAGCCAGTGAACCGGTGTCGCCCATGAAGACCTGCGCGGGATGGCAGTTGAACCAAAGGAAGCCCAGCCCGGCGCCGATCATGGCCGCGCAAAACACCGTCAGCTCTCCCGCCCCCACCACATGGGGAATCTGCAAATAGGCTGAGGCGGTCTTGTTGCCCGCCAGGTAGGTCAGCACCAGGAAGACAAAGGAGACGATGAGCGTGCAGCCGATCGCCAGCCCGTCGAGGCCGTCCGTCAAGTTCACCGCGTTCGAGCTGCCCACGATGGTCAGGATCGTCAGCACCAGCCCCACCACGCCGGCACCGGTGAGGACCGGATTCTTGTAAAACGGCACCATGATATCCGTAATGAGCTGCCGCGTGGAAGGAATGTGCCACAGATACAGCCCGATGAACAACGCGAGCACGCCCTGCACGCCGAGTTTGACATAAAAGCGGGCGCCGCCGCTGCTCTGCTGGCTGATCTTGGCATAATCGTCATAGAACCCCAGCCCGGTGAGCACGACCACCGACAGCAGAGTTAATTGCACGAGTGTGTTCCACTGGGCCCAGAGCAGCGTCGTGAGATTCAACACCACCACAACCAAAATGCCCCCCATCGTCGGCGTCCCCTTCTTGCTCAGAATCCGGGCCGCCAGGCCGCCCCCGGCTTCCGCTTTGTCCGCGTACTCCTGGCCGAATTTCAACTGCCTCAGCCAGGCAATGACGGTCGGCCCCAGCCACCAGCTTAAGACCAGCGCCGTCAAGGCCGCCCCGGCGCTGCGAAAGGTGATATACCGAAATAGCCGCAACGAGGATAGACGGTCGGCCCATTCGGTCCCCGCCGACAGCGTCAGCAAATATTGGCTCAAATAGTAGAACATTCAGTCTCTTCGTGCGGCCTCGCCCGCTCGCAGCGCGTCCCCGATCCGTTCCAGCCGTGTGGCGCGCGAGGCCTTCAGCAGCACCAGGTCGCCGCTCTTGACAAAACTTTTCACTGCCGCCGCGGCGGTTTCCACATCGGTAAATTCAAAGACCCGGTTCAGTCCGGCGTCCCGTGCGGCGCGCGCCATGATCGGGGCCATTTTCCCGACCGCGAACAACTGGGCCACGCCCAACTCGGCGGCCCGCCGGCCAACTTCCGCGTGCGCCGCCTCGCTGTGGGCTCCCAACTCAGCCATATCCCCAAGCACAGCCACCCGCCGGCCCTTGCAGGGCAGCTCCTGCAGGGTCTGCAGCGCCGCGCCCACCGAATCCGCGTTCGCGTTGTAGGCGTCGTCCAGCACGCGCACCCCGCCGGCTTCCCACAGCTCCAGCCGCATCTTCGGCGGCCGGCATTCGGCCAGACCCTGGGCAACTTCCGCGCGGCTCAACCCGAGTTCCTTTCCGACGGCTATGGCAAACAGCGCGTTCACCACCTGGTGGCGGCCAAGCACATTGATCCGGTACTCGCCCGCAAAATCGGCTCCGGGCCCATCCACCCGAAACCTCACGCTCTGCTTGTCGAGGCGCAACCCGTGCGCGCGCCAGTCATTGCCCGCCGCGAATCCCACCCGCACCACCCCCGCGCGCGTGCGCTCCGTCAGGGAGCCCGCCACTGCATCGTCGCCGTTTACAAAGAGTTTGCCGGCCGCCGGCAGCAACTCGGCCACCCACCCTTCCTCCCGGGCCACGCCCGCCAAGTCGCCGAAAAACTCCAGATGTTCGCGGCCGACGCAGGTGATCACGCCGTAGTTCGGCCGTATCATCTTCAGCAGCGGCGCCAGCTCGCCGGGATGGTTGGTGCCGGCTTCGAGCACCGCCGCCTGATGCGATTTCTCCAGCCGCAACAACGTCAGCGGCACGCCGATATCGTTGTTGAAACTGGCCTCGCTCCAGAGCGTGGCAAGTTTCTGCCGCAGCACCGACGCTATCAGTTCCTTGGTGGTCGTCTTGCCGTTTGAACCGCCGACCACCACCAGCGGCAACGTAAACTCTTCCCGATACGCTGCGGCCAATTGGCCGAGAGCAGCCCGGACGTTCGCGACGGCGATCAGCGCGCAGCCGGTCCAGCCCGCCGGCACCCGTTGGCGCTCGACGACGACCGCGACCGCCCCTTTCTCCGCAGCTTGTCGCACGAAATCGTGGCCGTCGAATCGCCCGCCCGGCAGTGCAAGGAACAAGTCGCCGGCCTGTACCCGGCGCGAATCCGTGCAGACGCGGAGGGCGCGCGTTTCCGGCGAACCACTCAACAGTTCGCCGGCGCAGGCAGTAGCGATAAACTTTAATGAACGAGCTTCCATCCAAACCTTCAATCCCTTCCTTCGGCGACCTTCGCCGCCGGGTCAACCTCGTGCCTGGCTGGCCGAGATCCACAACGGGTGGGTCGCGCCGGCCGGCAACGGCTGCCGGTCCTCGAGCAATTCCAACGGAATGACAGTGACCGGGTCTGCCAGCTCGACAGCAGGCCGGTCGTGGCGCGCCGGTCTCGCGTGCGCGCGGCCCTCGCTGGCAACGGCCTCCACAAAGAGATGGTGAGAAATGAACGGTAGCGAGTTCATGTTAGCCTTTCATGGTTGGGTTGTCTTCACTGCGATCGCGCGGCGGCGGTTTTCACCGCGCGGTTATCCAGGGCCGGCGCCGTCGTACTCGATATGGGTGCGGCTCCGCCGTCTTCCGGCCGAATGTTCAGGTAATCGGCCGCCGCCTCGGCAATTTGTTTGAACACCGGGGCCGCGATCTGGCCGCCGTAATAGCCTTGTTTCGGTTCGTCCATGACCACGGAGATGCAGAGCTCGGGATTGTCCGCGGGAAAGAAGCCGATGAACGAGGCGAAGTACTTGCCCTTGAGGTAGCCCTCGGCGCCACCGGATTTTTGCGCCGTGCCGGTCTTGCCGGCCACAGTGTAATGCGCCAGCGCCGCTTTCGGCGCGGTGCCTTGCGGCGAGGCCACGGTCTTGAGCGCGGTCACCATCTGCTCGGCCGCCGCTTCGCTGATCACCCGCCGAACGCGCTGCGGAGAATACTGAACCTTCACGACGTGGTCCCGATCCTCCAACCGGTCCACGAGCATCGGCTGCATCAGCACCCCTTTGTTGGCGATGGCGCACACCGCCATCATCATTTGCAGGCTCGTCACCGCGATGCCCTGGCCCATCGGGATTTGGGCGATCGACACCTTGCTCCATCGCTTCACCGGATGCACGATCCCACTGATCTCCCCTTGGAGCGGCAGCCCGGTCCGCGTCCCGAAGCCGAAGTTGTGGATATAGTCGTAGAGCCGGTTCTCGCCCAGTTTAATGCCGATCTTGGCCGCGCCGATGTTCGATGAATGGGTGATGATGCCTTCCACGGTGAGCACGCCATAGGATTCGTGGTCGTGGAGCACCCGGCCCGCGAAATGAAAATGGCCCTGTTCGCAATCGAACGTGTCGCTCAGCCGCACCACTCCCTCGTTGAGGGCGCCGGAGACCACCACGGTTTTGAATGTGGAGCCCGGCTCGGCTATGTCGGCGATCACCCGGTTGCGGCGGGCGTCCGCCGGGGAGGCGCCGGGATTATTCGGATCAAAGTTCGGCAGCGTCGCCATCGCCAGAATCTCCCCGGTGCGCGGGCGCACCACGATCCCCGAAATGCTCAGGGGCGTGTGCTTCTCCTTCGCTTCAGCCAGCGCGGACTCGACAATATTCTGCACCACCGAATCGATGGTGAGCACCAGGTTCAATCCATCGCGTGGTTCCACCTCCTGTTCCCGCAGGGGAACCAGTTCCCGCCCCGGCCGGTCCGTTTCGGTCACCCGCCAGCCGCGCACGCCGGCCAGCTTGGTGTCAAACCAACGCTCGAGGCCGTCTTTGCCCGAGGTCACCAGCAGCTTTTGGCCGTTGACCTCGCGCTCGTCCATGCCGACATAGCCCAACACGTGCGCCGCCAGGGCTTGATTGGGATAGACCCGTAATTGGTCGTCCATCCGCTCGACATAGATCGCCCCCCGCCGGAGGTCGCGATAGAACTCCCGTTCGCCCCGGGGCAATTGCTTCTCCTCCAACCCGAAGGAGAGATTGGTCATCGCCATTTGGAGCTTCTGCCAGGTTTCCGCCTGGACTTTGCGCTTAAGCACTACGTAGTGGTTGGTGGTGATGGTGCCATTGGTGTTTCGCACCAGGCGCGGCGTCAATCGCTGGAGCAAATCGCCTTCGCTCATTTGCAGCAACGGCGCCACCGTGCGGGCCACTTCGGTCTGGCGATTGCCGATCAGCGCCGGATCGGCGCAAACCGTCTTCACGAAGGCGCTGGTCGCCAGCAGGTTGCCTTTTGTGTCGAGGATGTCGCCCCGGCGCGGTTCCAAAAGGTATTCCTTGTGCGTGTTGGTCCGTGCCTTGAGGCTCAGTTCCTGGTAGCGCAGCATCTGCAAATCGACGAGCCGGTAAACCAGCACGGCAAAGGCCAGGCCCAGCAGCAGCGCCAGCATCCCCAGCCTTCGGTATAGCAGTTGTTTCGCCATATTAACCTGTCCCGCTCAATTCACTCGTCGCGTTCCTGACTCATCTCGTTCCTGGAAATTCACCGGCCGCCCGCGGCGATCGGTTCCTCATCCGACGGCGTCGCGGGCGGCGGCAAAAGCTTCATTTAACCCTTCGGCTCCGCCGCGGCTTCGCGCGGGGCGGCGTATTGCCGCTCGCGCTGGGGCCGGAGCGTCTCGCGCTCCGGCTCGGTCAACTGCAACACTTGGTTTTGCTGGGGCCGCACCAGGCCCAGGCCCAAATCCTGGATGCGCCTTTCCAGGTAAGGCGGAGAGTGCATCTGCGCCAATTGTTTGCGCAGCTTGTCGTTCTGGTTCTCCAGGTCGCCCAGGCGCAGCTCACGTTTCTTGATCTGCTGGCCGAGTTGCGAGATCTGGTCTTTCTGCCAGACGTAACCGAGCCCCGACCCGCCGATCAGCAGACACAGCAGGAACGCCTTTAACGCCGGCCCGAACCGGCTTGCCGCCGACTGGTATTTTCGATTCCGCGCCATATCATTCTCACGTTCTCACTTACTCTTCGTGGCCTAACACAGGTCACTCAGCACCCAGCTTCTCCATCACCCGCAACTGCGCGCTGCGGCTGCGCGGGTTCGCCTTCACTTCCGCCTCACCCGCCCGCAGCGCTCTGCGCTCCACCCACTTCAGCTCCGGCGCGCACGGCTGGCGCAGCTCCGGGATATCAATGTCCCCGGGAAATGTGTAATCCCGCGCCCGCGCGCGCCCGAATTCCTTCACGACTCGATCCTCCAGCGAATGGAAGGTAATGACCGCGAGTCGTCCGCCGGGCTTTAAAATCTTCTGCGCCCCTGCCAAGCCCTGTTGCAAAGAACCCACTTCATCATTCACGGTCATCCGCACGGCCTGAAACACCTTGGTCGCCGGATGCGCCTTCGCGCCGCGCCGTGGCGCCAACCGCTCGATGAACCCAGCCAACTGGCGCGTCGTCTCAAACCGGCGGACTTCGCGCTCCCGCGCTATCGCTCGCGCAAACCGCCGCGACTCGCGCTCCCCGCCCAGTTCCCAAAAAATCTTCGCCAGCTNNTCCTGCTGGAAGCTGAACCCGCGCTCCGCCTCATCCAGTTGCGGCGAGCTAACGCCCAGGTCCAGCAACACGCCATCGCAACTGGCTGGCGGCACCCAGTCCGCCATTTCCGCGAAATTCACCTGGCGGATTTCAAACCGCCCCGCAAACTCCGCCAACCGCGCCTGCGCCGCCTCAATGGCCGCGCCATCGCGATCGCACCCGTACAACCATCCAGTCGGCGAACTCGCGGCCAAAATGGCTGCCGCATGTCCAGCGCCACCGATGGTCCCGTCCGCGTACCGCCCGCCGGGCCGTGGCCTCAACGCGGCCACCACTTCCGCCACCATCACCGGGCTGTGAGTAAATTCTGGCACCTTTCATCGGTCCTGATCCGATTAAGTCTTGCTCGCGCCAACGACGTGCTCCGTCACCCGCGTGCTCGAGTCTTCCGCGACGACCGGCTTTTCGACCACCGGCATGGCTGGCGCTGTCGGCAAGGCCGGCGCCTTGGCTGGAATGACTTCCAGGTCCGCATCGCTCAAGTCGTTTCGCAGGACCTTGATCTTGTCCAGCGACAGCTCCGTTTGCACCGCCGGCTTGTCGAACCGCGGGATGGCCGATTTCGCCGCCTTGGAGCGACGGCGCGCAAACAGCCTGGCCAGTTTCGCCTTGCACTCGTCCACGAGCGCGGCAGCCCAGCGCCGCAGCACGGCGATTAGACCGCGGAACCGGGAGCTGGCCGACGCTGCCCGGCGTGCCAGTCCGCTCTTCGGTGCGGCTTTCGGCTCACCGCCCAAAGCCGGGGTGGCGCGCATCGCGGGCAGCGCGACTTTCGGTGTGTGCGCTTGCGGCGAGCAGCGTGCCGTTGGCGACGGCTCCGCTTTGGCGCTGCTGCTAAATGGATTCTGTCTCGCGCCGAAGTGGGGCAGCAGCCTTTGGCTGGTCACCTGGTAGGGGCTCTCCCCATCGCGAATGTTTACCAAACTTCTACCCGTCGTCAGTAATCTGATGAGACTCATAGATCACTCCATCAGTTTAAATGCTTCTTGCGCCATGATGGCGTCCGACGCCTTCACATGCTCGTAGCGGGCGGGACTCCAAATCTCGAACCGGTCGAGCAACCCGACCAGCACCGCTTCGTTCTCGATCCCCGCCTCCTTCGCCATCTTGTCCGGCAGACAAATGCGCCCGCCCTTGTCCAGCGTCACCTGCACGGACCCGCTCCCGATGAATCGCTTCAGCACGACTTTGCTCGGATCGCTGTTCGGCATCGCATCCACTTCCCGCATCAATTTCGCTAACTGCGGCGGCGGCAACACGCGGATGCATGGGCCCTCTTTCGCCTTGGGCCACAGCACCAGCGTCAGCTCCGTGCTCTCCTTGGATGGCCGCCACTTGGCCGGAATCTGAACGCGCCGCTTCTCATCCACTCCATGCTCATACAAGGAGTTGTAGCACTTCGGCTCTGTTGTCTCGTTCAATTCCATTCTTATTCACAGTGGAACGGAGTATCACTTTCGCCCCACAACGCCCCACTTTTACCCACTCGCCCCCACCCAGTCAACAGCTTTCAGCACTTTTTATTCAAAAGTTATTCACAATTTCGGCCTCCCCCTTGTGAACAGAACCGAGGTCACTATACGCCGCTTGAGCCTCCTCGCAATGCCTATTCGGCCAGTATTGCCGGTCCGGCGCGCCGATCTCCGGCATTGCCGAAATACTGAGATGGTCAGCCGAGCCCGCCGACGGAGGCAATCCGGTGATGCAAGCCAGATACTCTGGCGTTGCTATGGTGTACGTATGGCGTACGGATCGTGTACGGATGGCGTACGGATAGTGTACGCAAGGTGTACGGATCGTGTACGGATATTGTACGTATCGTGTACGGATGGCGTACGTATCGTGTACGTCTAGCGCAGCACTGGAGGAGATCTGGCGCTCGGCTAGCGGAACCAAAGCGCCAAGCGGCCCTGTCTTACCTGAGGTAGCTGAACTCCAGAGACTGGGCTCATCCAGGCACATACTCTTCGCACGGATGCGAAATCGGCTGGGACACTGATTGTTTGGCGACGATCACGGTTCTTCTGCCGACGCGATTTGCGCCCTTGTAACCCTTGCGCTTTGGAATAATGCTTTGGCCCCATGCGAACCGCGGATTTCGATTATGAGCTGCCGCCGGAGTTGATCGCGCAGACGCCCGCGCCTCAGCGCGACCAGTCTCGCCTGCTGGTTTTACATCGCGACTCCGGCCAGGTCGAACATCGGCGGTTTCGCGATTTACTCGCGTACCTGCGTCCTGGCGATCTGTTAGTGCTCAACGATTCGCGGGTGATCCCCGCTCGGCTCCGCGGCACAAACGCTCACACCGAGGGACAGTTTGAAATACTCTTGCTGGAGGAGAATGGCGCGAACGATTGGTGGGCCATGCTGCGCCCGGGCAAGCGAGCGCGAGTGGGGACACAGATTGTCCTCCGGGACAAGCGCGGACAGCGTAGCCCGGTGAGCGCGACTGTGCTCGAAACAAATGACGAAGGACATCGGCGGTTGCGCTTCGCAGGCGCGCCGAACATCGCCGAGCTGCTCGACGCGCTGGGCGAAGTGCCGCTGCCTCCTTACATCACTCGTTCGGACACGAGCCGCATGGAGGAGGATCGCGATCGATACCAGACCGTCTTCGCGGAGCCGGCCGGCTCGGTCGCGGCCCCGACTGCCGGTTTGCATTTCACGCAATCGCTGCTGGCCGAAATCTCCACGCGCGGCGTGCAGGTGCGCTTTCTCACGCTGCATGTCGGGCCAGGGACCTTCGCGCCCGTCAAGGCTGAAACCCTGGCGGCGCACACCATGCACGAAGAGCGTTACGAGCTGAGCGAGGAGACCGCGCGCGCCATCAACGAAGCGAAGCGCGCGGGCCGCCGTGTGGTTGCCGTCGGCACCACCAGCGTCCGCGTGCTGGAAACGCTCGCGGCCCGCAGCGCTGACCCATCGCACACCCCCGTGGCTCCGGGCGCCGGCAAGACCCGTATTTTCATTTTCCCCCCTTATGACTTCAAAGTGGTGGACGCGCTCCTGACCAATTTTCACCTGCCGCGCTCCACGCTGCTGATGCTAGTCAGCGCGTTCGCCGCTCCGAACGACACCCGCGGGCGAGAGGTGATGCTAACCACTTACGTCGCCGCCGTTCGCGAGCGCTATCGCTTCTTCAGCTACGGCGATGCGATGCTTATCCTATGAAGCAACCCGCTGCCAATTCTCATCCACCGGCTCCCCTGCCCTTCGTCCTCGTCAATATGGCGATGACTGCCGATGGCAAGATCGCCACCGCCAACCGTCGCGTCTCCTCATTCGGCAGCCCGCGCGATCAGGATCATTTGCTCCAACTGCGTGCCACCGCCGATGCCGTGATGACCGGCGCGCGCACCGCGGACTTGAACGCGATCAACCTGGGGCCAGGTCCCGCGAAATACCGCCGCCTGCGTTTAAAGCGCGGGCTGGCTGAGTTCAACTTGCGCATCATCGTGAGCCGCTCCGGCACCGTGGACCCGGACGCCGAGGTCTTCAAACACCGGTTCTCTCCGATCATTATCCTGACCACTCGCCGCGCGACCGCCGCGCGGTTGAAAGCGCTGCGCGCTGTCGCCGCGGAAGTCAAGCTATGCGGCGCGAAGGAGATCGACTTCTCCCGCACACTGCGCTGGCTGCGCGCGAAGTGGGGCGTCAGACGCCTCCTTTGCGAAGGCGGCGCCGAGCTTAACGACGCCATGTTCCGTGCCGGCATGGTCAACCAACTCCACGTGACGGTGTGTCCCCGCGTCTTTGGCGGCCGGTCGGCGCCGACCATCGCCGACGGCGTGGGCGCCGGCAGCCTGGCCCAGGCAACGCAACTCGAGCTGAAGTCAGCGCGGCGGCAAGGCGATGAAATGTTCCTCGTCTATCGTGTTCTGAGCAAATGACAGCCGATCCCCACGCAACGCGCCAATGCGCTACTCAGCCGCGTCGCTCTTTGCTTGAACAAGGCCGGCTCGACCTGCAGAGTTCGCGGGCATGAAATCGGCGATGACCTTCTGCCTGCTGGTGTTGCTGGCTCTGCTCGGGGCCAGGCGCGATGCCGAGGCGGTGCAGGTTTCCGCGCCGTCATACGTTCGGCTTGTCGATTGGGCCAAAGCCAATGGATTTAATTCTCGCTGGCTCAAGCCAGAAGAGACAATCCTACTGAGCAGGAACGGCTCGAAGCTCGTGATGACCGTGGATTCACGCGAGGCGCAGATCAACGGGGTCCAGGTGTGGCTGCTGCTTCCCGTAGTGGCCCGCTATAGGTCGCTCTGCGTAGCGCAACTCGACGTGGACCGGACGCTACGGCCGCTGCTATCGCCACCGAGAGCCCAATCAGGCACGAAGATTAGAACGATCTGCCTCGATCCCGGCCANNACCCTGCTGCTGGCGCAGGAGGTGCGCTCGGAACTGGCGCGCGCGGGAATAAAAGCGACGCTGACGCGCACCACTGACACCTTCGTCGATCTGCCGACCCGCCCGGAATTGGCCAAGCGCCGGGGCACGGACCTGTTCGTCAGCCTGCACTTCAATGCCGCCGACGCCGGGCGCAGCACCGTCCAGGGCGCGGAAGTGTATTGCCTGACGCCGGTCGGCGCTAGTTCGACCAATGCGCGCGGGGAAGGCGCGGGCGCGGGTTGGTTCACGGGCAACCAATACAACGACCAGAACCTCTTCCTGGCCTACCAGGTGCAGAAATCGCTGACACGGAACCTGGCCGTCGCCGACCGCGGAGTGCGCCGGGCGCGTTTTGCCGTGCTGCGCGACGCGGTAATGCCGGCGGTGCTGATCGAGGCCGGCTTCATGTCGAATCCCGCGGAAGGCAGGAAGATCTTCACCTCGGAGTATCGGCAAAAGATGGCACGAGCCATCGTGGACGGTTTGCTGGCCTACAAGCGCGCGGTGGAGCAAGGCGCGTGAAATCCGGGCGCCAGGACGAATTCATGAAAGGGGCGGGGACGGCCTCGTCCCCGGAGCTTCGTAAATTCAACGGGGACGAGGCCGTCCCCGCCCCGACGTTGCCGGCTTCATGAATTAACCCTGTCCGGGCATTGGCAGCCGAGAACCGAATTTGCGTTGTAGCGCCGCACGGCGTCATCAATCTTATAGCACTATGAGTATCGTTACCAAAGGCGGGGACCAGGGCATGACGGCGTTGATGTACAACCGCCGGGTCCCCAAATGCGATCCGCGCGTGGAAGCTTACGGGGCGGTGGACGAGCTGAACGCAGCTATCGGGCTGGCTCGCGCTGCGGCTCAACCCGGCCCCCTGCGGGACAACCTGGAAGCGACCCAAAGAGACCTCGTGCGGCTCATGGGGGAACTGGCTACGGCAGTGGACGATCTGCCCCGCTACGTCGAGGACGGTCATACGCTCGTAACGTCGGTCATGACGTCCTCGCTGGATAAGTGGATTGCGAAATTGGAGGCGGCGAAGGTCTCCGCGAAGGGCTGGGCGATGCCGGGGGCCAACCCGACTTCGGCGGCGCTCGACTTCGCGCGGACGGTTTGCCGGCGCGCGGAGCGGCGCGCGTGCGGTTTGCAGGAAGCCGGCCAGCTCCACAATCCTGAAATCGTAGTCTATCTCAACCGGCTGTCGGATTTGCTCTGGCTGCTGGCGCGCTGGGTCGAAGCGAAGCAGCCCTGATCGGCTCCCATCCAACGCAAGACGTGTGCGGCGGCTAACCGGGAACCGGTGCCCAGCACGTTGTGGTCGGCACGGCCAACGATCCTGTACTCGCGGAGGCTGGGGCAGTTCCGCTTCAGCCAGGGACGCACAAACCACCAGGGCACGACCGGATCAACCAGCCCGGTGATGGCATAGACGGGCAGCTTCGTCTCTCGGGCAACGGCGCGAGGGTCGTTCCGCGCGATGAGGCGCAGCCGATGCATCGCCGCCTGCCGATCCAGCTCCGTGCGGCGGTCAATGAACTCCTGGATGCTGGCGAGCACTTCCGGCGCCCGCCGATAGCGATAGCGAGCCACCTTCGCATAGCCGAACAGAATGCGCGTCAATAGGGAAAGCGAAACGCCGCCCGTCAGGCGTTCGGCCAGGCGCACACCCCAGCGCATCGGGTGCCGGACGAACCCGCCGGCAAGTATCACCCCCTCGACTTGGAACCGCTTCCTGGCGATGAGGGGCCACACGACCTGAGAACCGAACGATTCGCCCAGCAGCCAGCCCCGAACAATTCCTCGCTCAGCCAGCGCCGTTTCAATTGCCTCGGCGTAGTCTTCTAGCGACCAGGCAAGCGTGCGCGGGTAAGTCATCTCCACAAAGCACACCCTGCCGCTGACCGCGCGACGGAAACTGCCCACGAGCGTCCAATCCCCGTGCAGGCCGGGCAGATAAATGAGCGTGGGCAGCGCGGCGTCGCCGTAGATGCGCACTTCGAGTTGCTCTGCCATCGCCGAGTTATGCGATGCCTGAGACCAGTCAGCCAGTCTTTTCGTTCGTGGCGCGCGTGGCGAATAAAGGGGCGGGGACAGCCTGTCCCCGCTGGCCCCAGTGCCGGGGACAAGCTGTCCCCACTCTTGAATCCCTAAAAGCGAAGCTTGATGTTGGGTTGACGGCCACCGCCCTGATGAGCCATTCTCGCGCGATGAAACTTTCTCTGGCTCTGACAGCGACCTGCACTGTTCTTCTGTTCAACTACACCAGCCGCGCGGCGGTCTCGGCGCCGGCCTTCTACGGCGACCCGCCGGATGAACACCATCCCTGGGCTGTGCACGACGGGAACCGACCCCAGCCGCCCGCCGTCACGCCAGGCACCTTCAGTTCCGAGACGCAGCCGGGAAAGCCGCCGTCTGACGCGGTCGTGCTCTTTAACGGCACGGATCTCTCCAACTGGGAAGCGGAGAAGGATGGCGGCCCGGCGCAGTGGCTCGCCAAGGATGGCGTGATGCAAGTCGAACCGAAGACCGGGGGAATTCGCACCAAAGACCAATTCGGCGATTGCCAACTGCACATCGAATGGGCCGAGCCGAAGGACGTCCAGGGCAGCAGCCAAGGCCGCGGCAACAGCGGCGTATTCCTCATGGGCATCTGCGAGATCCAGGTGCTGGACTCGTATCACAACATCACCTATGCGGACGGCCACGCCGCATCGGTCTATGGCGTCAACCCGCCGATGGCCAACGCCGTGCGCCCACCCGGTGAGTTTCAGGTCTATGACATCGTCTTTCGGCGTCCGATCTACAAAGCGGGCCAGCTCGTAGACCCCGGCTACGTCACGATCTTCGTCAACGGGGTCCTGGCGCAGGACCACGCCGAACTGGAAGGCCCGACCGGCCACATGAAGCGCTCGTATCGGAAGCCCTTCCCGGAGAAAGGCCCGCTCGCGCTCCAGGACCACGGCAACCCGGTCCGGTTTCGCAACATCTGGTATCGCCCGCTGCCGCCGCGCGCAGTCGATGGCGGCACCGACGGCTGGCTCACCACCGAAGCGACCATGACCAAGCGCAAGCAGATCGCCGCCGACATTCGCCAGGACGCCGACCATCTGGCTGACCCGGCCAATCCCGTCCCCCAACTGTTGCGCCTGCTCGAATCGCTCGTTTACGAAAAGGACGATGCTACAACGCAAAAGGCGGAACAGATGGCCAACGCGTTCGTGCAAAGTGTAAAGCAACTGCCTGCTGACCAAATCGGGGCGAAGAAGGACCAGGTCAAGCAGGTGAATGGAGCGCTGGAATACCTCGCCAGGAACAGCCTCCTGCCGCCGGCCTTCGGACCAAAAACCGAGACCGAAAAGCTGATCAAAGATCAGCGGTGGGATAAGAAGTGACCTGCGTCAGCTCCCCCCGCGCTTGAGTGGGGTCTGATGGGAGCCTGACGGGAGCCTGGTGGGAGCCTAAGGGTAGTCCCCTGAGCCTTCCCGT